>DAIOFH010000164.1:0-6956 GCA_036745875.1 Planctomycetota bacterium | reverse complement strand
AAATCGGTTTTTCGATCATGCAACCTATGCGCGCGAAGCCGGCTGCAAGTTTCAGGAATCGAATTCTCAACTGCGTTCGGCATACATGCGGCCGACCGGGAAAAGCGTTTCGGCCTTTCCCGGTGCGCGGTTGCCGGTATTTGACTATTTTCGGACGGTGGAGGAGCTTGGAGCATGACGCGCATTCTGGCGGGATACGTGGGGACGATATTCTTCGCGCTGGCGGCGCTGATTGCATCCTTCCTGATTTTCGGCTTCGAGACGACTCGGAATTTTGTCGTCATCGCGATACTGTACTGGATGGCGAAGCGCCTGTGGAGTCTGTACCGCCTGTGGATCAGCATCAACGCTTCGCGGGGCGATCCGGTGGCGTCCCGACTGGAGACCTTGAGGCTGAAAGCGTCGCTTTTCAAATTCCTCGCCGGCGTCGTTGGAGTGTGCGTATTTTGCGTCGTGGGGTATTATTGCGTCGCCTGGGGGGCGGGATCCCCCAGTGTGGTCGTGGCGCTCGCGGGTGCGGTTATTTGCGGACTGCCGCTCGAACGGATAGGTTCCAGGTATTGGCGCGAATACCATGCCGGGTTTAAAAAGGATTTAGTGGCCGATTCCCTGTCCAGGGTTTTCGACGATCTCGCCTACAAACCCGACTGCCAGTTCGACCAGTCCGCGCTTCGCGACATCGATTTTTTCGCGCACTTCGACCGATATGGCGGCAACGACCTGATCGAAGCCGCCTACAAGGGCATCCGCTTTGTGCAGGGCGATGTACGCGTCGAAGAACAGTACACGGTCACGAAGCGGGATGCGAAGGGAAACGTGCGCACGGAAACGCGGTGGCGCGACGTATTTCGCGGCAGGGCGATGCGATTCGATTTCGCCGACAAGTTCCGGGGGCGGGTGCAGGTGATTGGCCGCCGTTTCACCGGGACCAGGGTCGGCTCGTCATCCGGGGAGTGGCGGACGGTCGAGACGGAATTGGCGGATTTCAAAGATCTCTTCACGATCTACGCGCTCGATCCGCTCGACGCCATGGCTGTTCTCACTCCCCAGATGGTCGAGGGGATATTCTATCTCGAACGCGCCCTCGGCGTGCCGATGGCCTTTTATTTCGCCGACAACTCGATGATCGCCCTCATCTCGACAGGCCGCGAGGCCTTCGACGTCTCCGGCGGAAAAACCCTTCTCGAGGAGCGGGAATTGTTGCGCCGCGACGTCGCATTGATCACGGGATTCCTCGATACGATGTATTTCCGGCCGCAGGAGGCGGACGTTGGGGAAATACCAGAAAACACGGCCGCGCGATCGCGGACTACGGAAGAGCGCGCCGAGGCTGCGGCCGCCGTTGCGGCCGAGGCGGGGCCGACCGAAGGCGAAAAAATTCTTCGTTCGACGAAACGCGCCGCCGGCAATGCAACTGGTACCGCGTTGACCCTGCTCCCCTATGCAATTGTCGCGGCGTATCTCGTAAGCGCTGTGTATGCGATGATTCATGTGCCCGACGGCCTCATGGCCGGAGCGAGCTACCGAGGCGGGGAATGGCAGGCTTCGGGCATGACTGTCCCGACCATTCCCTATCTTGTCGTCGGCGGGATATTCGTCGTCGCGGGAGCGTTTTCCAAGCCTGTTGTCGCTATCATCGTGTTGGCGCTGCACCTGCTTTTTCTATCGGTCAATCTCCCGTGATCCCGTGGGAAGTCGCGGCGATTCGGCCAAAGTGATGACGCGGTATGGAGGAGCTGCATCATGACCCGGATGAAGACTTTTTTGTTTGCGGCGATATGTTTCCTGGCGGTTGGAACGCCGCGTCCCGTCGCCTTGGCTGTCGATGTTCCCGAGGGCATTGAAAGCAACCTCGCTACCGGGAATTTCGGCGACAACGAATATGTCGGATTGAAAAAGGTGGTCGTCGAATCATGGTGGAACAGCGAAGACGACGGCGAGAGAAACATCGTCGAAGTGCTCCTGGACTACCGAAATCCGGATCATGAGGATGAACCGCCCGAAAAGGTGAGCATTGTTTTCGGTGTTTGGGACAGCAAGAAAAAAACTCTCGTCAGCAAGGCGATGGGCGGGTCGGTAAAGTCCTCGGGCCCCTTCGAATTCACTTGGGACATGCGAGACGAACACGGCGAAAAAGTCCCGGATGGCATTTACCGGGTCGTCATGAACATCACCGGGGAACATTACGGCGATCTGCTGAAGGATGCCGGATTTCCACTCTACATCACGTCGGGGGGGCCGACACTGACCGACGAAGGCATCTCCGCGCGGCAATGCGTTCTTGAATATGGCGGCGCGCCGGAGATCCGCTTCACCACCGCCAACATCAATACCATCGTCGCCGTGGATTATGACGACGAGGACAATGAGCTCAAACGTTGGGAGTCGGTGTTCGGCGCCGGCAATCATACGTTGAAGTCGGATCTCAAGGACAAAAATTCGCAAGCCCTCAAGCCTGGAAAATACGCCGCCAAAATTACCGTGAGCAATCCTTTCGGCCCGGAGAAGGAATTCATCGTCAGGTATACCCTGAAAGAGCCGGAGCCTCTCGAACTTTCCGTTGCGATGGGAGTCAAGGGCGAAGCGCTGGTGGACGAAAAGACCACAATTCCCTACACCGTGGCCCTTAACCAGAACGCCATGGTCACCCTGCAGCACCTGAGCGAAGGCGGGGCGAAGCACTACATAGGGAAAAGCACGCCGAACGCCCCTGAATTCCTTCTTGCCAAAGGAACGCACAAGACGGACTGGAATCGCCGGCCGGAACCGGGAAGCTCCTCCCACTACGCCAAAGGGACGCACTGGATTCGCGTGACAGCCACCAGCCTCACCGGCGAGAAGAAGGTGGTCGATTCCGGCAAGGTGTCCCTGAAGGCCAAACCGCAAACGCCCAAGCGGGCGCCCGCCATCACTCTTGAGCTCACACCCGACTATGTCGTTATAGGCGGCCGGATGCAAACGACCATCAACTATAGCCTCGACATGGACGCTAACGTTCGTATAGCCCTCTACGACTCGAGCAGCGGCAAACTGCTCAAGGACATCATCTACCGGCAAATGAAAAAGGGACGTTACTCGACGGATCTCGGCGTCGGCAATCTGGACGAAGGCAATTACAAGATCGTCATGAGAGCGCAAAACAACTACGGAAAACGCGAAGCATCGAAAATTCTGAGTCTTGGGTGGCGACGTTGAACGCTTCGACGTTCCGCCAACGTCTACTACGGCGGCGTTCAGCTTTTCTTCGGTGTATCATTTGTATTTTCTTCGGTTCTCCGCCCAGCATTTCGGCCTGCGGCGCGGTGTGTGGATTGTTATGGACGCGCCTTCCGTTGACGCCATAGGGCAGAAAGAAATGCTCACGCCTTTCTGTCCCCCAGTGCTGTAGCCGCGCCGCAGCACCCGTGTACCAGTTCTCCCAAAAAATCACTAAGAAGGGGACAGCAATGCAACGTCACCGCCGCATAGTTCCGGTCAGCCTCGCGCTCCTCCTGGCCGCCCTCCCGCTCTCCGTCCCGGCGGGTGATCATGTCGGCAGCACCTGTCTCCCGCCGCCGTTGACGGGGCCCAACCTCGTCCTCAACGCGGAAGCCGATCCGCTCGACGCCTGCGTGCTCCCAAATGGCGAGTGGTGGCTGTGGCAGGGAACGCCGGACCGTGACATCCTCATCGAGTCGCGCCGCTTGCACGGACTGGAATACGAAGCGGATTTGGTGCGCGATCGCATTCTGATCGATCATCCCTCCGCCCGGGAAATAACAATCACGCCCTTTACGGCGCAGGCCGAAGCCACCAGCTACCCCGCCATGAAGGCGGAGTTCCTGGAAGGGGAGAACGAGGACGCGCGGCAGTTCGTCGCCGCGCTGGTGTTCACCGATGAGTGGAGCTTCTGGTTTGTCCTGCAGGCGTCCGCCGATGCGGAGATTCCTCCTTTGCCCGGGACGGCAGCGAAGCAGGCCATGGAGGAGATGCTCCTCGGCGTCATGGCGCTTGAACCGTCGGAAAGCGATTTCCTCCCCGGCCCCATACCGGCGGTGTACCTGGCCGGCGCCGACTCGCCCCTGCGCCTCGGCGTCATGGACGCGCTCATCCGCATCAAGAAAACCGTCGGCCCGGAGAATTCCCGCTGGGTCGCGCCCAGCGGCTTCGCCTATCGCTACAACGGCCCCGGCCTGGTGGGCGACACCCCCGCGCTCTTCTTTTCCTTCGGCGATGACAGCCCGGAGAAATTCACCGCCGAGCGCCATTTCGCCGTCGGCACCACCGGCGCAGTCTATGAAATGGACGCTGCGGCCGGCGGGAACTGCTGGCTGTGGGAAGAAGGCGGCCCCTCCTGGTGGGGCGAATACCGCAACGGCGACACCGTCCTCCGCATTGGTAATTATCGTGAAGGCCCCATTGGCATGTATTTCGTCTTCTCGTTCGAGCGCGGCGATGAAGACATTTTCGACGGCGTCGCCGCCGTCCGGAATCGCTCCGCCTGGTATGCGCCCTTTGTCTTTTCCATCTCGGCGGACGACGAGCAGGTCGCCGTGACGTTTGACCCCGAAGCCACCAGCGAGGAAGACGAAAAAGACGCCACCGCGCTGGTGCGGCTTGAAGGCACATACGTGCGAAAATAGGCGCTCATCTCGAGCGTGAAAAACAACCCGTGTTCCGAATTGTCGAAACACAATGGCATAAAGGAGAATGTCGTGTTTGCATCGAGAATTCATTGCCATCTTTTCGCCGCCGTCCTGTTCCTTCACGTTATGTGCGGCATGTCGCTGGCGGGCGACCGCAGCGATCTCTACTTCGAAAACGGGTTGAACGAGGAAATCGCCGATATCCGCATCCGGTACGCCACTCCCTATGACGAATCCCGCTACCACAATTCTCCGGTTTATCTGCCGTCCGGCGGGTACTTCAGCCTCGGCGTTCACGGCGCCACCGGGCCGGAAGTGATTATTTTCGATCTGGCGACCAAGAGCCTGGTGTTTGACGACCTCGGCGGCATCAGCCCGGACAGCAACATACGCCTGATCGTCGTCCACGCGGACGGCGCCCCCCGGCTTCGCCGCCTCAACTACGAGAACGAGGTCATCGGCGAAGTCACGGGCAGCGAACGCGTCTACCTGACTTCCGCCAACCGCCCCAACGCCGTCGACAAAGACAACGTGATGCTCATGGAGACTGTTGATGAGTTCGCCGAGATGCTCGCGGAGCACATCGGGGAAGTCGGGGAAGAACAGGGAGAGCTGACTCGTTTCGAACTGGAAGCCGGTCCCATCTGGAATCAAGAGCATGCCCGGGAGCGCTGTCCGGAAGTCGCGGCGGAATGGAGCGAGGCCAACGGCCGGGAAGCGCGCTGGACCGGCAAATGGGGTACCACCGTCGAGGGCGAAATGAGCGTCTGCGGCTGCGTAGCCGGAACGGCGTCCATGCAGGATACCGTCACGCACGAAGACGACGGCTGGGGAGCGCGGGAGTATTTCCCGGTCTTCTGGAAAGATCTGGTCGGCGTCGGCGCCATGCCCCAACCGGATGACGACGACAGAACGATGTTTGCCGTTGCCATGCGTTTCCGGCTGCCGGACGAAGGCGCCGCCGTGCTGGACGGACTGTTCGAGGACCTGCGGGTCGACGGCTACCGTCCGCTGCGCTTCCTGCTGACATCGGCGGAAGAGGACGAAGACGGCGATCTGACATCGCGTGAAGAGCTCATCGATTTCCGCGAGACGGACGACGACAAATGGGACAACCACGAAAAGATCATCACCGCGCTGGAGACAAGCTACGCCGGCCCCGCCTTGAAGGGCGAGCTCTTCTGGATCACAGATGACGCGTTCGAAAAACTCAAACAAGCCAAAGATGGCGAAGACACCGACGAGGCCGAAGGACCGCAGTCTGTCCGTGGCGTACTCTGCACCTTTTCCAAGGGAGTCCTTGATGCCCTTTTCCTGCGCAATGCGCGGATGTTCATGTAATAGCACTACTACAGTAGCGGATTGGATGGCTGAAGGTACAGTAAGCGGGGTGGTCTTGTTGCGTCCGAATCCATAACCGGCATGCCTTTTGGTTTACCTGTGCATGCCGCGATATGCCGCTTTTTCGGACGCGTCTTTGTCCGTGTTGTGGTCTTGTACGTGGGTGGTCTCCCCGATATTAGCGTTGTTTCTTGTTTGAATGCGCCGCATTGCCACGCGCCTCCGCTCTTGTCGTTCCTTTTCCAGCCAAACATCGGAAAATGTGAACGGTAGATTTTCCCTGATCGCCGTGTCGACGCAACGCCGCTTGAACTCGTCCGTGCCGTTTATCGTTAAGGGCTGATCGTTAAATTTTGCCATGGCGATGCGCAGTGCGGACGCTAGCCCGTCGTCGCTTGCGTCGCGCTTCACCGATACATGGCTGCCGTTGTCGCGGAACACATCCTGTCCGACCTTATAGAACAACGTTCCCCGTCCGGTGACGTACGCTACTTTTGCGGCGATGATTTTGGTGTTCTGGAGATCGCGGGCGGTGATGTTGACAAGTGCCGGCGCGACTGCGCCACGTTTGCGCAGGGCATATATGGCGGAGACGTTGCCGCTCTCGGCCTGTCGCTTCAGCCATTCGAGATAGCCGAGCGCTTTGTGCCTGGCCTTAATGTCGGCGCGCTCCTTTGCCATCGCTCGGCGAAGTTCGACAATTCTGGCATTGGCAATATTGCGTGCTTCGAGCCGGAGTCTCTTCTTTAAGTGATACGATGCGGCCCTGGGCAGATATAATTTCGCCAACGCGACAATGTGGCGCGTGCGTGTTTTCTGCTTGTCCCACACCGCGGACAATTGCGCTTTTCTCTCCTTCCATGTGCTTTCCTTTTCCCGTTGATATTGTTCATAGAGTCCGCCACCATGTGGCGGAGGTACTTTCTTATAGATGCTTTCCAGCCTCTCCGTTTTTTGAACGGAAGGCTTGTCCGCTGTTCGTGCCGCCTC
>DAIOFH010000163.1:0-7000 GCA_036745875.1 Planctomycetota bacterium | reverse complement strand
GCAAGAAAACTTGGAGTCAATGTGAAAGTAAGCCCCGAAGCAACCATCGAATCCCTTGCCGGCCTTGTGGCCAAAGAGGTGGGAAAACCTTATGAACCTCACGCATAGACCGAGACGCCTTCGTCGGAACGCCCCGATCCGGCGGCTTGTCAGGGAGACGAGGATGTCCCCCGACTCCCTCGTGTTGCCGCTCTTCATTCGCGAAGGCAGGAACATCGTCGAAGACCTGCCGAGCCTGCCCGGCCTGAAGCGCTACAGCCCCGATACCGTCGGCCGCGCCATCGGCGGGGCGATGGAGGCGGGGGTGAAGGCGTTCCTTCTTTTCGGCGTTCCGGAGCACAAGGACGAAATGGGCAGCGGCGCCTGGGCCGACGACGGCGTGGTGCAGCAGGCCATACGCGAAGTGAAGAAGCAAATCCCCGAAGCCATATTGATCACGGATGTCTGCCTTTGCGAATACACCTCCCACGGCCATTGCGGCATTCCGCTGGGCGAATCCGTCGACAACGACAAGACGCTGGCTCTCTTGGCCAAATCCGCACTGTCGTTCGCCGAAGCCGGAGCCGACATCGTCGCTCCGTCCGACATGATGGACGGCAGGGTCGCGGCGATACGGGCCATGCTTGACCAGCATGAAATGACGAACGTCGCTATAATGAGTTATGCCGTCAAGTACGCCTCGTCGTTTTATGGCCCGTTCCGCGAAGCCGCCGGTACAACGTCTGGATTCGGTGACCGCAAAGGTTATCAGATGGACTGGCACAACCGCCGCGAGGCGCTGAAGGAAATGGCCCTGGACCTTGACGAAGGTGCGGATTATCTCATCGTCAAACCGGCTCTTTCCTATATGGATATCATTTCCGACGTCAAAGCGTCGTGCGCTTGCCCCGTCGCCGCATACAGCGTCAGCGGCGAATACGCCATGATCAAGGCGGCCGGGAGCCAGGGACTGGTGGACGAGTACGGTATTATGTGCGAGACGGCGACCGGCATGTACCGGGCCGGGACAGACATACTGATAACCTACTTTGCGCCGGAACTGGCTACGGCGATGCGGAAAGGCGATATCGGATGAATACCGCAAGGTCACACGAACTTTTTACGGCGGCGCAGGCCGTCCTCCCCGGCGGCGTCAACAGCCCGGTAAGGGCATTCCGCTCAGTCGGCCTGGAACCACTGTTCATCAAATCCGCCGACGGCGCGACCGTCACCGATGTCGACGGCAACTGTTTTATCGATTATGTCGCCTCATGGGGACCGATGATCCTTGGCCACAACCATCCGGACGTCTACGCGGCAGTCACCGAAACGGCGAAAAACGGCCTCTCCTTCGGCGCTCCGTGTGAACTCGAAGTCCGCATGGCCAACGCGATAACCCGCCTCGCGCCGGTGGAAATGGTCAGGATGGTCAACTCCGGCACCGAAGCGGTCATGGGCGCGCTACGGCTGGCACGGGGCTTTACCCGGCGCGACAAGGTGATAAAATTCGCCGGATGCTACCACGGCCATGCCGACAGCATGCTGGTGAAAGCGGGCTCCGGCGCTTTGACGGCGGGAGTCCCCGACAGCGCCGGCGTGTCTGCTTTTGTCGCACAGGACACGTTGACCGCCCGCTACAATGATCTCGCCGACGTCCGGGACCTTCTTATGGGTAATCCTGAACAGGTGGCGGCGGTCATTGTCGAGCCGGTGGGGGCGAACATGGGCGTGATTCCTCCTGCGGAAGGCTTCCTCCGGGGACTGCGCGAATTGTGCAATAGGCACGGGGCGCTCCTCATTTTTGACGAGGTCATAACCGGATTCAGGCTCGCTCCCGGCGGCGCGCAGGAATATTTCGGCATTTCCGCCGACCTCGCCACCTATGGAAAGATCATCGGCGGCGGCATGCCGGTCGGCGCTTATGGCGGGAAAAGGGAAATAATGGAAAAAGTCGCGCCTCTCGGCCCCGTCTACCAGGCTGGGACGCTATCGGGGAATCCTGTCGCCATGGCGGCGGGTTTGGCGCAGCTGAAAAAACTGGAGCAAGACCCCGGTCTTTATACGAGAATCGCGACGCTGACGGAAAGGCTGGCGCATGGTTTGCGGGAAGCGGCGGTCGCTTGCGGCGTCAAGGCCACTGTAAACCAGCTGGGATCGCTGTGCTGCGCTTTCTTCACGGAAGAACGCGTCATCGATTACGAATCCGCCACCAAGGCCGATACCACCCGCTATGCCCGGTATTTCGCCGCCATGCTGGAAGGTGGGATATATCTGGCTCCGTCGCAGTTCGAGGCGATGTTCGTCGGCGCTGCCCATACGGAAGAAATGATCGACAAGACAATCGCCGCGGCGAAACGCGCATTCGAGGCAGGGTTATGAAGGCGGATAACTTTGACAATCAATCGTGCATGAAACCGGAAGAAATCGAGGCCAGGAGCTTTGAAATCATCACTTCCGAACTTGCCGGACACGTTTTTGCGCCGGGAACGGAGACAGTGGTCAAACGGGTCATTCATACCACTGCAGACTTTGACTACGCAGAAACGCTGTTTTTTTCCGACTCCGCCGTCGAAGCCGGGCGCGCAGCGCTGCGCGCCGGTTCCGCCATCGTCACCGACACGCAGATGGCGAGTTCGGGAATCAACAAGGCCGCCTGCCGCGCCTTGCGCTGCCCGGTGCATTGTTTTGTCGCGGACGACGATGTTTCCATAATGGCCAAGGCCACCGGCTGCACCCGCTCCTGGCTGGCGGTGGACAAGGCGGCGTCCGAGTGCGGCGATTGCATCTATGTGGTCGGCAACGCGCCGACCGCGCTTATGCGGCTCTGCGAGCTGATCAAGGGGAAGGAAGTCGCTCCAAAACTTGTGGTCGGCGTGCCGGTGGGATTTGTCAACGTGGTGGAGAGCAAGGAATTGCTGCTTGCGAGCGGCGTTCCGTGTATTGTCGCCAAAGGCAGGAAGGGCGGCAGCACCGTCGCCGCTGCGATCATGAATGCGCTGCTTTATATGGAGTATGAACGCTAGCGCTTTTCAAACGGTATATGGTTCCTTGTTGCGTTTTACGGCGCAACCGGCACAGACCGAAAAGCGCCAAGAAATGGTAGGTACAATTTAAAACGCAGTAAGTCATTCTTCTTTAAGGAACAGGTATGAGCAAACATCCTTCAGGCGTCGTTATTGGCCTTGCTTTGGCTATTATGTCGTTTCCGACCCTTGCGGAGGACCGGGTCGTCGAACTGGAAAACGCCTACAATGTCCGGGACCTTGGCGGCTATAGTGCCGGCGGCGGAAGAAAAGTGCGCTGGCATGCACTGTACCGCTCCGGGGATCTGCATTGGCTTTCGGAAAAAGACGTGGAAGCGCTACGCCAGCGCGGCATCAAAACCGTGGTGGATTTCCGGATGGATGAGGAACGTGAAAGAGAACCGCACCGCCTGCCTGAGACGGTCAAACAGGTGATTACCCTTCCTATTGTGCCGGGGGAACGTACTTGATCTCGAGACTTTGGCCGTGGAAGACGCTGCTGAAACAATGCGGGAAATCTACCGGTACATAGTGAATAAAGCCAAACCGGAATATGCCATTTTTTTTTCAAACGCTGGCAAACCCCGCCAACGCTCCGTTATTGTTCAATTGTTCAGCCGGGAAGGACCGGACGGGAATCGCCGCCGCACTCGTATTGTCCACCCTTGGCGTGGACCGGGAAACGGTTTTTACCGATTATCTTCTCTCGGAAGTCCATCTCAAGGAAAAGTATAAATCCCAGATCGAGGAAGATCCGGCGAGCGAGCCGTTTTTCACCGTGCAGAGAAATTTTTTGGAGGCGGCTTTTGACGAAATCGACACCCGCTATGGCGGTATGGAATCATATTTGCGTAAGCAGTTGAAGGTGGATACTGAATTGCTTCGCGAGTTGTACACAGTCCCCGAATGAGTGGCGCCGAGACAGAACAAAAGCCCTGCCTTCATAACGAAGGCAGGGTTTTTTGTCGTTTGGTATATTTCGCCAGCTACCGCTATTTCGCGGACAATGCCGCCATGGTGATATAGTTATACGGCTGGTTGAAATGGGGAAGGAAAAAGATATCCAGCAGTTTCAGCTTGTCGATGGTGACTCCTTCCTCGATCGCCAGGGAGAACATATGAATTCCCATGGAGATATCCTGGTATGACGCCATTTGCGCGCCGAGAATCCGGCGGGTCTTTTTGTCGTAGACGATGCGGAGCTTGACCTTGTCGTTCTCTTCCTTGATGAAGCCGGGCTTTTGCAGGTCTTCGAACTCGGTATATATCGCGTCGAAACCCGCTTTTGTCGCTGCAGCCATGTTCAGGCCGCTGGATACCATCTTGTAATCGAAAATATTGATGCCGTTGGAACCTTGAACCCCGACCGATTCGAGAGCCGTGCCGCAGGCGTTGTGGCCTGCCACCACGCCGCTCCTGACCGCGTTCGTGGCAAGCGCGATGTAGGTCTCTGCCTGCAGGGCGTTACTGTAGACTGTCGCGCAGTCGCCGATGGCGTATACGCCGGGCAGGCTTGTTTCCTGTCTCTTGTTTACCAGGAACGCGCCGTTGGCGAATGTCTTGATCTTTCCTTCCCCGAGCGAGGTATTTGGGCGGAAGCCGATGGAAAGGATCACCATGTCCACGGGGCATCTGCCCTTGTCCGTGACAATCTCCTCCACCTTATCCTTACCCTTGATTTCAGTGACCATCTCGGAGAAATGCAATTCAATCCCCTTGTCCTTCAGCACCTTGTCCATGTCGTGGGTGAACCAGGGATCATAATAGGTGGAAAGACTGGTGTCGGCGGCTTCGAAGAGGAGGGCGTCTTTGCCGCGGCGCTTTACCGCTTCGACGATCTCCACGCCGATATAGCCCGCACCTACCACTGCCACCCGACGGATGGCCGGATTCTCGAGTATTTCATTAATGGCTTTCCCGTCCTGGAACAGTTTGACTTGTTTCACATTCTCCAGATCAATGCCGGGAATCTTCGGTACAATCGGCAAAGAACCCGTTGCCAGGATCAGCTTATCGTAATCCGCCGAGATTTCCTTGCCGTTCTTGTCCTTGGCATACACGCGCTTGGCGTCGAAATCGATCCTGTCCACCGCCGTCTCCATGTGGACGGTCGCCCCCTTGTTTTCAAAAATATCGCGCGAACAATAAAAAAGCCCTTCGGAATTGTCGATCTGCCGACCCACCCACAATGCCGTCCCGCAACCGAGATAGCTGATGTTGTTATTTCGGTCGAAGATGGTTACCTCATTCCCTTTGTAATTGTCCATTATGGTATTTGCCGCCGCCGTTCCCGCATGGTTTGCGCCGATTAATACAATCTTGCTCATTGTCTTGTCTCCCGTTTGAGTAGTTTAGGTGTTGCCATTGTTTTGTGAAATACTGCGATAAGTGCATTATGGCATATGTTCTCGATTTCGTCAATACAAATCATTCGTAAAAAGTATTTAATACTATTAATGTATTGAAATGCGTTATTTCAATATAAAACCCTGCGTCCGAAGGAAGCAGGGTTAGTTTATATGAACGGAAAAACAGGGTTTCTACGCCGGAGCGGCGCACGATGCCCTGATAACCAACTCCGGTTTAAGAATATACTGTGTTGCCTTACGCGATTTCGGCGTCAGTCCTATCAGCGTTGAAAGCATTTCCACCGCTTTTTCAGCCGTTGTATCAGTAGCCTGCCGTATGGTGGTAAGCGGGGCATATGCTTCCTCAGCTTCGTCTATGTCGTCGTATCCCATTATCGAGATATCCCTGGGGACCTGCCTGCCGGTTTGCCATGCGCCGCTCATCGCCCCTATCGCCAGGAGATCGGACGAGCAAAGAATCGCGGTCGGCGGCGTGGGCAGCTGTAAAAGGTATTTCGCATCGGCAATGGCATTGTTGCCGGATTTTGACTGGCGGCGCAGATACTCCTCCGGGCAGGGGAGTTTTTGTTCCTTAAGGTATTCAACAAACATCTGTAGGCGCTCTGGAACGCCGGCGTGTTCCTCGTTGCACATAAAGGCGATGCGCCGATGTCCAAGGGAAAAAAGGTGATCCAGAGCCAGGCGCGTGCCGTACTCGTTGTCATAATTGACGCTGGAAACGCGCTGGTCTACACTACCCGCGATGGAAACGACAGGTATATCTTTTTCGGAAATGCCGTAAATCAGTTCTGCATCGCCCGGCATATTGCCAAGGAAAAACAGTCCGTCGAAAAGATGCGTTATCATCAGGTTGATCTGGCGCTGCGCCGTCATCAGCTCATACTCGGCATGCCCGATAAGCAATTCCAAACCCTGGTCGTGGCATTCCTTTTGCACATCGCGGATTATTTTTCGCAGGAACGGATCGTCAATATCGCGTATTACCGCGCCAATGATCCCTGTTTTTCTTGCGCGCAGCGCGGAGGCAAAAGGATTTGGCCGGTAACCCAATTCTTCGGCAGTCTTCAGTACCTTGTTTTTTGTCTTTTCACTTATCTTAATTTTTCCATCCCGGTTGTTGAGTACCCGAGATACCGTGCCTAGAGACACGTTGGCCGCCTTGGCGACATCGGAGATGGTTATTGTTTTTTCTTCCATAAGTCCTTATCTCCAAGCAATTTGAAGATGCTCTACACGGATAGGTAACAGGGTCACCGTTGAATCTTACATATTTCTCGCCGTTAGGCAAGTATAATATATAAAACGTTTTACGTATAATGTTTCCTTTGTGTAACATGTTTATTTTTATGGAATTGAAAAATATCTTAAAAAAAATATCGGAAATAATTCTTGACAAATGAAAAACGAAGTTTATAGTAATTAAAACGCTATACGTAAAACGTTTGCATATTCAGATTGACCAATCACTTGCACAATTCGTATAACCCTATACCATAGTACAACCTTATCCCTGTTTCACAATAGATAATAATACGAGGGCCGCCGCGTGGAAGCTCTCTTTTTCGAACAGCGTTATAAGAGCCTATCCGAATAGGCGATTTTCCTTTTTCAGCTTGTTGAATATGATGA
>DAIOFH010000162.1:0-7638 GCA_036745875.1 Planctomycetota bacterium | reverse complement strand
CATGAAACGCCTTCGGAAACATCCTGCCGCAAATCTCCGGAACCGGAGAATAGAGAGTTGCCATAGTACACTTGCGCCCACGGCAAACCCTTTTCCGCCGCTTTCTTTTCCCAATAAGCCATGGTATTGGGATTCTTATCCACCCCGAATCCCTCTTCGAATAAATGGGCATAAATCAAACTGTCGCGGCTCCATCCCTGTTCCGCCCTTTCTCGCATGCGCCCGACTAAACCAAGGTTGATCGCCTTGGCAATATACTCATCCGCACGTTTTTCATCCACCGGAACGCCATGTCCGCCGTGGTGGAGTCTATAGAGATGGTAATATGCCTCCACATGATCCCGGGCTGCAGCCATTTCAAGCCACTGCCGCGCCTTGGCGTTGTCTCCCTGCCCCGCCAAGCCCTGGTAGTACATATACCCAATATTACACTGGGCCTGTGCCAAACCCGCCTCGGCGGCCCGCCGGTAATAATCCAGCGCTACGGCATAATCCCTCGCCACTCCGCAACCGTCAAAAAACATGTCGCCGATCCAGTTCAGCGCCTCTGCGCTGCCGAATTCCTGCGCCTTGTCGAACAGTTGGAGAGCCTTGTCAAAGTTGCCGGCGTCAAATTGGCGCCGTGCCTGGGTGATAAGATTATCGATACGCTTATCACCGGTTTTCACAACGGCGTTTATTGGCGCGGGAGCCGGGCGAACACGTTCGCCTTGCGCTTTCGCCTGCCGCTTCTTGCCCGGCGGATCTATTTTCGCCGTTTTTGGGATGATGGGGGCTGCTTTGGGATTGGCAGCGACCTCCACCGGCGTTGACACCTCCCCGGCTTGCGGGAAAAATACCATGTCGCCACCGGTAGTGCCGACCACGGGGCTTTGTCCCTCAACGATGAAATTGTCGAGACAATAGTCGGCCATGTATTTTCCCATGTCCTCGACAAGCATATCGATGGTTATCGCGGCAGGATCAGCGGCCAGAAGAGCTTCCTCGAACGCCAGGGCGAACAGTCCACGGCCGGAATCCTTGTCCACCACCGGAGCCTGCCCCTCTGAACATGAAGCGACAGTCACGACTCCCGGAATGGAAATCCCTATGGGGCCGGCCACCCCGTCGGAGAAGCCATTGGCAGGCGGCCCGGCGTCGATAAGCATGACATTGGCCCCTGCCTTTCCGCTGGCCAGCTTTTCCGCAATCTCGTCCAGGGGAATCGCCGCCGCATGGGTCATATCCCTCGCTTCATAGGGAAAAATGCCGAAAACTTCCTTCCGTTTTATCCCTCTGCCGCAGAAATAAAACACAATACTGTCGCCCGTCCGCGCGGTCCGGATTGCCAGGGTCAGCATGGAAAGGATGTTGTTCCTCGTCGGCCGCAGGCGTTCGGCATTGGCGTTGCCTTCGCGGTCGACATCGGACAAAATCAGCGTGCGCCTCACGAGACCGGTCGCCTCCAATGCGTCCGCCACGGCATAAACGTCGGCGACGGCATTCCCAACTGCTGGCAAATGCCGGTAGTTGCCAATGCCGACGCAGACGGCAAGCATGCGCCCCTGTGAGTCGGCGGCGGCGAGAATGCCTGCCCAAGCCAGGATAGATAGGAGCATAATCGCTGCCGAGGCGAATATTTTCATCATCATCTCCTGCGCTTTTCCTGAGGCATCGGCCTTCCGAAGAAATACCTCATAACCGGATTTCCGGATGACCCTTGCGACGGCTGTTGCTGATACTGCCGCTGCTGCTGGTAGTATTGCGGCTGTTGTTGGTACGTCTGCTGGACCTGCGCCGGCTGCGCAGCGCTGGAATAGTCGGAACTGACCGCCACCGTCATTCTCAGCGTCTGTTGAATCGGCGCTTTCAGTTCTACGTAAACGTCGTATTCCTTGTCCTTTTCGGGTATGACCTTGACGACGCGGAGGTTGAGGAAGGCGCGTTCGCCCTCGGAATATTCGTGTTTTTCCGGAGCGAAGGCGAGACAATCGCAGTCGGTGAACATCTCTCCGATGGTTATGGCCGCCTGCTCCGGGCGCAGTATCTCGAGACGGAGCGCCGGGCCAAGGTCGCCGACCTGCCTGGCGCCGGATTCGTTCAAAAGCACAAGCTTGAACCCGCCGCTCTCGCTGTCGTATGCCGCCTCGGAGCTCCACTTCGCCGCTTCCGCCAGGTCCTGCGGAACGCCGTTGCCGAAATAATACATGGAGGCAAGCATCTCGCGCGCTTTCGGATGTCCTTGCAGGCCCGCCTTCCGCAGCCACTCTACCGCGCGGCCCTTGTCTTCCGATACGCCCTTGCCGAAATAGTAGGAATCGCCGACCTGATACTGCGCTTCGGCGACGCCCGTATTGGCGAGGCCAAGATACAAGGAGAAGGACGAAGCCATTTTTCCTTCGGCGCGTTCCTTGTCCGCCGCGTCCAAGGCATCCTGAACATCCTTGGCAAGCGGTTGCTGTATCGTGTTCGATGCAGCGTGGGAAGACGAGGCGGCGGACCCGCTCGAGTCGCCCGCTCTCGCTTGCTCCGCCTGGACGAGAGCAGCTTCCGCTTTGCGATTCTCCTCTTCGGCCTTCTCCCTTGCTTCAATCCTGGCTTGAGCCGCTTTGGCCTTGGCCGCAATTTCCGCTTCAGCCTTGCGCCTTGTCTCCTCGGCCTTTTTCTTCGTTTCCTCTTCGGCCCGAATTTGCTCCGCCGATTTCAAGTGCACCGCCTGAGAAAGAAAGGCATAACCGTTCAAAAGGACGAAATCCTCGTCGCCCGTCCGATTGTCGACCGGGGTTTGCCCGTCGACGATAAGGTTGTCGAGGCAATACTCGCCCATGAAGAGTTCCAGGTATTCGGCGATTTCCGACATGCTGAACGAGCCGTCCTCATCCGTGTCGGCTTCGCCGCCGACGGCGTTTTCAAATCCCAGGAAAAAAATACCCCTGCCCGTGTCCTCGTCGACGATGGAGACCTGATGGTCGGCGCAAGACACGACAGCGGCAAAATCGTCGGAGGGCAACTGAATTTCGCCGGTAAGCCCGGGAAACATCTCGTTGTCGCGGCTGGCGTCAAGGAACAGAACTTTCCGCTGCGCCTTGCTCTTTCCCATGATCTCCATAATCTCGGTGAGCGAAATGCCCGTCTCCGCCTCCCCGTCCGAATCCATCGCCATAAGGTAGTTTTCGGATTCGAGCTTCATCCCGTGCCCGCTGAACATGAACATCAAGCCGTCGGCGGAGGCGGCATTGTTGGCGAGAAGCTTGAGTGAGTTGAGTATATTTTTCTTGGTCGGCATGAAGCGCGGTTTGACTTCTGCATATGACTCGTCAATTTCAGTAAGCACGATGACCTTGCGGAAGTCACCGGACTCTTCAAGAAGCTTGCCGCAGTTGATGGCGTCATTTACCGGACCGTGCAGTTCCGCCAGGTGCTCATAGCTGTCTATGCCAACGCACAAGGCAAGATTGCGGCCTGGTTCGCCCGCACCGGCGACCGAACGTGCCAAAACTAAGAAAATAACGGCGAGGCCCAAAAGAATCCGTTTGTGTTTCAAAGCGCACCACCTTTCTTCAACGTATATTATCATATTCCCGGCCGGCGACCTTGTCGCGCTGATGGTTTTTGAGGTGCCGGTGGTTTTTGCGCCACGACAGCATTTGCGACACGATCCCCGTTTTTTCAAACCGCCTGATCGACGTCTCAGCCTTGAACGTATCGACGAAAAGATAGGTCGCGCCAACCTTGAGGCCGCGCCAGATCATGTCGGTGGAGGTGCCTTGCGGCAGGCTTTCGTCAAAACCGCCGGTGCGCGCGAACGTCAGCCTGTCCATCAGCATGACGCCGCCGGGAGCATGGGCCTTCCTGCGCCTGGTCAGACAGTTGGCGATGAAAAAACAAACCCTGACCACGCCGCCGCCGCGATCAGGCTTTCCCGCGACCGTTCCCATATATTGCTTATTGCCGGCGGCCGCCTCCGCCAGCAACCGCAACCCGTCCGCCGGCAGTCTGGTATCCGCGTCGACAAAGACAAGCATATCTCCCGATGCCGGTTCCGCGCCAAGGTTTTTTCCAAACGACATGCCGGACTTCGCATCCTCGATCACCAAGGCCGGATACTGTTCCGCAACCGCCCTGGAACCGTCGATGCAGCCATTGAGGGCGGCGATAACCTCAAAAGAAGCTCCTGGATAATCCTGCGCAAAAAGATTGTCCAATGTCCCCGCCAAGGCTTTTTCCTCATTATGGACCGGCACCACAACGGAAACGCTCGGCCAGGGATAATCCAGGCGGTCGAGTCCGAGTTCGTGACGCCGGGCGGCGTGCTCACGGCTGGTAAATTCGAGCCACAAACCCCGCGCGTAGAAAAAGACGCCAACCACCTGCGGCAGCAGTACGGCAAAACTGCCGATATGCACAGCATAGGCGATAAGGATAACCGTCCCCGCCAGCGACAGATACCAATAGATTGTCGGGATGACCGGCTTCCTTGCCTTCTCGGAAGCGATCCACTGGGCGATCAGGCGGGCGAAAAACAAGCCTTCACCCGCCAAGCCGATCAGCTCCCAGCCATCCCAGCGCATGCCGCTCCACCACGACATCTCAATCCCCCTTTCGCGGCAGGCGGTAGGACTGCCCCGGGCCTTGTTCGACCAGCCTTTTCATTTTCAAAAGAGTCAATGCAGCCGTCGCCTTATGCACTGGTACGGCGCTCTTTTCGGCAATATCGTCTATCGTTTGCCAGTCGTTGCCGACGAGGGAAAGGACTTCCCTTTGCTCCGGGCTCAGGTTTGCCGGATCCGGCGGGTCGACGCTTTTTGCGGGAGCGGATTGAGGGACCGAAGGTTTCTCCGGCTGTGTACGGTGTTCTTTCTCGACCGGAATGGGAAGGTCGGCGTCGAACAAATTGCCGCCAGCCCTCCCCTTGCGCGGCTTTTTTTTCCTTTCCGGCAAGGGCGGCACGGGAAGGGCTGGATTAAGTTCGTGAAAAATATCATCGACGCTGGCGACAAGAACGGCTCCGTCGGCGATAAGCTTGTTGCAACCCTCCGATCCGACGTCGCCGAGACGGCCTGGCAAGGCAAAGACCGTTCTGCCAATCTCATTAGCCGCTTTCGCGGTGATCAACGCGCCGGAGCGGGCGGGCGCTTCCACGACCACGACGCCAAGAGACATGGCGGCGATAATGCGATTGCGAGCCGGGAAAGTGGTACGGCTCGGCCCCATCGCCATCGGGAATTCGGAGACCACCGCCCCGTGCCGCGACATTTCAATGGCAAGGTCGCGGTTTTCCTCCGGATACATATGTTTGAAGCCGCAGCCAAGCACGCCGACGGTTCTTCCCCCCGCATCGAGAGCGCCGCAGTGGGCATAGGTGTCGATCCCGCGCGCCAGACCGCTGACAATCGTGTATCCCGCCCGCGCGAGGGACGCGGCAATGTGCTCCGCTTGCTCGCGGCCATAGCGGGTAGCGTGGCGGGTGCCGACAATGCCGACGGCGACCTGGTCCTGCCGAGTGAGATTGCCAAAAACGTACAGAACCGCCGGAGGGTCGAAGCTCATGACAAGCGGTTTCGGGTATTCGGGATCGTCATAGGGGATGATGCGGACGCCGGCGGCGAGGGCGCGTTCCATTTCGGGACGGGGATCGAAATCGGCGGAGGCCAGGATGCCGCGCGCTTTCGCTTCGCTTACCCCTTCGACCTGGGCGATTTCGGCGACGGTCGCCCCAAGAAGACGGTCGGAGCCCTTGAAATGTCCCAGGAGTCGCCACAGGAGCAGATTACCGATGCCGGAGGCCATTTTCAGCCTGAGAAGGTTTTCCGTCAATTCCGCCATCAACGAATCTCCAGCCTTTCCCCGGCCGACAGGGCATATACATTGTCAGGCACCGGGGTGATCAGGGGAGGCAGGAAAACGCCGCGGCGGTGCTGGGCTATTTCCTCATCCGTCATATGGATCAGAAGCCATGCGCCGGGCTTAAGGGCGTCGACAAATTTGCCTGACCCCGATTCCGCCCAGGGACACAGGAGGAGAAGGTCGACATGCCCCAACCCGATAATATCAATTGGCTGGGTTTGTTCGTTGTCAGCATCGTGGTAGATGCGGACGCCCCCCATGTCAATGAGGTAACTGTTATGCGACCGGCCGTGATAGGTCCGGTAGGCGGTGACGGCGATGTCGCCGATCACGGCTTTTTGCGAGGCCGGAGGCTTCTTGTCTTCCGCCGGTTCCAGGGTGAAGATACGTTCGGGAGGCAGGACGCCCGCGAAAAGTTTTGTCGTGTTGGCGGGACCGGCGACGGTAGCGCCGGAAGTCTTGGCGGCGGCTATCGTTTCGTCCAGATCAAGATGGTCGCGGTGGCGGTGGGTGATCAGGATCAGGTCGGCATTACCCGCCTCGTCGCCGCGGAGATGTGGTTTGCCGCCGACGCCGGGCGCTTCCTGGAAAAAACTGTCTATATAGACCCTGCCGGCGCTGTTCTCCAAGAGGACGCCGGCGTTGCCCATTGAGGTGACGGTAAGCATGACGCTCCTTCTGCCTAAAGTATGGTGATATTGTCACAGATACATATTAATTATGAAGGAAGTCGAGGGTGGCGTCCATAGCTTTTCATTATTATTGAAGTTGGCTTGATAAATATTCTGGAAGGAAGTGAAGATTTCATAGTATAATGTCGATAATTATAAGTGAGTATCCGGGAACGTCTGGATTTTTGTGCGCCAGAACCCCTTTTCAGTCATGGATGGGAATCGGTTCATATGCGTTCCGGAGGTGAACGCTCAAGGTCTAAGGGCTTGTGGCAACGATTGGCCACCGAAGAAAAGCCTCGTAGGAGGGAAATCCTAAATGATAGTCAAGACCAGTCGTTTTGGCGACAAAGAAGTTCCGGACGAAGCCTTGTTGACATTCCCGGAGGGCGTAATCGGTTTCCGCGACGCCACCCGTTTTGTCATGTTCGAATGTTCCGATGACGGGCTGTTCAAGTGGCTGCAATCCTGTGACCGGCCCGAACTCGCGTTTGTCATCTGTGAAGCGTCGTTGATCATGCCGGATTACAAGATCATGATCGGTGAAAAGGAACGCCAGGTCCTGAAGCTGGAAAAGGCGGAGGACGCCGTCGTCTGCCTGATCCTGGTCATTCCCAAAAACCCCCAGGATGCGACGGCCAACCTGCTCGGTCCCCTGGTCATGAACACGGAGACCAGGCTCGGCATGCAGGTCGTCGTGGTCAATCCCCAATACAGCACCAGGTACCGCCTCTTCGTCAACCCGGACGAAAAGAAGGAACCCGTTGCCGAAGCGACCCCTTCTCCGGAGGAGGACGCCAATGCTGGTTCTTAGTCGCCGCAAAGACGAGACGATAATGATCGGCGACGATGTCGAGATAACCGTTGTCGACGTGCGGGGCGACACGGTACGTTTGGGTATCCAGGCGCCTCGCCATGTCTCGGTCCACCGCAAGGAAATATACAACGCCATCCAGGCTGAGAATATCGCGGCCCTGAACGAAAGCATGCCGGACCAGTCCATGGTCGGCGGCCTTGGGCAGCTTCTGAAGTCGGATCAAAAAGGCGCCGTGCCCCAGGGGCTTGCCAAACTGTCGGGAGCCATCTCGCCCGGCCCGCCGAAACGCCCGGCCCCGCCTGCAGGCGAAAATCCGCAGTACAA
>DAIOFH010000161.1:0-8185 GCA_036745875.1 Planctomycetota bacterium | reverse complement strand
GGACGAGGTGATGGCCTTGCCCGGGCCGAAGAAAAACTCGGCCGGCGACATCGAGGAGCCGGGGGAGATGATCATCCGGGTCGCCGGGGCCGCGCCTATTCGCGGGAGGCAGCCTTTGTACTTTTTCGACGATACCTTTCTCGCACGGGCTAGAATTTCCGCGCCTGTCGAATCGGATCGTATTGGCCTCGAAATGGAGGCTGGCGTTTCCGTGCATATTCCCGATCCAGATGAGGACGAGCAGGAAGTGCCGGTTGAAGCGCGGGTTGTTCGAGACGTTCCCGAACATGATCGCGATGAGCGTGGCGGTGACGAAGTGAAGACTGGGGATGTTGATGGTGACAGCGTTGTGGGCGGCGAATCGCATGGCGTGGAAACAGCGGAGGTTATCTCTGAACAGAGCCAGAACGGCGAAATGGAGCGTTCCCATGAACTCGTGCGGTGACGGATTCTTTGCGCGGGCTTCGCGGGTGTTTGCCATCGCGGGCATTCTCGGTCTGCTCGTCGTCCTGCTTCTCTATGCCTGCGGTGCTCGGATAAATCGTACCAACAGTCTGCCCAGGGGAATTTACCGGGTTGTCGATAAAACGCCCGAACGCGGAGACATCGTGACCTTCTGGCCTTCCGACTGCGCAGAAATGAAATTGGCGCGGGATCGCGGATACATTTTCCCAGGGCCGTACAACAAGGCCGACGGCGTCGGCTATTGTCTCTTGATGAAACGTTACCTCGGGCTTCCCGGAGACGTTGTTTCCGTCACCGACGACGGGGTTTTCATCAATGGGACGCTTCTTCCCAACACCAAGCCGCTCCTGTGCGACAACATTGGCGACCCGTTGCCGTGTCTTCGGTTCACCGATTACATGCTCAAGGAAAACGAGGCGTTTTTCATCTCGAACCATCTGCCGCGCTCATATGACGCCCGCTATTTCGGTGTTCAGGAGACGCGGCAAATTGTGGAGGTGCTTGTACCTGTCCATACATGGTAAACAGAACCCAACCAAAACAACATATATACGAAAGGTATGAATGCTTTACATCGCTGAAAAGCCCGAACTCGCAAGGGCGATTGTCGAAGCCCTCGGAGGAGGCAAGAAAATGCGTGGATACCACGAATGCGGCAAGGATCGCGTGACGTGGTGTTTCGGCCATATGCTGGAACTCTATCAGCCCGAGGACTACGATCCCGGCCTCAAGAAATGGAACCTGAACGATTTGCCGCTCTTCTTCATCCCGTGGAAAAAGAAGCCGGTCGCGAAATCGAAGGAACAGTTCACTGTCATTGTCGGCCTACTCCGCGAAGCGGAGTGCGTCGTTCACGCCGGCGACCCCGATCCGGAGGGTCAGTTGCTTGTTGACGAATTGCTTGAATACGCCAACTATCGCGGTCCCGTCAAGCGTGTCCTCATCAACGACAACACTACCGCTGTCGTCAAAAAGGCGTTGGCGAACATGCGCGACAACGCCGAGTTCGCCGGTTTGTCGCAGGCGGCGCTCGCCCGCTCCCTTGGCGACTACCTCTATGGCATCAATATGACGCGCCTCTACACCCTCGTCGGTAGGCGTGAGGGCTTCGATTCGGTATTGAGCGTCGGTCGCGTCCAGACGCCCATTCTCGGAATGATCGTGCGTCGCGACCGCCAGTTCGCCGATCCCAACAACCGCACCACCTATTACGGCGTCCACGGCGTTTTCAAAGCGGGCGAGACACGCTTCAACGCGTCCTACCAGGTCAAGCCGGGCGATCCGCAGGACGACAAGGGCAGACTGTCCCATCTTCCCCACAGCCAGGCCATCGCCGACAGCCTCACCGGCAAGACCGCCGTGGTGAAAAGCCACGAAACCAAGCCGGGCGAAACGCCGCCGCCGCTTCCCTACAACCTTCTCAAGTTGCAGATCGACGCTTCGCGACTGCACGGCCTTTCCCCTGACAAGGTGAAAGACGTAACTCAAACGCTTCGGGAAAAACATCGCCTCATTACCTACAACCGGAGCGATTCGCAATATCTCTCCGAAGAACAGCACTCCGATGCGCCCGGCGTACTCGCGGCCATCGCGGCGAATGTTCCCGCCCTTTCGTCGCCGCCGGCCGCCGCCGATCCGGCGCGAAAAAGCCGCGCCTTCGATTCCTCGAAGGTCACGGCCCACCATGCCATTATCCCTACCCAGGCCCGCGTTGACGAATCGGCCCTGTCGAATGATGAAAAACTCGTGTATCGTCTTATCGCACGGGCCTATCTCGTTCAGTTTCTTCCCCCGCAAAAGTGGGAACGCTCCACCACCATCCTTGAAATCGAAGGTAACACCTTTATCCGTAACGCCAAGCGCGTCACGGATGATGGCTGGCGTTCGATTCATACCGACGAACCGAATCAGGATGGCGAGGACGGCGAATTGGAAACAACGGACATAGTTTTCACCGTCGAGCAGGAAATTGCCTGCATCAGCGGCCAATGTGATCGTAAGGAAGCTGGGCCGAAGCCGCTCTATACTATGGCGTCCCTTCTCGAAGACCTCACCCGTGTCGCCCAATACATCGGCGACGAAAACCTTCGTAAAACGATGATCGAAAAAGACAAGGGTAAAGCTGGCGAGCGCGGCGGCATCGGTACGCCCGCAACCCGCGACGTTATCATCCGCACCCTGTTCGACCGTAACTTCATTGAATACAGCAAGAAGGGAAAGAAGCAAAACATCGTCAGCACCAAGGCCGGTCAGGAATTTTACGATTGCCTTCCGGACAACGCGAAATTTCCGGATATGACGGCTGTATGGCATAGTCAGCAGATGGAGATCGAGGGCGGCCAGCGTACAGTCAATACCTTCGTTGACGACCTTATTGGCTATATCGGTGGGGAAACAGTTCGAGTGCTGGAACAGGGTCTCAACCTGCCTATCGAGAAACACGCCTGTCCCGCGTGTTCCAGTCCCATGATGCTCAAGAAAGGGAAGAGCGAGAAGTTTTGGGGTTGTTCCCGCTACCCGGATTGCCGCGTCACGCTGCCGAACGAAAACGGCAAACCCGGCAAAAAGACCTCCGACAAGGGAGAAATCGATCCATCCGTCGTCTGTCCGTCGTGCGGACAGCCCATGCGCTTGATCACGCATCCGAAGGGGAAATTCTTTGGATGCAGTGGTTATCCCAATTGTAACACCAGCCTCAAAGCCAAGGACGGCAAGCCTGTCGCGGAAGATTCCAGGCCACGCATTTCCGAAAAGCACACTTGCAAGACCTGCGGCAAGGGTCTCGTGCGCCGCAGTGGTAAAAAGGGAGGTTCGCATTTTTGGGCCTGCTCCGGGTATCCCGCGTGCAGAACCACCTATCCCGATACTGATGGAAAACCCAACTACAACGCCATAGAGAAGAAACAGGAGAAAAAATGACGACTGGAAATGCCAAAACGAACATCGACATGAGTTCACTCACGGAACGTCTCGCCGACGCCGAAATCCCCGGCTGCTATGCCACATTTACGGAAGAAGAAGCCGCTCTCCTGGGCGCTTTCGACGAAGACGCTCTTTCCCTCGGCGATGCGATGGCCGCTTCGTTTTACAATCCCGACATCATCGCCGAAGTCGATCGGGAGATGCGCGGCCAGTAAAAGTGGGTTGTTTGTATTGACTGGAACCAGAAATGGAGAAATACGTAATGACTACAGAAAATGCCGAAACGGCCAAAAAGCCTTTTTTCAGCAAAAAGGTCGCCGATCAACTTGCACAGCAGCTACGCGCCGGCGAAGCGCCCACCCAGCGCGACGGTGTTCAGAATATTCCTTACAATCCGGCGAACGGCAGAGCCTATCACGGCATCAACGCCCTCAACCTCATGATGCAGGGCAATCGCGATCCCCGCTGGATGTCTTTCGACGACGCCAAAAACGCCGGATACAAGGTCAAAGCGGAGGAGAAGGGAACGCCTGTGCAATACTGGCTTCCCAAAAGGCCGGGAGAGGAAAAGCGGAAGATGCAGACCGCCTACCTCTTCAACGCCGATCAGCTTCAGTTTATTCCGCCTTTGCCGAAGAAGCCCATACGTCCCGATCCCTATGAGCGTGTCGCCGACATTCTCGCCAACAGCGGCGTGACCGTCGTCCACGATCAGAAGGAACGTGCCTTCTACAATCCCGCCAAGGACGAGATTCACCTTCCGAAGCCGGACAGCTACAAAAACATCGATAACTACTGTCAGGACGCGTTGAATGCCTATTTCCACTCCACCGGCCACCCTGCGCGACTGGATCGCGAGACGTTCGATTCCCCCAAGCGATACCAACAGAACGCGGAAGAACTGGTCTGCGCCGTATCTACCATGATGATGTGCGCCGAACTCGGCATCCCCGGCGATCCGACCAAAAACCCGGAGCTGGCGACCAAATGGGCCGACAACATGGAGGAATACCCAATCCAGTTTTCGCAGGGCATCAAAATGGCTGACGACGCCGTTTGGCGCACCATGCGTCAGGAGCAGATGCGGAACATCGAACTCAACCCCGAGAACAACCAGGTCTGGCGTCCCGTCGCCGAGGCGTCTCCGGCCATTGCAGTGAAAACCCTCCTCGCGCAAAGGGAGGTCTTGGAACTTGCCGACAAGGAACCGGGCAAGGTCAATGCCTTCAAGCACGACGGGAAGGACGTTTTCACCAAACCCGGCACCGGATACATCCTTTCGAAAAGCGAAACGCCGTCGCCCGAACAGGGTGGCGTTGACGTAAACATGAAGGTCAAAACCGAAGGCTATGATCACGTCGGCAATACCTACGACGTGGTTATGGAGGCCACCGTCAGGAAAAACGAAAACGGTTTGACCGAAACGCTCAAGCAGCCGGAGGCCACGGAAATCAACCTCAGCAGCAAAAATATGGCCTTGCCGTTGGACTGGAACGGGAAAATCGAGGTCACTCCCTGTCACGAGGATGAATACGGCAATACCGTCAAAGGCCGTTCCGACGATTTTCCCGATCACTTCTACGGCGCTTTTGCCGAGGGCCAAGGTAAAGATGTTTTGCTCGCCTCTTTCGACCGTGAAAAACAGGCCGAATATTACGCATCCCTCGTTGAGCGGCAGTTCCTGTACCAGCAGGAGCGGCCGCAACAGCGGCAGGAGCAAACCCAAGCCCAAGAAAGGACGCCGCAACAGCCCGAAGCTACAGAGGAACAGAAGGCCCAACAGGAATACGACGCCGAGGTAAAAGCGCAGGAGCCGGAACCGGACAAGGAGCAGCTACGGCAGGAAGCAAAGGAAAAAGTCGCCGAGCGTTTGACCGAGGAAAAGCAGGACGCCGACAAAGCGGCCAATCGGGTGAAAGCCATGATCGCCAAAACGTTCACCATACCCAAGGAACCCACGCCCTACATGCAGACGAAGGGCGTCAAGATCATAAAGGGGACATACCAGAACAAAGCCAGCACTTGCATTCCCCTCTACAACGTCAACGGCGAACTCCGCTCAATGGCCTACGCCGACAAGGACGGCAAGAAGAACTTCGCCAAGGGGACGGAGCGGGATGGTTGCGCCTTCTACGACAAGAAGGCGGTGGAAAAAGCCGATGTCGTCGGCTTCGCGGTCGGCGTCGCCACCGCCGCTACCGTGTCGCAGACCTTCAAGGGCGTTCCTGTCGTCGCTACGATGGACGCCGCCAATCTCCCCGTCGTCGCGGCGGCGTTCAAGGAGAAGTATCCCGACAAGCAGCAAGTCATTTTCGCCGATCGGAAAATCATGAACGAAAATGATTCCGGTAAAAATCCCATTCCATACCACGCTTTCAAGGCCGCGAAAGAGACTGGCGCTCTTGTCGTACAGCCTCGCTTCGCGTCCGATGAACAGGACAAGCATTTCATGGACTTCAACGATTTAGCGACGAAAAGCAAATACGGAAAGGATGCCGTCAGAGAGCAATGCGAATCGGCCTTGGATAAGGCGAAGGAAATGGCATCGGAGTTGGCGCGGGAACAGGGGCAGGGAAAATCCAGAAGCGGCAAGGAAAACACGCGCTGATAGGCACGGAACAACGTTTTATGGCCCATCCGACAACCGGATGGGCCATTTTGCATGGGAAAACCGCTATTACCCAGCTTATCTCAAATTACCGCGCCATCAGCGCGAACACGCCCCATCCAAGATATTCACGAGTGTATGCGGCGTAGCGTTTCGGTTCGAAAGTCAGTTGTGTCCGAATCTCTTTCGCGTAATCGTCGTCAGGGTTCGCTTCCAGCCACCGGCGCATGGTGAGCCATTTTGCCGCTTCGTATCTGTCCCAACCCTCTTGAGCGGCCAAAACCATTTCCACTACATCGTATCCCAGGTCGCCGAACGATGCGACGAGTTCCGGCAGGAGGAGAAAGTCGGAGATTGCGCCAGCGTGGCATTCCTTGGCAATCTCTTCCGACGGCGGCAATCGAAGCCAGTATGGTTCGCCGACGAGAATGATCCCTCCGGGGCGCAGGCTTTTCGTTAGAAGTTCGATGGTGCCGGCGACTCCGCCGCCGATCCATGTGGCGCCGACGCAGGCCGCCACCCCCACTTTGTCTTCGACAATGTAACCCGTCGCGTCGTCGTGGATGAATTCGACCCGATCAGCGACTCCAAGTTCTTCCGCACGAAGTTTCGCCTGCTTGGAGAACAACAGGCTCATATCAACACCGATTCCGGTGATTCCGTAATCACGCGCCCAGGTGCAGAGCATTTCGCCAGAGCCACTGCCGAGATCAAGGACGCGAGTCCCCGCTTCCAAACGCAACGCCGTGCCGAGAGTGGCGTACTTTTCTTGCGTGAACGGGTTATGGATGCGATGGGCGCTTTCGGTGATGTTGAAGATGCGCGGGATGTCCAATGCGGAAACTCCTTATGCAATGCTATCGCTTTTCATCGGGGAAAAGACGTTCCCGCTGTATGGCGTCATATAATTTCTCGGCCCGCCGGATCATGGAAATCCGTGCGGACAGAAATTCATGTTCTTGAGGATTGCCCATGACGTTTTTGCGGTAATTCTCGACTCGCTTCGCTTGCCCGCGAAGCGCCCTGCGCATGGCATCGAGCGGAATCAGCTTGTCGGGTGGAGCCTTCTCGCTATCGCGATACTTATGCGCTTTGTAGGCTTCCGTATCGTCGCGCAGTTGTTTGTACACTTCCTCGCCGGCATCGAGATCGGATATGCCTAACTGGACGGCATGCAATGTCGATGGCAATTGCGCGTACACCGCAAGATCGTTTTGCTGAAATGCCTTTTCCGCGATTATCAATTGGTCGAATGAGGCGGTACGGGCAAAATCGGCAAGAACCGCAGCGGAACGTTTCATCGTATCGCCGTATTGCTTTTCAAGACGCGATTTCGCGCGTTTCTCATAGATGTTGGCCTGGGCAGCAGTCCATGCCAGAAGATCGACAAGTTTTTCCTCACTCCTCATTCAGCCAACCCTCGCCATAGACCTCATTGGCATGTGTGATATTATAGTGTTTAAGCAGGAAGTCCTTGCCGGCGACATCGGCGATGATTTTTGCCCAACGGGGATGTATTGGCATTTGCCTGATTATCCGATCCGCTTCCGCGTAATCTCCTTCTCCACAAGCATCCGTGGCCGCATCAAGTATGGCGTCCCGCTCTTCAGCGGTATATCTTCTTTGCAGATCGACTGCCAACGCGCTTGTCATTTGCCAAACCTCCATTGTAATGTCTATGAATTGCCTTAACCGCGCATCAATATCATGCAACCAAGTATACCCACTACCATCCACCAAAGCAACTCCGAGCGAAAGCAACTGCGCCATTACTATGCTCCCTCAGCTTCAAGCTCAAGGATTGACAGGGGACGCCCCCTTTCACCCCGTCACCATCACCCTCGGCCCTCTCGCTTGTGCGACCGAGGCTGATGGCGACGGGATTGCAGGGGCTTTAAGCCCGAATCATGGGGGGGATAGGAAAACAATGCAAATGCGCTATAAATATATTTCTCATTATATGAATATGTTACAATGTTTTATCTTTCGGTTTTTTTAAATAAAACACATTATAAAGTGCATTTAATCTTGACAAAGGACCGGGGATAGTGTATTATATAAGTATAAAGAACGAAGATAAGCAAGGTTAAATAAAAGCACATTGTTTATTTTCGACTTAAATACAATCTCCCACGTTTGAATCACTGTCGCCGCGCTTGCGGCCTCTCATACACTTTGAAAGGAGAAACA
>DAIOFH010000160.1:0-8211 GCA_036745875.1 Planctomycetota bacterium | reverse complement strand
GACGATAAAAACAAAACGCTTTAATTTTTGGAGTAGATTTCTTTCATAGGAGCGAGTAATGAAGAGAAGACCAGTGGTATTGATCATCCGCGACGGCTGGGGGTTGAACCTCAATCCCAAGGGAAACGCCGTTTTTGACGCTAAAACCCCCACTATTGACAGACTCAAAACACGTTATCCCTGGACGCTCCTCGACGCGTCAGGCGAAGCGGTCGGCCTTCCCGATGGGTACCAGGGTTCTTCCGAAGTCGGCCACCTCAACATGGGCGCCGGGCGTGTCGTCATCCAGGAATTGAAACGTATCGACGACGGGCTTTCCGACGGCACTCTCTTCCAGGTCGAACAATGGCAGCGCCTGATGAAGAACTGGAAGGAAAACAACAGCCAGTTCCACCTTCTGGGACTGCTGCAGGACGAAGGGGTCCACGCACACCAGGAGCACCTTTTCAAGATCATGCGCCGCGCCAGGCAGGAGTTCCCGGAGGGTAAGATCGTCCTCCATCCATTCCTCGACGGCCGCGACACGCCGCCGCGCTCGTCCGCCGAATACATCGCCAAACTCCTCAAGGTGATGGAAGAAGTCGGCAACTGCACGATCGGCACCGTCATGGGCCGCTACTACGCGATGGACCGGTCGAAAAATTATAAACTGACCGATGCCGCCTACAACTGCATCGTCTCCGCCGACTGCCCCGAAGGTGCGGATATTCTTTCCGTCGTCAAAGAATCCTATGCCAAGGACAAAACTCCCGACGGCACCGAAATGGTGGACGAGTACATTCCCCCCCATATCCTCAAGGGCTACTCCGGCGTCAAGGACGGCGACTCGATCCTCCACACCAATTACCGCCAGGACCGCGCGATACAGCTTACCCACGCCTTTGTCGATCCCGCCTATCCCGGGGCGCTGAAGGCAAAACCGAAGGTGGTGTATGTCGGCTTGACCCGTTATTTCGACTCTTTCGAATCTTATATGCTTGGCGCCATGGGCGGTGACGGCGGTATGGACAACCTTTTGGGCGAGGCAGTTTCCAAGGCCGGGCTGCGCCAGCTGCGCATTGCCGAAACACAAAAATTCCGCCATGTGACCTCGTTCTTCAACGGCAAGTCCACCACGCCCTATGAAGGCGAGGACCAGGTGGAAATAAAGGGCCGTTTCGACCCGGCCACCTTCGCCAGCCACCCCGAGATGGAAGCGGAATTCGTCACGGAAGAACTCCTTTCCCGGATCAAGAACAACCCCTATGCCATGATTGTCGTCAACTACGCCAACGGCGACATGGTCGGCCACACTGGCGACCCGAAGGCCGCGAAAAAGGCGGTCGAAACGGTCGACAAGTGCATCGGCAAGCTGATCCCCAAGCTTCTCGGCCTAAACGCCCACATCCTCATTACCGCCGACCACGGCAATGCGGAACAAATGGTCGACTATGAAACGGGCATGACCAAAACCAGCCATACACTGTTCCCGGTCGAACTGATCTACGTCGCCAAGGACAGTTGCGAAAAAGAGCTGGTCGAACGCGGCAAGCTCTCGGACATCGCCCCCACCATGCTCAAGCTCATGGGACTCGATGTGCCGAAGGAAATGACCGCGAATATCTTGATACGCGGCATTTGATACTGTGACAAGCCTGCTGTGGCAATTGGCCATGGCAGGCTTTTTGATGACAGGTGAGCGTAGACAATGGGGATAGCACTATGGATTTTTTCAAAGTAGCGAGAGAGCGGCGGTCCGTACGGTCATTCGAGGGCCGTCCCGTGCCGAGAAGAAGCATCGAATCGTGCCTTAACGCGGCAAGGCTCGCCCCCAGCGGCACCAATGCCCAGCCGTGGCGTTTTCTCGTCATTCGCGATCCGGAAAAGCGCCGCCTTCTGGCCGAGGCTGGCTTCAACCAGCCATGCCTCAAGGAAGCGCCGGTTATCACCGTGTTGCTGGGCGACCGTGGCGTGTATAAAAAACGCCTGCGCCGCGCCAAGGAGCTGTCCGACATCGGCGCGCTGAACCAGGACACCCTCAGCACGCTTGAAGCGAATTATGCGAAACGCGATTCGAAGGAATTGAACGACCAGAAAATCACCGCCAACTGCATGCTCGCGGGCGAGCACTATATTCTCGCCGCCTCGGCACTCGAACTCGGCTCCTGCTGGGTTATGCTTTTTGACGGGGAAAAGGCGACGGAAGCTTTGGGAATAGACGCCAAGAACAACTTCATCGTCGCGCTGCTTCCGACCGGCTACGCGAAGGGCGACGAGATACCGCCCCGGCCGCGCTATGCACTTTCCCAGGTCGCGTGGGAAGAAGTGCCCGACCGCCCATGGATTGAAGAACTGGAAGATTGGGACATGGAAGCGCTTGTTAACGAATAACGTCTGCAACTATAATTGCCGACGGGTAAATTTTACGTTTGCGATGGAGAAATGCGAAATGGACCTGCTAAAAGTCATCCGCGCTATTCCGGACTTTCCGAAAAAGGGAATCATCTTCCAGGACATCACCCCGATATTGGAAAATCCGGCCGCGTTCAAGTATTCGATAGACAGGTTGTGCGATCTGTTCGCCAAGAGCGGCGCGACGAAAATTTGCGCAGCCGAAGCACGTGGTTTCATGTTTGCGGCTGCCATGGGGTATAAGCTCGGCTGGGGCATAGTCCCTATTCGCAAACCGGGCAAACTGCCCTGGAAAACCATCAGCGAGTCCTATGATCTCGAATACGGCACGGAAACATTGCATATCCACGCCGACGCGGTAAAAACGGGCGAAAAAGTATTGCTTATAGACGATTTGCTGGCCACGGGCGGGACTGCCGCCGCCATGGTCAAGCTTGTCGAGCGGTTGGGGGGAACTGTGGTTGGTATCGGCTTTGTCCTTGAATTGATCGGCCTTGACGGCCGCAAGCCGCTCACGAACCACCGTGTCGAAACCCTTGTGCAGATTGAAGTGGACGAATAGTCGAAATGAGTTTTTTCTTTGTGAAGCGTCTGGTCGGCGGTCTAATACAGCCTGTTCCAATAGTGTTGATCCTTTTGCTGTTGGCCTTTCTCCTGCTCATTCGCGCGGGTGCGTTGCGGCGTCTACTGGGCATGGTTTGTCTGGGTTTGGCTCTGGCGCTTTTTGCGGCGGTGGCTTTCCCTTATCCGGTGCGCTCCGTCGCCCGGGAATTGGAGGGAAATTATCGCCCCGTCCTTGATCCGGACGATGTGCCGTATGAACCGGGCTATATCGTCGTGTTGGGGAATGGGGTCGATCATCCTGGCGATGCCGGGCTTCCCGGCCTGACCCGCCTCAATCATTCGGCAAGGGCGCGGCTGGTGGAGGGGGTGCGGTTGGCGCGGCTGTTCCCGGAGGCAAAACTGATAACCTGCGGTTTTGGCCGGGGCCTGGAAAATTGCGCCGACGCCATGCGTGACGCGGCGATTGAACTCGGCGTCGACCCGACACGCATCGAGCGGGTCGACAAGGCCAGGGACACCGAGGAGGAAGCGGCGATGGCGTGCGCCATCATCCGCGACAGCGCGGTCGTCCTGGTGACGACGGCCGTCCATATGGAACGCGCCGTGAGTCTCTTTGGCGATTGCGGAGCGACGATTATCCCGTCTCCGTGCGATTTCATCGCACCGCAATCGGACGGGTCCTTCCGCGAGGTGACGCGCTACCGCTGGCGTCCGCGCGGCTCCAATATCGTGAATAACGAAAAAACATGGCATGAACTGCTTGGCCTGGCGTATTTGTGGTACCGTGGCGACAGTGGCGAGGACGAATGATGGATAACTCTATCGGCGGTCAGAAGGAAGTTTTCCGCCATATTATCGGTCAGGTGTTTTCCCTTGTGCCCAGGGAAGCATTCACTGCCCTGGACGCGAAATTGAATGAACGTATCGAATCGTTTATAGCCACCCAGAACCTGGAGACCATTTTCGGGTTTTATCCGCTTCCGGACGAACCGGATATCCGCCCCCTGATGGAAAAATGGCTACTGAAAGGCGGAAAACTCGCCCTGCCGCTGTGGCATGGCGGTCGGGACATCACCTTCAAAATGGTGGAAAACCTTGGAGATGATCTTGAAGAGGGAAAAGCCGGCATAATGGAGCCGAAGGCCGACCGTCCCAACGCGACCCTGGAGGATGGCCAATTGGTGTTGGTGCCGGGAAAGGCTTTTTCAGAGGAAAAGGCGCGCATGGGACGCGGGAAAGCCGCGTATGATTCGTTTTTGGCGAAGAAGAAGTTTTTCAAACTCGGCGTATGTTATGATTTCCAGGTATTTCCCGCAATTCCCGAAGGAAGCAAGGATGTCCGGGTGAACGGTGTTTTCACGCCCGGCAGAAAGATTCTATGACGAAATCCCTGATATTGGCACTTGAATCGTCATGTGACGAAACCGCCGGCGCGATCATGCGTGACGGCCGCGAAGTGCTGTCCGAATTTGTCGCCAGCCAGATCGACCTGCACCGGATTTACGGCGGCGTGGTCCCCGAGGTCGCCTGCCGCGCCCATATGGAATGCCTTTTGCCGGGAGTGGATAAACTGTTTGTTGATGCCGGAATCACCCCGGACCGGCTCGACGCCGTGGCGGTCACCAACCGGCCCGGCCTGATCGGCGCGCTTCTCGTCGGAGTATCCGCCGCCAAAGGACTGGCCCTCGCCTGGAACAAACCTCTTATCGGCGTCGACCATATCGAAGCCCATGTGGCCGCCGCCGCCCTGGCGAAGCCGGAACTCCGGGAACCCTACGTGGCGCTGGTTGTTTCCGGCGGCCATACCAACCTGTATTTGGTGAAGTCGGATGACAATGGCGGTTCGCATATGGACTGTCTCGCCTCCACCCTTGACGATGCGGCTGGCGAAGCCTTTGACAAGGCGGCGAAGCTTTTGGGGCTTGGCTTTCCCGGCGGGCCGCTTATCGAAAAGGCGGGCAGGAACGGCGACCCCAAGGCATACCCCTGGGAAAAGAGCTGCCTGCCGAAGGACGGGGTGAATTTTTCTTTCAGCGGCTTGAAAACCGCAGTGCTGTATGCGGCGAGGGGAAGGGCGGGCCGAAAAGGGCCGCTGCTCCTTGACGAGCAGGGCGTGCTTGACGCGGCCGCCAGTTTCCAGCACGCGGTGGTGTATGCCCTCGTGACCCGCGCAGTCGAGGCGGCGCTGGCGAACGGGGTCGAATGGATCGCCCTCGGCGGCGGCGTTGCCGCCAATGGCGCTTTAAGGGCAGCGCTGGAGGAGGCGGCCGCGAGGAAAAACCTCAAGACCGCAATCCCCCCGATGAAATTTTGCACAGACAACGCGGTGATGGTCGGCGCGCGGGCGCACAGGCTTTTCGCCGCCGGCGTCAGGGATGGTTTTGAACTGGAAACAGCCGCAAGATGAGGAAAGTGAAAAGTTAAGAACTAAAAGTGAAGGGTGTTTTTACCTTTCCACTCTTCGTTTTTCACTCTTCACTGATTTTAAAGGAGTGTAAATGCCCATGCGGGTCGCATCCCTTGCGAGCGGATCGTCGGGGAATTCATATTACATAGAATGCCCCGAGGGGGCGGTTATTGTCGATGCGGGTCTGTCCGGAAGGGCGCTTCTGGAAAACCTCGTGGCAGCCGGCGGCAATCCGGCCAAGGTGCAAGGCATCATAATCACCCACGACCATAACGACCATGTGGCCGGGGCGGGGGTGTTGCAGCGTCGCCATGGCTGGAAATTGTGGATGACCAGGGGAACCCGTGACGCCAGCGGCAAGATCGGGAAAGTCGAGGTGGATTATATCCGCGCCGGCGAAGGGCTGTCCGCTGCGGGGATGAATTTCGAATTTTACAAAACTCCCCACGACGCGGTCGAACCGATACTTGTCACCATTTCACGGAAAAATGAACGCTGCGGCATCTGCACCGATCTTGGCCATCCTTTCCCCGGACTGGCCGAGCTGTTGGAACAACTGGATTTCGTCTTTCTGGAAAGCAATTTCGATCCGGACCTTTTGGCGAAAAACCCGCGCTATCCGTATCCGTTGAAGGCGCGAATACGCGGCGACCACGGTCATATCACCAACCAGCAGGCGGCTGAACTGGTCGCCGGCGTCAAGGGCGGGAGGCTGAGGAAAGTAGTATTGTCGCATCTTTCCGAAGAAAACAACCGTCCCGAATTGGCGATGCAATGCTTCAGATCCGTCGCCTCCGCCAGAATCGAGGCGGTGGGCATGCGGGTCGGCACGGCATGGCGGCACAAGGCAATGCTCTTGAGCTGCGTCGGTCAGGGGATGTAGTTTGAATACTTGTATACAGGCGAGACCATGAGTTCATCTATCCAAAACGAATCACGCGATGACGTCCTGCATGTGCCGAACCTTTTTGAATTTTTTTGCCAGCGCACGGCCGAGGACTATAGTCAGAATTCCGATTCCGGCGAAGCGCCGACGATATCGTTCGCCAGCCTGATCCTGTCATTTCTGCTGGCGATGGCGTTTTTCATTTTCGGCAAACCGCAGCTTGCCAAGGCGACTTTCGGTGTTTTCGGCCTGCTGGTCGTCTGGACGGTGTGGGGCGTCGTCGTGCGCTCCAACGCGCAGTCCGGACAAAAAGCCGATGATATCCGTTCCGGAGCGTTTCCGCCCGAATCCGCGCCCTATGTCCTCTCCCGCCTGAAATGGTGGAACCACCTTGTCACGCCGATGCGCTGGGCCAAGCACAGCCGCATTTTCGACCGGCGCGGCAAACTCGAACGCAAAATCGCCGAAATCCAGAAAAAGGTCGACAGCCTGAACACCGGCGGCCAATACAGCCCTCCCACCGAGGAGGAGGTCGTCGAGGTCGCCAATTCGATCGTGAACTTCGCCGCCCGGAAAAGTTACGAATCCCAGATCGAGGAAATTGCCGATCCCCTGGCGCAGGCGCGCGCTGAAATGCTCCTGCACATGGCGCTTCTGCACAAGCTGATCGAGATGGAAGACAAACTCAATCGTATCGAAAAAATGGCCGTCGTTTTCCAGAATTTCAGCGCCAGCGACATCTCGCAGGTCGTATCCGAGTCGTTGCAGGTTCTCGAGGAACGCCGCATCCTCGTCCTGCAGGTCGACAAGGTCGATCCGGACAGCTTTATCGACTTGGTGACGGTACGTATTGAATAAGGAGTGGCATGTCATACAGAGGATTGCGGCTCGGCGAGGCGGGCGAGGAAATGGCTGCGAAATACCTTTCCCGAAAAGGGTTGAAAATCCTCGAGCGCCGCGTCAGGTTCCCGAACGGCGAACTGGACATTGTCGCCAAGGACGGGAATGAATGGGTATTTGTGGAAGTGAAGACCCGTTCCTCGACCGCATTCGGCAGCGCCGGCGAAGCGATGGACTGGCGCAAGACAAAAAAGATGGAACAGGCGGTCGACGCCTATATCTCCAAACACAACCTTGGCAATGCACTGATGCGCTGCGACCTGTTGACGATAGACCTTTTGCCGGACGGCACGGCGCGGATAGAACATTTTCCCGGCGCGATAACCTTCTGACAGGAACATACTCCCGTATGCGCATTGGTATCCTCGGCGGTTCGTTCAACCCTCCGCATTTCGGGCATCTCGCCCTCGCCCGGGCTGCATTGGAGACGGGGGAGGTGGAGTGCGTCCTGTTTATCCCCGCGGCCACGCCTCCCCATAAAGTGATTCCCAGCGGGACAAATCCGGAAATGCGCTATGAAATGACCCTGTTGCTCGCCAAGGAAGATGCCCACATGGCTGTCGATCCCCTTGAACTGGAGCGGACAGGGCCAAGTTATACCATCGATACCCTGCATGAGCTGGCCGGCCAAAACCCCGGTAATACCTATCGCCTCATTATCGGCTCGGATATGGCCTTGATGTTTTCCAAATGGAAGGACTACCGCGAAATCCTGCGGCTTGCGCCGCCGCTGATCGCCGAACGTCCCGATGCGTTATTGAGAAGGACGCAGTCGCCGACCGAGATGTTCAGGGATCTGGATAGCAGGGATGCCGAGGTTCTTTTTGCCGGTTTGTTCCCCATGGAGCCGGTCCCCATCAACAGCACGCTGATCCGCGAGCGCATTCAGGCAGGGGCGGAGGATGAGGAGATGCTTCGCTATCTTCCTGCAACCGTACTGGCTTATATAAAAAAGCACGGATTGTATGAAGACGAAATTGTAAAAAAAGTGGAAGAAAAAAAATAAAACACTCTTGACTTAGAGCCGCTCTAACTTTGTATACTCCGTCCGCGCTTTTTTTGG
>DAIOFH010000159.1:0-8211 GCA_036745875.1 Planctomycetota bacterium | reverse complement strand
ATTGTTTTCCTTTAAATCATCAATTTCTGGTCTTGACGCGGGGCGCACTTCAGTCCTCAGTAAAAGACTGGTTGATTATTTTGATGTCGTTGCTCCATATTTCGTGTGGGCAGATGGAATAATTCAACAATACGGAGACAAAGATTTTGAGCCATCGGCCTTGCTCTCGTTGAAAATGCAGAAGCAGGATTTCGGATATATGACTCGTTATGATTATTTCAATGAGCAAATGAATTCTGTGTTAGGGTCGAGTTCTGCGGCAGTAACGCTACTTAAATATAATGAGGATACGAGAGAAAGGAATCGTGGCAGTTGTGAGATTAACATAGACGTTGATAAGGTCTCAAAATTTGGCATTCCCGGAACCGTAAGTCGATTATTCCGTTTGAAGATCAACTCGTTATGGATGGATGTTGCCATGAGCAATGGCAAACAGACATATTACAAACAGGATGCACTTTCGAATGTCATTCCCTATTCGGAAGTCATTTACCCCAATGGCTACACGGTGACAAACGGGATTCGTGGGATCAAGATATACAAAGAGAAGGACAGCAGTAGGCCGACGCGATAGTAATTTAATCCATTATTGACTACTATATTAGGGGATATAGATGATCATAATCTTTGTCACTATTGCATTTGTATTGACCATTTTCTTGGGTCCGATTGGTCTTGTTATTGGAATCGCAGTAATCCTTTACTGGTGGCATCTTACCAGTCAACTCGCACGCGAAAAGAAGAATATCATTGGCCATATGGACATATACCGAAACATTATTTGCACAGAGTTTCCTGGTGTTTCTTTACTTGCCCCCAATATCGACCGTCACGAAGAGTTCGGAAACAACCCTCATGAATTAGTAAAGCTCGTTGCTGTTGGGGTAAGAAAGGATGATATCGAACGATTCGAGAAGTACCTGGATAAAGATTTTCGTGAAATTGTTCGTACCCAACAATTACTAAAATTGCCAATTGAATTCAACGGTTTCGTTTACACGTATAATTGACAAATGATCTTACTCGTTTTCTTACCGAAAAATGGATTTAAATGGATATAAATCAAGAGGAATGGGAGCTAGGTGTGAGGGTAATTGCAGTTAAAAATACCGAAAATCATAGGCTTTACATGTGTCTATGAAAAAAGATAACCCCTTATCCTAGAAAGAATAAGGGGTTGTTTAATATTGGAGCGGGCGAAGGGAATCGAAATAGATGATAATATGTTTATATATAAGGTGTTTTGTGCCTTGATGATGTAAAGCACCCATAAAAGTACCCACATGCGATATGATTTCCAGCGTATCAACATGGCTGGTTCTGGCCGTGTTCGGCGACACAAGAAAAGGCGAATATTTTTCCTCATCCCATCAGATTTTCCAGCACCAAGACGGTCGGATTCAGTATCGCGGACAGCGTGAAATCATTGGTCAGGAAAAAATCGGCCTTCATGGCGATGGCGGTCGCCGCCTGGATGGCGTCAGGGGTACGGATTTTGTGATTGGCCCTAAGACGGGCGGCGGCTTCCGCGATGTCGGCGGTGAACGGTACAGTTCGCAAATGATCCGCGTTTTGCAGAATCTCCCGGTAGATCGCGGCCAGAGCGGCGTTGTTCTGCTGGATGGGATGCACCAAAACCTCAGTGATGGTCATGGTCGAAGTCACCACCTCGAAATCACCCCGCAGCATGGCGTCGAAAAAGGGGTCGACCAACGGGAGAAAGACGGGGTTCTCCTCGATATAGTATATCAATGGGGCCGTATCCAATCCGACCGTTTTCCCGTACAGCTTGTCTATCCATCCCATGACGCGCGCTCCCGATTCACATACTCCTGCGCGTCAATGCCTGCCCAAATTTCCTTGCCGAGTCCGCGCAGTTCTTTGATACTGCGTTTTTTGCCCTTGCGGCTGTCGTCGCGCAACTGACTGGCGAGTTCAACCAACAAATCGGCCTTTTCCTCTTGGGAAAGGTGTGAAACCCGCGCCAGCAGATCGCGGTATTCGAGAACGGTCATAGCAAACCTCCATGCATCGAATCACTGTCATATTATCATTGTAGCCTGTCGATCCGGCAATGCAAACCCTTTCCCGCACCAGTCACGCGCCTCGCGCAAAGGATAAACGCTTCTGAAATACCGGTGTATCCCGATTACACGCGAAGCGAAACCAGACGAGAGTGGCGAAAGCGGGCTTTGCCTATCGCAAAATATTTGAAAAAAAATTGAAAGATAATGATTTCTTCCGGAAAATTATCGGATAAAGCCCGTGTTATCGGACATTCGGCGCATTTCGCCAAACACTTTTTCCCTCCTTCGAGTCGGAAAGGAAGGCCATGACTTTTAGTCGCTCCACGGCGCTTCACATCCTTGCGTATTGCCTATGAAATGGACACGCCGGCTGGCGGGGAGCATTGGAAGTGGGATGAGCGAGTCGTAACGTTTTGCCGGGCAAACTTGTGAAGTTTACTATAAGCGCTATAATTATCCCTATGGCATGCCGGAAAACCGTTCCGGCCGCGGCATCAGGGGAGGGAGGTTCCGATTATGGCAAGGAATTCCAGGGAGAAGCCTACCCGAAAAAGAGATGCTTCCGTTCTTTTTTTCAATCCCCGGTTGCGGAAAAAATTCGCCGCCATCTTCACGCGGCCCATGACCGTGTTCGAAGCGCCCATGGGATACGGAAAAACCGTCGCCGTGCACGAATTCCTTCGGGAGTCGGGCTTGCTGACGATATGGACCGCCGCGCTCGATGCCGGTCCGGATATCTTTTGGCGCGATCTTTGCCGCAACCTGAGACGGGCGATTCCGGACAAGGAAGGGCCGATTTCGGCGCTGGAACGGCTCGGCTATCCTCATGACGCCGCGCGGACCGGTGAAGCCTGTCACCTCTTCCTCGACCTGGGCCTTGCCGGGGAAACGGCGCTGATCGTCGACGACTTTCATCTGCTCCCGGTTCACAAGGGAACCGCGCGGGCCGGCATCGGTGGACTCTTCGAGCTGCTGGCGGCGCGCGATGGCGAGGAGACGCCCCGAATGATTCTCGTTTCCCGCAACACCTACACCGGCAACCGGGACATCCTGCTCCTGAAAAAACTGCTGACGACAATCGACGCCGGTTCACTGGCGCTGCGGGAGACGGACATCCGCGAATACTACCGCCGTTGCGGCGTATCCGTATCGTCGGATGAGGCGCATACCCTTTTTCGGCGCACATCGGGTTGGATCAGCGCGCTTTACCTCAACCTCCTGCATCTTCATCGCCTTGGCGCGGACGCTGTTCCCGAAGCGCTGGACAGGCTGGTGGATCGGGAAGTGCTCGACGCCATGCCGAAAGAGGCGCTGGACCTGTTGCTGACGACATTCCCCATGGAACGCTTCACACGCGTCCAGGCGGAATCCGTTCATGGCGGCGGGAAGGTCTCCGCTCTGCTGGAAACGCTGCTGAAGGTCAACTCGTTTCTCGACCATAATGCCGTCGACGGAACCTATACGCTGCACACCGTAGTGCGCGGCCGCCTGGCGGAACGTTTCGCCGCGCTGCCCGAAAATCGACGGCGCGCCATATGGTTCGCCTGCGGCGAAAGCGCTTCGGCGGATGGGGACATCCTGACGGCGCTTCGCCATTTCGGCGAGGCGCATGCACACGAGCGGGCGCTCGAAGTGATGGAAAGCGACGCGGGGAAAAGGCTGGTCACCAAAGATATCGAGGTTTTTCGAAGGCTTTTCGACTCTTGCCCGGCCGACATGCTGGCGCGGCATGTCTCCGCCGAGTTTCAGTACGCTTTATGCGCTTTTATCGGCGGCCATGCGGAATTGTTCGGCCAACGGCTGGCGCGGTTGGAGAAATTGTGTGTGACCATGCCCGGGAACGATCCGATGGCCGACTCCTGGAGAAGCGATCTGGAGTTTCTCCTGTCCCTGGCCGCCTACAACGACATCGCCGCCATGTCTCGGCATCACCGCCGGGCCCTCGCCCTGCGCCGGAACGGATCCACAAGCCTCTTCTCCCACCAGGCGCCGTGGACGCTCGGATCGCCTTCCGTATTGTTCATGTTTCATCGCGAAAGCGGCGGACTGGACAAGGAAATCGCGCTCATGCACGAATGCATGCCGCATTACTACCGCCTCGCCTCCGGCCATGGAAGCGGAGCGGAATATCAGATGGAGGCTGAGGCGCTGTTCCAGCGCGGCGATTTTTCGGGCGCGGCGGTTTGTGGGGAACGGGCGGCGGCGGCGGCAAGAGCCGGGGGACAGATGGGTATTGTTCTGGCCGCCCTGTTCCTTCGCCAGCGGCTGCGCCTGCTGGAAGGCGATTACGTGTCGGCGAAGTCGCTTCTCGACGAAATGCGCGCCAGTATCCGTGCCCGGAGCGACTACTTTTATCTCCACACGGTGGAACTGTGCGAAGGTTGTCTTTTGACCGCGCTGGGCCGTACCGAAAGCGTCGCCGCCTGGCTCAAGCAGGGCGTGGGCGGCGAAGGGCGGCTGTACAATTTCGCCGGCGGTTATTACTATATCGCGCACGGCGGCATACTCCTCGCGGAGGAACGCTGGGCGGAAGCGATCGGATTGTATTCGTGGCTGCTGGATTCCGGACTGTTCAGCCGCAACCTGTTGTTGATCATCCACGCCCACATCTTTCTCGCCGCCGCCAACCAGGAGCTGGGACACTCCGACTTGGCGGAAAGGGAACTCCGTCGCGCCGGCGACCTCGCGTTCCCGGACCTGATACTCATGCCGTTTGTCGAGTCTTGGCGTTTTCTTTCCGGTATTTCCGTCGGCCGGGGCAAGGCGGCGGCCGACGCCTTCGACCGCATTCACGAACTGGCCGCGCAGTGGGAACCGAGGCGGCGAGAGATTCTTGCACGGGATTTTCCGCCGGAGCGTCCCATTCTTACCGAGAGGGAATGGGAAATGGCGCGCATGGCGACCGCCGGCATGCGCTATCACGAGATTGCCGCAACGGTCCATCTCGCCCATGGCACGGTGAAACGCGCCTTTGCCACCATCTATGCCAAGTTGGATATTTCCAGCCGTGGGGAACTGCGGATGTTTGTAGAGCGCCATTGCCGCACTTCAACCAAAAATTACACCCAAAAAACACACCCAAAATGACGTATTAATGTATTGACGCGACTCCGCTTTTTATGAAATAATACTGTTCCTCCCCCTCAGTGTGAGGTTGCCGGTGACGGGCGACATGGGAGTATTCTTTATTTCCCATGTCGCCGTGTCTTTATGTCTTCAGGAGATCAAATGTTTACTAAACTCGCTCTGTCATTGTGGTTCACCCTCATCGCTATTTCAGGCCTGTTTGGACGCCCCCTGATGGCATCGGAAACGATCATCGACATCGAGGCGGGCCCCATCTGGTCAAATGAACATGCGGACACGCGTTGTCCCGAGGTGGCCGAGGAATGGACGGCCAGCAATCCCGGCCGCGAAGCGCGGTGGACCGGCGATTGGAAGACGACCGTTCCCGGCGAAATGAGTGTATGCAATTGCGACATCAGCGAAACAGAGGAGCCGATCGAGATACCGGATGATGATGATGTCCCCGGCCGGGATCTGAGGACCCGGCGCGGATACAGCCACGCCGGGATTAACGAGGAAGAGAACTTCGGACTGCTCTACTTCTATTTCGATGACGGGAAGCTTGCCTTTTTCCGGAACGAACCGTCGATGGGGCTCGTTTTTTCCGTGGACTTGAGCGGCTTGCCCAATCCCCGCGAGGCGGCGGACGCCGTCCTGTTCGAAGACGTGAACGGCGACGGATTCGCTGATTTGAAAATCCCGGCGGCTGACGGCAAGTATGCGGTTTGGCGCTGGGCATCCCATGATTGGACGTTCGTTGCGACGGAAACATCGACGCTCCTCCCGGCGCCGGCGGCAACGCGCAAAACGCTGGCCGCCCTTCCAGCCTGGACATCCCCGCATGCGATCGTGCATTTCGGGAAAGCGGAGGATATTGCGGAACGCATCGCCGACTCGTGGCTTCTTGATTGCTCGCTGGATATCCACGCTGATCGCAAACTGATCCTTGAGTTGCTCCAGCGCTTCCCGGCCGAATCCTTTTCGTTCGTCACCGGCTTGATCGATGACGACGACGTGTTCCAAGGCGCTCTCCGCTTCCCGGCCGACAGCCAGGATGCCCTGGCTGCGATAGAAGCTCTTCTCCCGCCCGATAAAGACGCGAGCGAGGAAGAGAATGCCGCCATCGGGAAAGGTATCTTCGAGAATTTCTCGCAGCTCACCAACAATATGTTCACGCGCCGTTACGATCGCAATATGGGGTTAAGTGTCGGCTTCGTCGATGACAGGCAAAATCTATTCGAAATATACATAGTGCTTGAGGTTTTTGACGATACCCACGTCACGCCGAAAATCTACGCGTCGGTAGCGGAGTACGACGGTGAAAGGATGCTGGTTATTGGTTCGGAACCGGAAGAGGTCGAGCGGGCGATAAACGCGCTCGAGGACGAATCGGCGCGGTTGGCGGCAACGCCTCGGGACATGGTCAAACCAAACTTCATCAAGCTGGTCGACGATAAAGAGGGAAGTTTGGCGGATGAGATCGCGGGAAATGTAAACGCAAGCCGCCGCGCCCCCGCCGCAGTGGAGTTTTCCTTTGACCTTTCCGCGCACGCGGTCGATGTTTCCGTCTTTCACAATATTCCGGAGATTTTGTTCGGCAATATTGCCTTGCCCGTTGGCGGGTGGCGGGCGGATGACGCTGGATTCGGGTTCGGCGGCCGTACAGCATGGCTGGCGGGGGCTTTTTCCCCGGTGGCGACGGACCGGAATATCACCGATTTCCTGCGCGCCGTCGCCGGCGATGATGCGGGCAAAGCGCGTGGAATGCTGCAATCGTCCGGAGTGGACGGCATAGGTCTCATCAAGAGCATTCGTTCGCTTGGGATCGTCTGCGGCGGCTGGGCTTCGATGCGCGAGAGGACGGTGCCCGGCGGGTATGTCTTCGCTTCCGGCGATGCCGACAAGCTGGGAAAGTTTGCGCCGCTGTTCAAGGCGGTTATCGGCGACAGTCTGGAGGATTCGTTCGAGGAGAAGGCGAAGGATGGTTGGGATTTCTTCTTTTCGCCGAACGACGAATTTGCGGAAAGCATGTTCGATATTCCGCTGTTCATCGGCATGAAGGACGGCGTTCTCCTCGGAGGGATTTTGGACGAGGATTCCCTTGAAAACGTCCCCGCTATCGATTGGGAGTCGACAGGTTCGGACGGCGGCCTTCTTCGGGCCTGCATGAATTTGCCGGATCTCGCTTCGGAGTGGGAAAAATTCTTCAAAGAAACGCCACGCCGCTTCGTATACCACTCCATTGCCGGAAGGTTGGGTGTTCACGGGTTTTTCGAGGCGAATTTCCTCGCGAATGCGTTCAAAATTTTCGCCGCCGCGCAAGAAGTGAAAACAGCGCAACTCGACATTCCGGACTGGAACCATGCCACCCTCCGCCTGGAATTGGGCGAAGTGGATTACCGGAAGGTGTGGGAATGGATGAGAATGTCCCGCGCGATGGAGGCTGATGATTATTGACGCTATACACTTTTTATGAATGGACAGGGAAATTTATGGAAAACGGAATGATGCTCGCGATTGTCGTCGGCATAGTCCTGGTTGTGGTCGCGCTTTGGTATATTTCCACAATAAACCGCTTTGCGCGCCTTGCGGTGAAAATTACCGAATCCGATTCCGGAATCGACGTGGCTTTGACAAAACGTTTCGACACATTGACGAAAATGCTGGATGTGACGAAGGCCTACGCGAAGCACGAGTCCGAAACGCTGGAAAAACTGGTCAAGCTGCGAAGCGGCATGAGCATGGCCGAACGAAGCGAGGCCAATAGCCGGATGGACGAAGCGGCCGGGCGAATCAACGTGTTGGCGGAAAATTACCCGCAATTGCGTTCGAGCGAGAACTTCAGGGAACTGCAACGCTCCGTCGCCGAAACGGAGGAGCACCTCCAGGCTTCGCGCAGGATTTACAATATGAACGTGTCGTCGTTCAACCAGCTTCTCGCCTCGTGGCCGGCCAGCATCGTGGGCAATTCCAAGGGGTACGGACCCAAGGAATTTTTCGCGGCGGAAGAAGGGAAGAAGCGGGACGTGAAAATGGAGTTTTGATATACCGGTTCGCGCGAGAAAATCGGTTTTTCGATCATGCAACCTATGCGCGCGAAGCCGGCTGCAAGTTTCAG
>DAIOFH010000158.1:0-8228 GCA_036745875.1 Planctomycetota bacterium | reverse complement strand
GCTGGCGGCACCCCGACGATCGGATTAATAGCACACCTGGATACGGCATTGGAATCCTCCGGCGCCGGCGTTCAACCGCGCGTTGTTGAAAAGTATGACGGGGGCGCGATCGAATTGGGTAACTCGTTGCGTCTTGACACGGCCACATTTCCCGTTCTTGGAGAGAAAAAAGGGAAAAGCCTGATTGTCACCGATGGAAGCACTTTGCTGGGTGCGGACGACAAGGCGGGAATTGCCGTCATCATGACTGTTCTGGAGGGGTTGCGCAGCAATCCGGATGTGCCGCACCCGCCGCTGGCAATCGCCTTCACGCCGGACGAGGAAATCGGGCATGGAGCGGCGCTGTTGGATTTGACGACCTTCGGAGCCGACTTCGCCTATACCGTGGACGGCGGCGGTCTCGCAACCATTGAGTACGAAAACTTCAACGCAGCCAAAGCGGTGATCGATATTCGTGGTTTGGCAATCCATCCCGGCGATGCAAAGGATCGCATGGTAAATGCCATACTCCTGGGGCAGTCTTTTCTGGAAGCTTTGCCGGTGGACGAACGCCCCGAAAGCACCGAGTTGCGGCAGGGGTTTTACCATGTGGATTCGTTCTCGGGCGATGTGGCTGAGGCGCGTCTTTCCCTGCTTATAAGGGACCATGACGACGAATCTTTTCAGACACGTAAGGATTTTCTGCGCGATCTGATCGATCGCCTTAATGCCGACTGGCCAGTCGCCACGGGGGAAGTCCCGCGCTTTATTCTCACCATCACCGATCAATACCGGAACATGCTGGAGAAAATCCTCCCCTGCATGGACATAGTGGAAAATGCCAAGGCAGCGATGCGCGACCTGGGACTGGAGCCCGTGGACAATCCCATTCGCGGCGGCACCGATGGCGCACGGCTGTCTTGGAGCGGACTCCCGTGTCCCAATCTTTTTGACGGCAGCTACAATATGCACGGCCCCTACGAGTTCGCGGTGGTCGAAGAAATGCGGCTGGCGGTAGACACGATTCTCGGCATACTGGCACGGTATGGCACGGAACAGGAATGAACGCCATCGTGCCTTACGTACCTCTACCCGCACAACTTGAAAGTGTTTGGGATCGATCCTGTGAAATACGCACGTCGTGTCGTCACACATGTATATTGATCGCGCGGGTGGGATGGACTCTTATTTAACCCGATGTGGCGAGGCAATAGTTTTTTACCAGTGTGTAGCTTTTTCCGACGTTTGCCGGAATGTCGACATGATCAAAAAAATCCATCCCCTGCGGCCCATATCCGCCTGGAGCATCTCTCAGACGGGGTATCTCCCGCAAGAGTAGTTCAAAAAACCGAGCTTTTGTCCAATGACTCTCACTCAGCATATCCCGAGCCGTCGGAATAAAAGGAGCAAAACTCCGCACTACGGCGTTCTTTCTCCGGCTTACGGCACGCAATACGGTGTAATGACTTCGGAGCTGCATAAATGGATCCTGGATCAATAGTATGGAGTTGGCAACATAGTTCAGTTTATCCAGCAATTGCAGGGAAAATCGGATGTTCTCTCCGCCGTTGGTGGATGTGTTCTCCACTAAAAAATTTTCGCGCGCCATGCCAAGATTCATTGCAAGCATGGCCATAATTTCCGCCTCGGGAAGGTCGTCGGTTTTAAGACCGTATTTTCGCCTTACATTGTCCCTCAGATATTGTGTACCGTGACCAATTCCACCGCTAAAAACAACGACTTTTACAAGGCCGTCTCGAAATGCCGCGACCGCACGCTCCACGACCTCCGTCAGGTCGCACCCCAAAGCCAACAAAACATCAAACTGACCATGGCCCTCGCGCATTAAGACAGCTTGAGATAATTCTGAAAGATCCCTTTTTGCAAGGAAGAAAGAAACTGTGTCAATTGCTTCACTTATATGATTATCCGTCTCCACGGGCAGTCAAACCTCAATATTCCGATTGAAAGAATAGCTGTCCTGTTGCAGCGTCAGGACGATTTTCGACCTGTCTCCACGCATAAATGATTGCGTCAACTCATAGACCCGGTCGTCCGACGACCGGGTTGTGCGTTCTATATAAAAGCCCGGGGTCTTTGGGTGGCAATCCAGAAGCTCGCAAACGTTTTTCTCCATCGCGATGCATTCATATGTTTCTTCCGCCCTGAACGGGTGAATCCCGGCCTCGTAAAGCAAGTCGTACAATGATGCGTTCTCAAGCTTTTCCAGGTTCAAGCCCTTGCAATACTTCACTGGTACATGGGTTGTTTCCAGTAGTAGTGGTTCATTGTTGGCCATGCGGACGCGCATGATATGGTATAGACGCTCATTGGGAAGGATCCCGAAATTCGCCGCCATATCCCCCGATTCAATTGTCTCGAATTCCAGGATCTTTGACGATGGTGAAAGGCCGAGTGTTTTCATTTCGTGGGTGAAGCTGTAAACCTGTTCCATTTTCCGGCGCAATTTATTCTGCGAAATGAACGTTCCTCTCCCCCGTACCCGATCAATAAGCCCTTCCTCCTCCAGTTCGGCCAATGCATTGCGAACGGTGGAGCGGCTAATGTTGTAGGTTTTGCAGAGTTCCTCCTCTGTGGGCAACTGGCTTCCCGGTTTGACGCTCTCGGAAACAATATTCCGCTTGATGAGCATCATCAGTTGGTAGGTCAGCGAAAGTTTGCCGCCAAGCTGTATTTCGCCCTTGAGAATTGGGTTATCCATAAGAGTACGCCTTTGTCCGGATATGAATGCAGCAAGTCATATTTGTTATATTCGATATAGCCACGATAGGCGAATATTTCATACATCTTACTTCAATTTATTTATCGCGGATGGTTATGAAATTATTTCAAGCTTAATGATATGAAAGCATTATAAAAATGTCCAATATGAAAAATTTATTGTTGCATTTGTGATGTTTGTGATGTATAGTACAAATATAACAAATGTGACAATTAGTGCAACAATAAAGCCAATACCATTCCATCACCTACTGAACTGATTCGCCCTGCTCATTTGAAATTGCACCGATTTTTTCTGCGTATAGGAGAGTAAAAATGAAACCCACGAAAAAAGCTAGTGAAATGACTGTCCCTGAACTCGCGTCCTACATCGATCAATCGGTCCTGAAGCCTGAGTTTACCCAGGCGGAAATCCGGAAATACATCCAGGAAGGCATCGACTTCAAGTGCAAGACTGTCTGTATTAACCCCACTTCGCTTCCAATCGCGCGTGAAATGTGTAAGGGAACCGATACCGGCATCTGCGTGGTATGCGATTTTCCCTTCGGGCTGAGCTCCACTGAATCGAAAGCCATGCAGGCCGACATCATCTGCCGCGAAGGCGATGTGGAAGACCTCGACATTGTCGCCAACTACGGTTGGATCAAAAGCGGCATGTGGCGGGAGGTTGAGGCTGACATCAAGGCGGTGGCCGACGTTGCGCACAAGTACAAAACTTTACTCAAGGTGATTTTCGAAACCGATGCCCTCACCATGGAAGAGGTCGCCAAGGCTACCGATGCCGCCTGCAATGCCGGCGCTGATTTCGTCAAAACCTCGACCGGTTTTTACACCGGTGGAAAAGGGGACGGGGCGACCCTCGAGGTGATCAAGGTTATGATGGATGCGGCGAAGGGAAGGTGCAAGGTCAAGGGTTCGGGCGGCATCCGGACCAGGGACCACTTCCTGAACCTGATCGACATGGGTATTGACCGTATGGGGGTAGGATACCGTTCGACGCCTGAGGTATTGGGAGTCCAAGCCGGGAAGGACAGTGGCGCGACTTCCGGCGGCTATTGAGAGGGATTCACTGTATTTCACGAGAACTGATGGGCGAATGGACCACCAGGAAGGTTCCGATGGGCAATAACACCATCATGTCCGGCGCTCCCACCGACAACAACTCCAAAATGCATAAACAGGGGCATATGATACGCGCCCAGCCTCTACAAGAAGTATTTGTCATTTTTGAAATGAGCATTCTCGTCGTGGGATGCCTGCTTTGAAATAAAAACAGTTCATGTGGTTCTATTGGTGACCCAGTTTGAATGGATAACGTTATGTCCACTCCCAAATTCTACATAGGTGTTGACCTTGGTGGAACAAACATGCGTTGCGTCGTGACGGACGCAGTGGCCAAGGTGTTATCCCGGTCAAGCGAACCAACCAAGGCGAACCTCGGCGTTTATTCGGTTCTTGAGCGTATGGGCGAAAGGCTGCTGAATACGGTCAAGGACGCGGGACTGAAACCGTCCGACATTGTTGCCGGTGCGATTGCGGTTCCCGGTCCGGTGGATAGTCGCGCCGGAGTAATTCACAGTGCGCCAAACATGCCGAACTGGAATGGAATACCCGTTTCCGCCTGGATGACGGAAACGACCGGCATTCCCTTCTATCTTGAGAATGACGCCAACGCGGCGGCTTGGGGCGAGTTTTGGGTGGGGGAGGCGGCCAACCACCGCGGAAACATGGTGTTGCTCACCGTGGGAACTGGAATCGGCGGCGCCGTGATTGTTGAGGGGAGGCTGTTGGAGGGGGCGAATGGAACGGCAGGGGAATTGGGTCACATTTGCGTCAAGGAACATGGCCGACCTTGCGGTTGCGGCGCCAATGGCTGCGTCGAAGCCTATGCCTCCGCTACCGCCATTGTCCAGCGCTTCAAAAAACATTTGACCAGGGGTTGGGAATCCCCGTTGTCGGAGTCGACGGACAAGATAGATTGCGCGGGTATTTTTGCCGCTGCTCAGGCGGGTGATACCCTCGCGAAGCATATTGTCGCCAGGACGGGATATTATCTTGGCGTCGCCGCCGCGACGCTGGCGAATGTCCTTAATCCAGAATGTTGTCTCGTCGCCGGCGGCGTTGCCCAGGCCGGGGATGCGCTCCTCGAGCCTATGCGACAGGAATGCAGAAGGCGTTGTTATACACCGGGGAAAAATATGGAAATAATACCCGCTTCCTTGGGCGCCGATGCCGGTTTGTTCGGAGCGGCCGGAAGGGCGCTGGAGAGAAGCGGGCAGCGGTAATACCGATTTCAGTAGAGAACTTCAGTTCGCATCTTCGTGGTTCCCCATTCAACGCTGGCTTCAGTGTCAAGACAACATGCTGAAATCGGTAAGCGGGAATGGAAAAATCTCAACTAGCGCTTTTTAAATAATGGTGGTTCCTTGTTGCGTTTTACGGCACAACTGGTACATGCCGAAAAGCGCCAGGGAAGGGTCAACTATTATTTAAAACGCAATAGAAACGGTATATTCAACGAAAGGGTCAGCAATGCGCGAAGTACATGTCATGCAAAACACGGAAATATTTTTTGGCCCGGGAAAGCTCGATACCATTGGCGAAATCGTTGCGGGCTTGGGCAAGAAGGCGCTTGTCGTCACCACCCGCGAACCCTGGGTCGCCTCCGTCCTGGAGAAGATCGACACGCAACTAAAGCAGAAAAATGTGACAATGACCATCTTCGATGGTGTTGTACCCAATCCAACGGTAGCGAGTGTCAATGCCGGGACGGCTGTCGGCAGGGACGCCGGAGCCGATGTAGTTATCGGCCTTGGCGGCGGTTCGGCCATCGATTCAGGCAAGGCGATAGCAGTCGCCCTGGGGCATGGCGGCGAAGCCTGGGAATACCGCCTGTGGGGCAAACCGATCACGACGAAAACCCTTCCCCTGGTCGCCGTCAGCACCACCTCCGGCACCGGTTCGGAGGTAACGCCCTACTCGGTCGTCACCAACCCCGAAGAACATCTCAAGTTTGCCCTGGTCAGTAGGAATATTTGCCCCACCGTGGCCATTGTCGATCCGATTCTTACGCTTACAGTTCCCGAACACATCACCGCGTCGACCGGTTTTGACGCATACGCCCATGCTTTTGAAAGCACACTGCACAAAAACGCCAATGACTATACCGATATCCAGGCATTCTGGGCAATGGCGCAGATTGCCGAATATCTTCCCCGCGCGCTTGAAAACGGCAAAGACTTGGAAGCTCGTTCCCAACTCGCCCTGGCCAGCACCGTGGCCGGCCTGTGCATAACCAATGTCGGCTGTACCCTTGCGCATGGCATAGGGGTGTCCATCTCCGGGCACTGCCCCAAAATAACCCATGGTGAATCGCTTGCCGTCACCTATCCCCGTGTGGCCGCCTTGACGTGGCGCGTCGCCCCGAAGCAGCACGCTATAGCCGCTCGTCAATTGCTGCCCGGAATGAACGGCATGGACGAACTTGCCGCTGCCGCTCGTTCTGAAGAAGCGTTTGACTCATTCCTACGGAAGATTGGCATGCGTTTCGGTATGGCGGATCTTGGTGTGCCGGAATCGATGCTCGACAGTATCTGTGAAGGTTCCTTTGCCTTGCCGGATTACGAGGGCCATCCGGTTGTATTGGATAAAGACGCCATGCGGTCCCTTCTTGTCGGCTGCTACCCTTCGGTAAAGTCATAGAACATGTAGCAGGACCCAATAGCATTTTAAGAAATTCGTGTTTTCGCGAAAATTCTTAAAAGACTCCAATTTCCCGCTTCATACACGGACAAAACCAATTCCCGGTTTGTCCACAATAGCCGCAGCGACAAACAAGCCATTGCCCGCTGTCCGGCTGGCGCGAATATACGGCATTTTGTCCTGGCCCACCTAGACCATGTCGCACTCGAAGCGACAGTAGCGGAAACACGGCCTATTTTCTCGTCGGCGATCCAAAACCTCCGCATGATGGTTTCCTCATAATAGCGGATCGCCGACGAATTATCCATCTTCGTCATTTCGTTAATGTGGCAAGCAGGCCTGCCGATGCCGGTATGGTTTCGTGTTTGCTATTGTGTACACGTAGAGGAGAAGATTATGAAATCAGCGTTATCCGCAGTGTTCGCTTTATCCTTCTTGCTGTCGCCTGCATTCGCCGGTGAGTTCAACTGGCGGCAGTGCGAAGGGAAAACCGTCAAGATCATGTTGGTTCAGCATCCGTATGCCGAAGGCATTTTGAAGAAAATCGCCGAATTCGAAAAACTGACCGGCATCAAGGTCGAACAAAGCGTCATCCCCGAAGAAAACTACATGGATAAACTGGCGACGCTGGTTTCCAGCCGCGTCGGCGAGCCCGACGTTTTCATGGCCGGCCCTTACCAGACATGGGAGTATGCGCCGTCCGGGTATATCGTCGATCTTGACGCCTTTATCGCCGACAGCTCCCTGACCGCTCCCGATTATGACGTGGACGATTTTTTCGAAGGCATCATCGGCGCGATGCGCTGGGACACGGTGCCGGGTCACAAAGTCGGGACCGGCAGCCTCTGGGGTTTGCCGCTGGGCTTCGAATTCAACTGCCTCAGCTATAATAAGGAACTGTTCGAACAGAACGGCATTGCCGTGCCGACCACGGCGGAAGAATTATACGCTGCGGTGAAAAAACTGAACAAGTTCGACGGCGAGGGAACCTATGGCGTCGCCGTTCGGGGTTCCCGCAACTGGGGAACCATCACGACCGGCTACCTGAGCACATTCGCCAACTACGGCGCCGTGGATATGGAAATCGAGAACGGTCGCCTTGTATCGCGCCTTGATTCGCCCGAAGCCATTAAAATGACCGATGACTGGGTCAAGATGATTCGCGAAGCCGGGTCGCCGACCTGGTCTTCGTATACCTGGTACCAGTGCGCCGCCGACCTGGGCGCGCGCAAAGCCGCCGTCTTGATTGACGCGGATATTCTCGGCTACTTCACCAATGCAAAGGGCGGTTCGAGCCAGTCCGGTAAATTGGCCTCGGCTCCGTCCTTCATGCCCGCCGGTCGCACGGGCCAGATCGCGGCGAATTTGTGGACCTGGGCTTTGTCCATGAACAATGATTCGCGCCAGAAGGACGCCGCCTGGCTGTTCATCCAGTATTTCACCGGCAAGGAATTCCAGACTTTCTCCGTCGTGGAATGGAAGTCAGTCGACGCGCCGCGCAAATCCGTTTTCAAAAATCCCGAATACCAGAAAAATCTCAACACGATGGACGGCTATATCGACATGTTCGAGAAAACAGTTCCCGGCGCGACCATCCTTTTCACTCCCAATCCCTACCACTTTGAAATCGCCACCGAATGGGCAGCCACCTTGCAGGACATCGTTGCTGAAAAATATCCTTCTACCGAAGCCGCGATGAAGACCCTCAAGAAAAAGATCGATGCGATTCTCGAGGATGTTGAGATTGAATAGCCGCAGAAAACAAATATGAACCCTTTATCCTTACATTGATCAAATCACATTTC
>DAIOFH010000157.1:0-8233 GCA_036745875.1 Planctomycetota bacterium | reverse complement strand
GAGCCGCTTGGCGGTCCTCTCCGCCACGGGGAGGGCGCTGGCCTGTGCCGGTTCCGGCGCTTCGGCGGGGATGGGGTCGGCAGCATAGGCGCTGGGGGAATCGCGCAAATGGCGGCTGATGGCGGCGTCCGAATGCCCGAGGGTGCGGGCGGCCGCGCGGAATGCGCCGCGCCAATCGTAGGAATTGTGGTTGGATACCCGGCCGACCCGGTTGTGCCCGTAGTTCTCAAACACCTTTTCCAGCAGGCCGTCGCGCTCGTCCCAGGCGAAGTCGACGTCGATGTCGGGGGGATCGACGCGGGCGGCGTTGAGGAAGCGCTCAAACATCAGGCCGTGCTTAATGACGTCGACATTGGTGACGCCAAGGCAATAGTTCACCAGGCTGGCCGCCCCCGACCCCCGGCCGCAGGTGACGGAACGGCCGCGTTTTATCCGGCCGTCGCCGCCGGCCAGGTTGTTGACGATGTCGTGCACGACCAGGAAGTATTCGGCGAACTTCTTCCTGCCGATCATGGCCAATTCCTGCTCCAGGCGCTCCTTGATCTCTCCCGTGATTTCCGGGTAGCGGATGGCCGCGCCCTCGTAGGCCAGGCGGCGCAGCCTCGCCTGCGCTCCGTCCCCGTCGCCCGGGTCGTACCCTTCCTCGCCGGGAACGGGCGGGCAATGGATGTCCCGGTTCGGGCGGAATTGGGAGAGGCGCTCCGCCAGGCTGTCCGCGCGTTCGATTGCGCCCGCATAGAGGGAAAAGGCGTCGGCGTATTCCTGCCGCGTCCTGAGGCGGCTGTGGGGCGGGGCGAGGAGCACGGGGGAATCCTCAAGCTCGATGCTGTCGGCTGCGGGGATGCGGTCAAAACTCAGCCCCGAGCCAATGGCCCGAAGGAGCCGGTGGGTTGTGAAGTCCTCTGGGGACAACAGGGCGGGGCCGGGCGCGAAGACGAGGGATTCGTCGCCAACGCCTTTCGGTGGCCGGGCCAGGGTGGGGCCGATGCGCCAATACGCTTCCGCCCCCGCACGCTTGAGGGAGCGCCAGGTCGGGAAATCGTCGACAATGAACACGAGCCCGTCCAGCAGGGCGGGCGACAAGAACCGCCTGCAGGCCGCGCCCGGATCCAGCGCGGGCACGCCGCCGGTGCGGCCGGCCGGGCGGGAGGCGAAGCAGGCCTGCCAGTCGGTGATGCGTTCGCAGAGGTTGCCGTAGCCGTCCGCCGTTTCGGCGAAGGCGATGACACAGTGGCCGTCGGTGAAGGGGAACGCCGCGCCGCACAAGGCCGGGAGGCCGCGCCGTTCCGTTTCCCTGAGTATTTCCGGATAGCCGTGAACGCCGGCGTAATCGGCGAAGCCCACATAACGGAAGCCGAGCTTTTCCGCCCGGTCCAGCCATGCCGCCGGCGACGCCGTTCCCCAGTGGAAGGAAAAATAGCTTTGCACGCCAAGTATTGCCTTCATGCGGTGTCCCTGGATGCAAGGGCAAGCTGTTTCTGCCGGGCCGCAGACTGCAACAGCGCGGCGGGTTGCATGGCGCTTTCGCCGTAGCGTTTCTTGATGCGATCCACCGCCCGCAACAATTTCCGCGAATCCCTGTCGCCGGAGTCGGGCTCCGCGCTTGCGTTTGCCTGGAACAAGGTTCCCTGGCGTTCCGGAGTTGCCAGTTTTTCAGCATCGAGCCAAAGCCGGATAACCTGCACACGGCGGACAAAAACCCGCGCGAGCAGGCCTTCGGCCACGCGTTGCAGCGCCGCCTCGTGCTGGATAAAGCCGCCGGTCCTGCCGCCGGCGGTTTTGAGCGCCCCGTCGGCATGGAGCAGGGTGAGGCGTAGCCGCGCAGCCCCCAAACGCTTCGACCTGAGCGCAGTGGCGGCCCGCGCCGCGAGGTCCCGCACGACCAGGCGCATTTTTTCCCTCTCGACAGACGCTTCCGCCAGCGCCGCCTCGATCCGGATGCGGTTCGCCGCCATGTCGAGAAGGGCATCGTCCGCGAGGAACGAAACGCTGTCCCATTCCGAGGGATGAAGGACGTTCCAGAGCGTATCGCCGGAACTGCGGCCGAATTGCCGTCCCAGTTCCAGCCGGCCGCAATGCCGGATCTGGCCGAGGGAACGGATATTCATTTCCGTCAGGAGCGTCCTGGTCTGCGGGGTAAGGCCGTCGACCCAGGCCACCGGCACCTGGTTCAGAAAATCGTCTTCCTCCCCCGGGGGAATGTGGCAGACGCCGTCCTCTCCCGCAGCCCGGCTTGCAAGCAGGCTCCAGGGACGGCGGACCGCCAATCCCGCCGCAGCCGGCAGCCGGCAGGTGGCCTGGACGGCATGGCGCAAACTGTCCGCGACTGCAAAATTATCGCCCCAGAGCCTTTCCGTTCCCTTGATGTCCAGGACAACCCTGCCGCCGCCGGCAGGCTCCACCAGGGGCGAATACTTTCCCGCTTCCTTGAGGATCCCGCGCATGGCGTCTTCCGCCAGCCGACGGTCGGGGAGATGGAACGCCGCGTCGGGGCAACAGATCCGGGCGGCGGGAAAATGCATGTCTTCCACGACGCCGTGCGCTTGCGCAGCCGGACAGGCGGCAAGGACACGGCCGAGCGGCTTGAAGGCGGTGACGACAATAACGGGCCGGGAAGCCAGGCGCAGGTCCACGGCTTTGCGGATAGCCGCCTCAAAGGCGGGGACGCGAAGGGTCAGAAGCGTTGCTGTATGAATCATAATTCCATATCCCATATACTGAACATGCGTTCAGTATATGGGATGTCGATGGATTGTCAATGCTGTTGATACTAGATATTACATCAATCAATGTATTGATGTATGTGGATGCAAGGAGAATTTTACGGCGTATCCGGCAAGGCGGAACAATTATCTGGTTTACTGCTCAGTCTTTACGACGATGACCTCCGCTCCCGTCAAGCGGATGCGGTCGATCATATCGCGGTTTTCCTCGTGTTCGTTAGTGATGATGAGGAAGCGTTTGTCCAGCCGCACCGTTTTCACCATGGAGCGGTGGCCAAACTTGCTGTGGTCGGCGAGGAGGACGATGCGTTCCGAATTTTCAATCATGGCGGTTTGCCCGCTGGCGATCAATTCGTTGACGCTGTAGAGGTTGGCGTCGTCAATGCCGTCGACGCCTATGAAGGCCCAATCAGCGCGGTACGACTCGATATGTTTGGCTGTCTGCGGGCCGTACAGCACATACGACTGCGCGGACAGAATGCCGCCGGGCATGAATATTTCCAGTTCCGGGCTATTGCGGCTTTTCTCCAGCAACCTCTCCGCTATGCGGATACAGGTGGTGACGATCTTCAGGTTCAGGGCGGGAAGGAATTTCGCCATCGTCTGCGTCGTCGTACCGCCGTCGATGAAAACCACATCCTCATTCCTGAGCAATTTCGCCGCCTGTCTGGCAATCGCGTCCTTTTCCTCCCTGAACGTGATTTCCCTGAGCGCGATCGGTTTGTCCACGCCCGCGTCGACATCAAGGCGGCGAATTTCATTCGGCCCGCGCATCACGACGCCTTTGGCTATCAGCTGGGCAAAATCCCGGCGGATCGTGGCAGGGCTCGCGTTATAGACCGATATGGCATCCTCAACTGTAAGTATCGGATTTTCCTCGAGATATGCCAGTATGGCCCGCTGTCTGTCGTTCTTGTGCATAAAATCCTCCCGCTAATTATTGCCATTCATTATCATTTGAAGTCAAAAATTATCAAGAAAAATAATAAAAGTTGCGAAAAAAAACATTATTTTTGACATTTGGCGATTTTCAAACTAAATATTTGGCATCATTATCACTTGAGATCATTATTCTGATTGCGTATCATTTTATCCACATACCTAATACCTAATTTTGTTACTGTCGCGACCAAAGGCATCCATTGATTTGAAAAAGCGCAGATAGCTTTCTTTGGCAGGAGGGTAGGGAATGGGAAGCGCAAAACGTTTATTACATATGTTTTTTGGCGGACGAGAGTTTGTGGTCATGGGAGTTATGATCGGCTTGGCCGTCATCATGTCGTTTCTTAGTCCCTATTTTCTGGATTCCAATAACATTTTCAATATTCTCCGCGGTATGACCACCATTGGCGTCATGGCTATAGGCATGACAATGATCATCATCACCGGCGGCATAGATCTTTCCGTCGGGTCAATGCTCGCCGCATCATGCCTTCTCACAGCCCGCCTTCTCGCAGGAGGAATGAATGCCGTTCTTGCCGTCATTCTTGGTTTGGCTTTCGGCGCTTTTCTCGGATTCGTGAACGGCGTAATCATCACCAAACTCCGAATAAACCCCTTCATCACCACCTTGGGCATGCTCAGCGTGGCTCGCGGCCTCGCATATCTTTTCGCCAGCGGTATCAAGGGTCGCGTTGTTTCCAATATCCCCATGGACAACGAATACGTCAATTTTATCGGCGGCGGATACTTTGGCATGATCCCGTTTGCGGTCATCCTTCTCATCGTCCTGGTGATTCTCTCCACCCTTTTCCTCAGATACACCGTAACTGGACGCTATATTTACGCGGTCGGTTCCAATGAGCGTTCGGCAAGGCTGTCCGGGATCAGGGTCGACCGCGTGCGGATATTCGTCTACACCGTCACGGGCGCTTGCTGCGCCCTTGCTGGAATCATGATAGGAGGCGTCCTTTCTACCGCCTCCACCAATTCCGGCACCGGAAACGAACTCGATGTTATCGCCGCCTGCGTCATAGGAGGTGCAAGCCTTTCCGGAGGCGAAGGCACGATTATCGGGGCCGTTTTCGGTGCGATCATCATGGCTATCGTTCGTAATGCCTTTGTTCTGCTGCATGTACCTGCACACTTTCAGACCATCGCCATTGGAGTCGTCATTGTCCTGGCGGTGGGACTTGATTCGATGGTTCATAAGAACCGTTCCTGAAGCTTTCCGTTCTGTCGAATATCGCGTCCAGCCGGTGCTGGCGAAAGTTTCTGCATCTTGCAGAGGAGGAAATGCAATGTTGAAGAATTTAGTGGCTGTGGCAGTGTGCTTCTGCGTGCTGAATGGAATTGTCGCGATGGGAGGGGAAAACAAACACCTCCCTCCGGCTCCCGAATACTATTCCGCTATACTACCCGATGATTCCGGTTCGGTGAAGCCGATTGATATGAAATCGGAAAAACCTATAAAAATCGCATTTTTTGGTATGGAAAACAATCCGTTCTGGATTCCCGTCAGGGCGGGAGTCGACAAGGCGCGCGAAGAATTGAAGGACAAGAACTGCACCATCGACTGGATTGTCCCCGGCCGCGACCTTACGGCCGACGTTGTCGGGCCCGCCATCGAATCTGCGGTCGTCCAGCGGTATGACGCCATTGCCCTTCTCGCGGGCGATTCGGGCGTCGCCCCCTTCATAAACAAGGCCTACCAGGCGGGCGTCGTCGTCGCCACTTTCAATTCCGACGTGGACAGGGAAAACAAGCGTATTTTCTGCGTCGGCGCTGACAGCGTTTACCAGGGCAAGCAGGCCGCGAAGGCAATGGGTGAGGCGTTGGTCGGCAAGGGCAAAGTAGCTGTAATTACCGGATACTTCGCGGTCGAGAGCCATGAAGGCCGCCGCAAAGGCTTTGTCGACGAGCTTGCGCGCCTTTATCCCGATATTGAAATAGTGGGCGAAGTCGAGAATCGCGACGCGGCAGATGTCTCCTACACCCAGGCCAAGGATTTCATGAATGCCTATCCGGACCTTGTCGGCATGTATGTCACCGCAGGCGGACCTTTCGGCGCGGGCAATGCCATCAAGGACGAGAATAAACAAAGCCAGATCAAGCTGATCTGTTATGATTTTATCGAAGAAAACATGAAGCTCGTCCAAGACGGAGTGGTGTACGCCGTTATCGGCCAACAGCCGGAGGCTCAAGGCCACGACACGATCATTCGACTCTACAACTATATGGTCGGCGGCGTTGTCCCCCCCCCGCCGCAAGCGACTGGAGGCAACTAACTCCTTATTATCACGAAAATTCTTAAAAAGCTCTAATGCGCCACAGTTATTGATCGGCTCCGACCCGCGTCCAACCGGAAACACTGCAAATTGGCACACAAAAGCATGTGCTGCGGTATTTTTAGCCCGGTTGGCGCGGAGTCGCGGCAAACTGCGATCATAGCGTCAACAGCCATTCCGGTTTTACCGGCGAAAGAGGAAATGCGAATAACTGCACATCTGTTTGGAGGTGACCATGAGTGATCTCCTGCTGAAGGTGGAGAACGTTTCGAAACGTTTTGGCGGCGTGTTGGTTCTGAAAGATGTCTCTCTTACCGTCAGGAAGGGTGAAATACACGCGCTTCTGGGAGAAAACGGCGCTGGCAAAACAACCTTGATGAACATCTTTGAGGGCGGCATCCAACCGGATTCAGAGACCATCGTCTTCAATGGCAGGCGATGCCAATTCAGGGATATCGCCGAATCGAATGCTGCGGGAATAACGGTCATTCATCAGGAACTCGCGGTTTTCGGCCATATGACGATACTTGAAAACCTGCTCATGGGCGAGCTCGGCAACAAGACGGGCCTCTTCCTCGATTGGCGGCAACTGGAGGAGAAGGCCAGGAAAATACTTTCCCTTATCAACCTGGACATCGACCCCTTTTTGCGTATGGACACCTTGAGCGTTTCCGAACAGCAGCAGATCGAAATCGCGCGCGCGCTGCACCGGGCGGCGGATTTGATCATTATGGACGAACCAAATTCCTCGTTGTCGGACAAGGAAACAAAAAAGATGTTCGACCTCGTGCGCGGCCTTGCCGCGCGCGGCGTTTCTTTCGTCTATATCTCGCACAAGCTTGACGAGGTATTGAAGCTTGTAGACCGAATCACCATCTTTCGCGACGGCATGTTTATCGATGAGGTGGAAAACAAAGACCTCACCGAGGAGCAGGTGGCGAAAATGATGGTTGGGCGCGAACTGGACAACATCGTCTCCGACAGGGCGATTGACCAAAGTGAAACGCTGTTGCGATTGAAGAATTTTTCCGGTCCGGGGTTCTCGAACATTTCCCTTGATTTGCACAAGGGGGAGGTTCTCGGCCTCTACGGCCTTGTCGGGGCTGGGAGGAGCGAACTGACAAGCGCCATTTTCGGATGCAACCGCGTCCATTCCGGGGAGATGGAGCTTTATGGCAGGCCGCCGCTTTTCGACAACGTCAGCGACGCAATCAAGGCCGGCATCGCCATGCTGCCGGAGGACCGCAAACAGATGTCGATGTTCATGAACCTGACAGTGAAGACCAACATGACTCTAACCCGGCTTCCTTCGTTGACCACGAGGATTCGCCTCGTCGATTCGCGAAAAGAAGAGAGTACCGCCGAAGATTTCATCAGGTTGCTGAACATCAAAACAGCGTCCCGGGACACGCCGGTAAAGAACTTGTCAGGCGGCAACCAGCAAAAAGTCGCGCTTTCGCGCTGGCTGATGCTGAAGCCGAAACTGCTGATTCTCGACGAACCGACTCATGGCATCGATATTGGCGCGAAGGTGGAGATTTATCACCTCATACGGAGACTGGCGGACCAGGGAATGGGCGTGATACTGATATCTTCTGAAATGCCCGAGATTCTCAGACTATCCGACCGTATCGCCGTCATGTGTCGAGGTGAAATAACCGGCGTCCTGGACCGCACAGATGCTTCCGAGGAAACGCTGGTGTACTATACGACCGGAATCAAGCGAGATATTGGATAATCCTGCCTTCGGCTAAAGAGTTCCTGTGAGAAGGCGAGTTGTCGGGGACATAACCTCTTCATTCTCACTTCCTTTCCCTCCCTTTGAATGACCCGTCATTCAAACCCCTGTCACAATTTTTCCGTCTATATCATGCAGAATCAGAAATTATCAAAAAAAATAATAACGATTGCGAAAAAAAAGAATGTTCTTGACATTTGTTGACTTCTGGGCTAAATAATCGGCATAATTATCACCGATAATCAACTTATGATCACTTGAAATCATTTTTCTATCACTTTTTCCGATTTGCTTCTTATATTGTATCGCCTTGCAGCAGGGAGATGAAGTTGGCCGAGCAGTCTGAATATCTTTTGGAAGCGGATGGCATCACCAAGGCTTTTTCCGGTGTTCCCGCCCTTAAAAACGGCCGGTTCCGGTTGCGCTCCGGATCGGTGCATGCCTTGTGCGGCGGCAACGGTGCGGGGAAGTCCACCTTTCTCAATGTCGTCATGGGCCTTCTCGAAAGGGATGACGGGGTAATCAAGATCGACGGCAAGCCTGTG
>DAIOFH010000156.1:0-8627 GCA_036745875.1 Planctomycetota bacterium | reverse complement strand
CCCTCGACCCCCACCTTGGCAAGGTGGTGCTCTAGCCACTGAGCTACGCCCGCATGAGCGTTTTTTATTGCTGTCTGTTACCGGGAGGGAACATGGTAGTCAGATTCAGCTGTCGTGTCAATGTTTTTTCGCAAATCGCCAAAACACGTCCTTACACTTACATCGCATCGGGGGCGGCGAGGCCGAGTAGCGCCAGGCCGTCGGCAATCGTCAGGCGGACCGCTTCGACCAGCGCCATTCGCGCGGAAGTCAGATCCTCGTCCTCGGAAATGAGGCGGTGGTTTTCCTTGTCCGTGAAGAGGCGGTTGAAGTCGGCCGATAACTCCAGTAGATACGTCGCGACAAGGCTTGGTTCGTTTTCCGCCACCGCCAGCGACAACGCGCTCGAGTATTCGGACAATTTCATCAGGACGTCTTTTTCGAACTGCGTTCCCAGGCGGTTCCATTCTGGTGCGGAAGTCAGGGTTTTCCCGTATTTGCGCAGCACCGACGACAGCCTCGCATGGGTATATTGAAGATACGGGCCGGAGTCGCCGTGCAGGTTCAGGGCTTTTTCCCAGGTAAACGACACGTCTTTCATCCTGCGCTGGGTGAATTCCGAGAAGACGACCGCGCCGACGCCGACCTGTTGCGAAAGGATATCGATGTTGTCTTTGACCTCGTCCCCCCTGGCGTTTTCCGAGATGAGTTCGCGGGCCTTTTCGACCGCGCGGTCCAGTACTTCCTCGAGGAAAATCACCTTCCCCTTGCGGGTCGAGCCGGTGGCGGCCTCTTCCCCAAAAACGCCGGGCCCGAAAGACAGCATGCCGAACTTGACATGGACGCAATCCTTCGCCCATTCGTAGCCCATTAATTCCAACACCTTGAAGATCTGACGGAAATGCAGCTCCTGCTGGTTGGCGACGACATAGAGGGACTGGTCGAATTTGTACGTGTCGTGGCGGTATTCGGCGCTCGCCAGGTCGCGGGTGGCGTAGATCGTCGCGCCGTCCGACTTCCGGATGATGCAGGGAGGCATCCCGTACTCTTCCAGATCGACGACCTGCGCGCCCTGGCTGTCCTTGAGGAGTCCCTTGGCCTTTATGCGTTCTATAGTCGCTTCCATGCGGTCGTTGTAGAACGCTTCGCCCTTGTATGCTTCGTCGGGGAAATGCACGTTCATCCGGGCATAGAGCTTTTTCAAATCCTTGAGGCTTTCCTCGCGGAATATTTTCCACAGCCGCACCGCTTCCGGGTCGCCGTCCTCAAGGCGCTTGAACCAGGCCCGCGCCTCATCCTCGAGGCTTTCGTCCTCGTCCGCCGCCGAGTGGAACTTGAGGTAAAGCTGCAGCAGGGAGTGCACGTCCACCGCCTGGTCCGGATTTTCCCGTTCCTTCTGCTTGTAGGCGACCATCAACTGGCCGAAGGTGGTGCCCCAATCGCCGAGATAGTTCATTTCGACTACATTCCAGCCGCGCGCGCGGTAGATGCGCGTCAACGCCGCGCCGATCATGGTGCTCCTGATATGATGGACGCCGAGGGGCTTGGCGATGTTCGGGCTGGAAAAGTCGATAACAACCGTCTTCCCCGAGCCATCGTCCGAGCGCCCCCAGCGGCGCGGTTCGGAAACGGCGATGCCGGCGGTCTTTTCAGCGAGGATTGCCGCGGAGAGGACGAAGTTCATATAGGGGCCGACCGCGCGGGCGCTTTCAAAGACGCCTCCAGGGGGGCAGATGATCTTGGAGGCCAGATCTTCGGCAATCTTCGGCGGCGCGGCTTTCAGCTTCTTCGCCAGGCTGAAGCAGGGGAAGCCGATATCGCCCATCTCCGGCTTCGGCGGCTTGACCAACTGTTTTTCAACTTCAGCCGCATCCATTTCCAGTAGGGGGGCGAGCGTTTCCGCAGCTAGACGTTTGTACCAGGGCATGGTGTATGGTGCCTTTCATCATATTGAGAGCGGCGAGGGCTGTATTCGCCACCCTCACCCTATCCCTCCCCCTTCAAGGGAGAGGCAATCCGTGCGTATTTTGTTCAGTGGTCATTTTTGAAAAGTGCCCAGCAAAATGGCCATTCAGAGTAGTGAATGGCCATTATAACATAAAACAGCGATAAAAAACAAATTTATCAGATTTTCAACATCTTATCGAGGAATATTTTTTCCGCCTCGTTTGTCCACACGCAGCCGGGTTCGAGCTTTCCGGCCGCTTCCTTGCAGATGTCGGCGATGCGGTCCAGCGCCATCAGTTCGAGGTTGTTGATCTGCGGGAAAATGACGGTCTTGCCGGGGAAACGGTTTTCCTTCACGCCCTTGATGCCGGCCCAGGTGGCCTCGATGCCGCCGAGGGCCGCCATGCTCATGCGGGTGGCGAGGTTGCCCGCTTCCATTTTCTTCAGCGTGTTCACGATATCGTCCATGGACGAGCCTGACGACCCGATGAGGCGGGTGTGCTGCTTGCAGAAAATGTCGGGGCTCAATTTCGCCTTGGTGCCTATGCCGACGCCGGCGAAAACATTGAGGATCGACAGGTCGCCAAGGAAGCCGGCAGCGTGCTCGACGAGCGGCGGGACGGGCGCGTGGACATAAATGTCGTCAAAACCCTTGTCGGCCGTGGCCTTGTTGATGCGTTCGTCAAGGTCGGTCATGCCGCCGACATTCAGGCAGATGAATTCGATGCCCTTCTTTTCGGCAAGGTGTTTGAGCCTGGCGATCATGTACTGGAGGCGTTCTTCCGAAAGGTCGGTGCAGAACAATGTCTTCGGGGGATTGGCGAGTTCCAGCGCGCGCTGGACATGCATCTGGCCCATCGGGCCGGCGGCGCCGACCATCCAGGCGCGGCCGCCGGGGACGAGGTCGGTGCGGACGTTCTGGCCATAGGCTTTTTTCGCAGCCGCTTCGCGGGTGCCGACATAGCGGGTGAGGTGATAATGGGCGCGTCCGATATCGATCGCGGCCTTCTCGCCGATTTCCCCAGAAGCGAGGAAGCAGAGGATGCCGGATTCGGCGAGGGCGACGTCGCAGGCTTCGGTGAGGGCGGCGGAGGGATTGCCGACCAGGAAGATGTCGTTGAAGCCGCCGGCAGCCTTGGCCGCGGCCGCGACGGCTTCCGGAGTGGCTGCGCCGCCGATTTCGGGTTTGACGCCGAAGACGGAAAGGTCCTGGCCATTGTGGCCGAGGACAACCACCGAGGCGGGAGCGCTCTGGTAGACGCCGGAAAAATCAGCCTTGGCATCCGCCTGCGCAAAGACGACAAGCGCCTTGCCGCCGGATACGGGGTTGACGCGTTCCTTCAGTTCATAGGCTGCTTCGACGCAGGCCCAGGGTTCGACCAGTGCGGCCTCGACATAGCCGGTGGTGTCCTTCATGGGAATGAGGTAGCAGACGCCGTCGCCGTTGAGCACCCACGGTCCGGCGTAGGCGTACTGGGCCATCGCGCCGCGCTGGACATAACCGAAAGCCTTCTGGATGCCGCCGATTTTTATATCGGCCTGGATGATGTAGCGTTCGCCGACGGAGAACTTGTTTTTCCATTCCGAGCCGACCTTGACGACGGTGAGGGCTGCTTCGTGGCCGGCGACGGTGGGGTCCTTGGCGAGGTCGCGGCCTTCGATGCGTGGGTGGTTCGGGCCGGCCCAGATCAGTTTGGTGTCGGAGAAGCACAGGCCGAGGGCATCGACGCGGAGCAAGACTTCGTCGGGGTTCGGGTCCCGGAGGGGCAGTTCGACAGGTTTGCCGTCGCGACCGAGGTTTTCCAGGCCTGCGCCAAACAGATCCCAGGACAGGTAGGTTTTGGGGAGTTGGTAATCAACGTTACGGTAGCGTTCGTAGATACTGGCCATGATGTTCCTCCGAAGTGGGGGTTAAAAAAACGTCAGGCGATTATAAACCCAAACGTATACTATCAGATTCGCCAACACATTGGCAATGTTTCATCAGAAGACAACGTTGTTGTCATCAATTTTGATATCGCAGCAGCAATGTCTCCATAAACGCCTCGACTCGGGTTCTGGTGCGTTCGTCTATGGAAGCGGGGCGGTCGGCTTCGAGAGTGAGTATCGGCATCCCGATACGCTCGCGCCAGAGGCGGTCTTCTATTTGCCTGTGGCAGAACGATTGCACATAATGCACCGCCGCGACGATGCCTCGCGCTCCGGCCTGTTCCTTCACGTCCGCTATGCGGGTAAAGACATCGTAGGGGTAGGTGTATTTGATGTATGTTTCCACCAAACCCTTGCCGATGCCGTCCAGCAGGGCGAACTGCCTCGGCACTTCGTGGTCGACGAAACGCGCACCGAGGTTTTCGAAGGTGGTCCAGAGGTCGGCAAGGATGGTCGGCACGCCGACGCAGGTAAGGCGGATTTTCTTTTCTTCCGGAGCGCGGGAGTCGGCGGCGGCTTCCACCCTGGCGATGAGGGCTTCGAGTTCGCGGGCGCAATGGTCCGGGTCGCCGAAAAAGTCGGAGACGTTGAGGAGCCCGGCGAAAAGGTCTCCGGATCCGACCGTGCCGCCGGCGGCGATGTCGTAGAGCCGGCCCGCAAGGGCGCGGACCTCGTCCAGGCGCTTCTTCTCTTTTTCGGCCGCGTCCAGGCTGGTGCCGAGTTCGCCCGCGAACCGGCCGAGGCGGACTTCAAGGTCGTCGGCGCGGCGGCTGGAGGGAAAGCCGAAATCATGCACTATGATGCCTTCGCTTTCCAGGATTTCGCAAAGCGCATAGGTATTGGAACAGTCTCCTTCGACCACGCCCACGACTTCCTTGATGCCGTAACGGTGGATCGCGCCGTAGAGGCCCTTCGTCCAGGCGCAGGCGGACTGGGGGAAGCCGCGCTGCTCCGCATAGTTGACGAGGCCGACGGCGTCCGGGTCGGCGACGAATATATTGTTCAGGTCGACCGGCGTGCGCCCGGCCGCGTAGATGATTTCCACCGGAACTGTGGTGGTGATGCCGATTTTTTTGGTGTTGTCGCTGGTCATAGAATCCTACTCTTTACCTTTACTATATCCCATGCTGGCAAGCATTTTTTCCACACCCTCATCAAGGGAATGTTTCGACTGCCAACCGAGCTGTTGCCGGGCCTTGTCGGTTTTGAACCAGTGGCTGGTCGCAAGCTGGGTCGCGAGAAAACGCGTCACCGGCGGATCGTCCTGCCGTCCAAGAAGCGCCCATATCTTTTCGCAAAGCCACCCTGCATTATAAGCAAGGCCGAACGGCACGCGCCGCGCGACTTCCTTCATCCCCGCACGCCTGACCAGGGAGTTGATGAACCGCCAGCAGTTCACCGGCTCCGGCTCGTTGATGAAATATGCCTGGCCTGCAGAACCTTTTTCCGGCTGGAGATGGTCGAGCGCGAGAATGTGGGCGTCGGCGACATTTTCGACATAGCTGACGCCGATGAGGTTCTTGCCGTCCCCGATCTGTTTGAGTTTGCCGGTCTTGGCTCGGTCCAATAATTTCGGGATCAGCTGGGTGTCCCCTGGACCGAAAATCAGGTGCGGCCGGATGGCGGTGACCGCGAGGTCCGGGCCGTTTGCCCTGAGCAGCAATTGCTCCGCTATGGATTTTGTTTCCGCGTAGGGTGTAAGGTAGTGATCCGGGTAGGGGAGGCTTTCGTCGCCGCCGTCGATGCCGTCGCCGCCGTGCACGACCGACGGGGTGCTGGTGTAGACGATCCTGTCGATGCCATTTTCCTTTGCGGCGTACAGGACATTTTCCGAGCCGACGACGTTGGTATTGTAATAGGTCTGGTATGCGCCCCAGATCCCGGCGAGGCTGGCGACATGCATGACGGCGTCCACTCCCGCCGCCGCTGTTTTGACGGCGGCCGAATCGGCAATATCCCCTTGAGAGCAGGTAACGCCGCGCGCCGCAAGGTCCGGATAGTCCCGGCGGCCAAGGACGGTGACGGCATCGCCGCGTGCCAGCAGACGGTCGACAATGTGTCTGCCGAGAAAACCTCCGCCGCCTGTCACCAAAATCTTCATAGCTCCACTCCGCTGTCGAGACATTTGTCCTGATTTGCTTCCCCGCACCCTATAACATTTTAAGAAATTCTGAAAATGCTTTAACACTCTCTCCTTAAGGGGCAAGAGGGAAAAACCGAAAGTAGCTCTTCATGATAATGTTCCAATACCTGCGAGTGATCGAACATCGGCAATTCTTCTACACGCGCGCCCTCTCCGCGATGGAGAGGGCCCGTGTTGGAATGGTTATTTCAATGCGAACATGCATTATTCGGTTATCCGGCGTCTATTTTACTCGTTCGGACTCCATCCTTTCGCGAACCGCCAGGACCAGGCGGTTGTATTTGACGATGGCGGTCATGGCGAACAGCAGGGCGACGATCCGCCAGGGTACAAGCAGGATCAACGCAAACGAACCGCTGTAATAAATCAATACATATATTACAATGTCAACAATCAGAATGAAAGCCCCTGCCACCGGGGAAACCCGAATAAGGCCGGCCCCGCCGAAAAGCGCCGTAAACAGCAACGCCGGTCCGGGGTTGAACAGTTGCGGCAGATTCTCTTCTTTTACCTTGTCGTCCATGGCCATGCGTTACCGGTGGACCATGCTGTCGGTCGGGCAGAAGTTGTCGGTCAATATCGGAACGTCGGCCACATTCGGCTTCAGGGCGTATTGCTTGCTGATGATGGGGTCGAGGTTCACGTAGGACAAAAGACGATTCTTGATCGAGTTGTAGCGGCGGCCCAGTTCCATCGGGTTGTAGAGCGGTACATCGTTGTTGGTGGCGACCATGATGATGTTTTCGCCCTGGCCGGAACGGTTCCTGGGGAAGACGTAGATGTTGCCGCCGTCCTCCTTGTCCGCTTCATACACCGTTTGGATGGTTTTGTACACGGAGCGGAAGAGCCTGCTGTGGTCGATGCCGGTCGTTGGTTTTTCCAGGGCGCTGATGACGTTTATGAGCATCACGCCGCCGGGCGCGAGGCGGCTCCTGATCTGGGCGAAAAATTCCTCGGTGATCAGGTGCTTGGGGATGCGGCCGCCGGAGCTGTAGGCATCCATGATGATGTAATCCCACTTTTTTTCCGAAGGCATCTGCTGGACAAACAGGCGTCCGTCGTCGACATAGGAATTGATTACGTTGTCGCCGGAGAAGGGGTAGGCAAACCATTTTTCAGCCAGCATAAACACCCAGGGGTCGATATCGACGACATCGATGGACTTGATGTTCCCCGGGAAGCGTTCCTTGAAGATCCTGGGGCCGACTCCTCCGCCGCAACCGATCACCAGCATGTCCTTCGGGGCCTGTCCAGTGACGACGACGCCGAGGGAAAGGAGGTCCACGTAGCCGCAGGCCGTTTCCGCCGGGCCGTTCGGAAGCTGGCCGGTGGCCGGGTCGAGGACGATGCCGCTTTCAATGAGGTTGTTGAACATCATGAGGCGGGCCGGATCCTGGAAGGGCGGGATCTGGGTGCGGCCGTCGATTATGGTGATGTAGTGGTAGGCGGATTCCTTGGTTTCAAGCAGGGTCTGTCCGGGCGAGGTGAAGGTAAGCGGAGTCTTGGCGCCGATGAAACCGCCGATGACGCCAATGATGACAACTATGAGCCCGGTTTTCCTAAAGGCTCCGCTTCCCTGAAAAAAACAGTATAACGCCACCAGCGCCAGCAGAACGCCGACTCCGTAGACGATCGCGGACGTGCCGACGAACTCCACCAGCACAAAGGAGACAAGGAGCGTGCCGATGATGGAACCGAGGGTCGAAATAGCGTAGAGGTTGCCGGCCACGGAGCCGAGGGCCGTGACCTGGCGCGCAGCCAGCTTCACCGAAAACGGGCTGACCATGCCCATGCAGATGGACGGCAGGGCGAACAGCACCAGGCAGGCGATAAGGGTGCGGTAGCGCACGTCCATGCCGGTGAAGTCGTTCATCCAGGTGCAGAAATAGGGGGCTATCGGGGGGACGATAAGGGTCAGGAGGGCGGCCAAGAGCAGGATGATCCCAAGGATTTCGATCCTGGGGGAACGGTCGGACAATCTGCCGCCAAGCCAATACCCCAAAGACAGGGCGCCCATGAAGACGCCGATGATCGAGCCCCAGACATAGATGGTCGAGCCGAAATGCGGTTCAACCAGGCGAGCGCCGGCCATTTCCAATCCCATCAGGGATGCGCCCGAAAGCAGGACTATGGCATAGAGCGGGTTGAACCCCGATGCCTTGGCTGCGGCGTCGACGGCATTTTGTGTGTTTTGCGAACGTGCCACCTGTACCCTCCTCTTTGTTAAGTGATAAAAAATCATAACCAACTATAGTGATGGCGGCGAAAAGCGCAATGCTTAACTGCAATTGATAATTGATAGTTGATAATTGATAATGCTGGAAAATTCTTTACATTTATTAATCGCTTCGCTCCGGTTGCTGAGCACCAAGAGCATGGCGATCTCGGAAGAGCACGCGGTAGCGTGCGGATTTTAAATACAAGAATTTTCCGCCATTATCAATTATCAATTATCAATTGCACGCAAGACGCTCTTGCGTCCGACGCCCTCACTCTATATAATGTCTTCTCCACTCGGGGCGTAGCGCAGTCTGGCAGCGCGCTTGCTTTGGGAGCAAGAAGTCGGCGGTTCGAATCCGCCCGCCCCGACCAATTTTTAAGAGGATACAAAAGTCTCGCTTTTGCCCCC
>DAIOFH010000155.1:0-8660 GCA_036745875.1 Planctomycetota bacterium | reverse complement strand
CATGGCATATGCTGAAAGCCCCACCTACAAGATGTCTGTCGCCGTCGACGCCGCCGACCGGTATTCCGCGGCCGAAACACGGGCCGCGGTCAACCGCATCTGCCTCAAGTATTTTGGGAGGTTTACCGTCACCGAATCGATGCAGTATTCACCGTCCGAAGGGACAGTTATCGTGTATACTTTTAGTAACGGCAGTGACGACAAACTTGGCGAAATGATGCATGCTATCGCAGAAGAAATCGGCATTACAGACATGACGCTGGAAAAATACACTTCCTGCAAGCGCGTCTACCAAAAATAATAAAGGAGAAAAAATGGATACGGCAATCCCTTTCGATCCGCACTTTACTGTCAATGCCCTGCTCTGCACCAAATGCGGCGCCTGCGTCGGCGATTGCGTTGCCGGAATAATCGCCATGACCGATACCGTGCCCGCCATCGCCCCCGAGCTGAGGGACGGCTGCATTGGCTGCCAACACTGCCTTACGGTCTGCCCCGAGGGCGCGGTCTCCATCCTTGGCCTTGATCCCGCCGACTCGATTCCCCTTAAGGGCGAATATTACGATCCGGCCCGCCTGGAACTGCTCATTCGCGGGCGCAGGTCGGTTCGCCAGTTCTCAGACGAACCAGTGAAAACCGAAGTGCTGGACAAACTTCTTGAAGGCATGTCCTACGCGCCAACAGGCGTCAACTACCGTAAACGCAAGGTCAGTGTCATTACCAACAAGGACGCCCTCGCCGTCTTTCGGGACAAAACAATGTTCGCCCTCAAAAAAGCGATAGAGGGGAACCGTATCCCCGAACCTGTTTCCTGGATCGCCGATTTCGCCGACGACTGGTTCTCCAAAGGCAAGGACGGGGTTTTCCGCAATGCCCCGCACCTCATCACCGTTTCCACGCCCAATGACCTGCCCACCGGCACCGCCGACAGTCTCATCGCCTTGTCCTACTTCGACCTTTTGGCCCAAAGCTATGGCGTCGGCACCGTATGGGGCGGCCTTATCTATGCCATCATCGGCATCCTTGACCCAAGCCTGCGGCGGGATCTCGGCATTCCGGACGATTACCAGCCAGGCTATTGCATGCTTTTCGGCAACCCCTCCGTTCACTACGCCCGCACCGCCCAGCATGTCCCGGAAGATGTGATCAAGATCAGTGAGTGATTGGACGTTGCCTTTTCGCCCGCAATAATAAACCGCCCTGCCGAACAAACGGCAGGGCGGTTATGCGTTTAGGATAGGTAATTATGGAACCTCACAATATTTTACAGTGCCGCTATTTTAAAACGGGAAAACAAACCCAAGCGTACCCGTATGGACATTGGTGTCCTTGCCGACGTAGGCGTCATAACCGGCGGTGACGATGCATCGCGGATTGATGGCGTAACTGAGCCCGGCGCCGAAGGTGCCGACGGTGCGGTCGACATTGGCATGGTAGGCGAACTGCACCACTCCCGGCGCTGTGGCGCGGTTGGCGTAGCCGGGAAGGTTGTCCTTGCTGGTGCGGTGGTTGATGCCTGCGCGAAGGTTAAGGCCGAGAGGGCCGTTCTGGTAGCCCAATTTCAGGCCGCCGGACGCCAGGTGGATCCAGGCGTGGGTGTCTTGCTTGGCGAAGGGGCTGTCTGCGCCGACCGCCCAATTGTTCTGGTCCATGATATGGGCATACAGCGTGCGCCATCCGGCGTAGCCGCCGATGGTCCAGTTGTCGCAAATGCTGAAATCCTTTTCGTACCAGGCCATGAGCGAGGTAACGCGCTGCTTGTTGTCATCGGTCGAACGCCTGTCCGGGCCGTCGACGGGCGAATACATCGTTTCGTGCCCATCGAGGAAATCAAAGCCTTGGATGACGCTGAACTGGAATTTGCCGTACTGCTTCAGGTTCACGTCGGCGATGCCGCCTACCACATGGCTTTGGGCGTCTTCCTTGAGGCGCATGGCGTTTCCGGCCAAGTGGGCCGCAAACGGCAGGGTCCCGCCGCCATTGTAGTGCATGAAAGCGAACTCGTAGGTAAGGCCGAGGGAAAGATACTCGTTGAACCGTTTCGTGCCGAGAAGGGTGATGCCCGCCCCGTTGGCATGGCCTTTCGCCGTATACAGCTCGGTTCCCTTCACTTTGTGCTGCAGGTTGCTGTTATTGGAGCGGAAATACTGTGGGACCACCACAAACATCGCTCCCGGGCCTTGTTCTTCCGGCTGCGGCTGTTGGCACTGGTATTCAATATACGCTTCTCTCAGCGCCTGCTCCTGAACTGACTCCGCAGCAACTGCATAGCCGAGCGTCAGGAAAAGCGCCCCCCCAATGATGAAAAGCCTTTTCATAAGGCACCTCCTCATCCATAAATATACTTCCACGCATCATCCGTAATGCGTTCTTCGTTGCATTGCGCGATCCACGGCCTCGTGAAGGCCTGAACCGTAGCGATTGCATTTGAGAAATGCAATAGGGCGGTAAATCCCCCACAAACAGTATACCTCCGAGTCGCCCTGGTTCAATCCGATAATCCACGGATTTCCAGTTAAAGTTGTAGCAAGTTGAAGACAGTATGGAGATTCAATTTCATTCGTATCAATAATACAAACAAGATCAAAAGGTTCTTGCCGCCAAAGCAAAGCCGGCCGCAATGCATGCGGCCGGCGCGGGGCGGTACAATTTCATTATAATTTTTCACTCAGGCAGTTCGTCCAGGTTGATCGGTTTCCAGGCTTCGTCGTCATCGTCGTCCGATAACAACTCGTCCTCAACATCCTGCCTGGCTTCTTCAAACGGATCGAAATCCTCGTCCCCGGCTTCCGGATCGTCTTCATATACCTTACGGCGCTTGCCAAGGTTTTTCGATTGGGCGGCCAGCTCAGCCACTTCCTCAGGCGTGAGTGGCTCGGGATTCGAGTCGGTTTTCCTGGCGTCGGTGATAAGCCTGCTCATCCTGTCGGCTGTCTCAATCGTATCGTCGAATTCGAAATGCAGCTGCGGGGTCATTTTCATGGCCAGGGGGCGGCCGATCATTCCCCTCAATTTCGAGGCATTGTTGCGGATTATCTGTAATGTACGTTCCCGCTCCTCGTCCGATCCGAATACGGAAATGAAAATGGTGGCATGCCGCAGATCCGGCGATACTTCGCAACGCGTCACCGTGACAAAACCCAGTTTAACATGCTTCAGGTTGCGGAGCGCTTCCACCGTCTCCTGGATGATCCGCTTGCTGACGCGTTCCTGCCTACGTGATGGCATTGTATTGACTCCTTAAAAACAACGACCCTGTTTAGTACAGGCGATACAACAGTATAGTAGTTACTTATCGTTATGTCATGCCAAAGCATTTTAAGAAATTCTGTGACATTTAGGCGCTGGAAATGTCGTCGTGGCCTTTCGCCGGTGAATTGGCGAAATGTCACGCAAACGGACGACTGGAGGCGACGACCGCCCCAATGTTATCACCAAAATTCTTAAAATGCTCCTATTCTTTCCTCCATGATGTCCAAAACCTGGCACTCGGGATTTGTGTAGATGAATTCCTTGACTGTGCGCATCTGGTCAAGGAGGTTGCCGCCGTCGACGGCGACGATGGCAATGCCCAGGGTGGCGCGCTGATGCAAATCATGGTTGTCGACCTCTGCAACCGAAACATTGTATTTGTTTCTGGTTTTTTCAATAAGCGACTTCAGGGGACGCCGTTTTTCCTTTAGGCTGTGCGCACCGTGGATCATCAGTTCAACCCGCATCATACCGACCTGCATGCCTTGCCCCCTTAAGGCATTTTAAGAGTTTTCGTGAATATCAGGATTTAGCCGCGCCATCTCCCTTACGTTATATTCCGCCAAACTACCAGCGAAATAAAGCTATCGGTCGAGCTCGCGTCTAAATCCCATACTCACAGATTTCTTAAAATGCTATACTATAGCGCGTTTTCGGGAATGATTGACCCCCTGTTGCCTTTTCCGGCACAACTACGCGAAGCCAAAATGCGCAATGGGAGGGCCATCTTTTCAGAAAACGCCATAAAAGAACGTAGCGGAGAAAAAACCCTCTCTCGTTGAGAGAGAGGGTTTTGTGCTGAGACGCAATAATGGATGGCAGACTACAGTTTACGCGCGATTTCCTCGATGGTGTAGGCTTCGACGACGTCGCCTTCCTCGATCCCGTCGTAGTTGGCAATCTTGAGACCGCATTCGAAGCCGGACTTGACTTCGCGCACGTCGTCCTTGACCCTCTTGAGGCTCTGGATGGTGCCATCGTAAACAACCACGTTGTTGCGGTAGAGGCGGATCTTGCTGGTGCGCTGGATAAAGCCGTCCGTGACATAGCAGCCGGCGATTGCGCCGATCTTCGATGCGCGGAACACCTGGCGGATTTCCACATGCCCCTGGACGACTTCCTTTTCTTCCGGCGGCAGCATGCCTTCCAGTGCGGCCCTCATATCCTCGATCATGCGGTAGATAATGTGGTAAGTCTTTATCTGTACGCCGAGGCTGGTCGCGGCCATCTTGGTCGCCGAATCCGCAGTGACGTGGAAGCCGAGAACGATCGCGTCCGAGGCGTCGGCCAGGATCACGTCCGCGTGGTTGATGCCGCCGACGGCGGAGTGGATGACTGAGATTCCGACTTCCTCCGTCTGCATATCCTTGAGGGTCTTTTCGATAACCTCAAGCGAACCGACAACGTCCGCCTTGATGATGACGCTGAGTTCGCGTTTGCCCGAACCCGCGAGGTGGGCGGTGAGGTTCTCCAGGGTGACGTGCTTGCGCCGTGCGAGTGCGGCGGCGCGGGACTCCCGTTCACGCTGTTCGGCGATGGCGCGGGCCTTGGTGATATCCTGCAGGATGAAGAACTTGTCTCCCGCTTCCGGCACGGCGGAAAGACCGGACAGACGCACCGGCGTGCCAGGACCCGCCTCTTCGATGGGATTGCCGAATTCGTTCAGCATGAAGCGGATCTTGCCGTAGCCGTTCGAGCAAAGGATGACGTCGCCGCTGCGTAGGGTGCCGTCCGAGACGAGCATCGTGGACAGAACGCCCTGCCCTTCGGACATCCGCGCTTCGACGACAAACCCGGTGGCCGGACGGTCGGGATTGGCCCGTAGTTCGAGAACTTCCGCTTCGAGCAGGATGCGCTCAAGAAGTTCGGTGATGCCGTGCCCGTTAATGGCTGAGACTTCAACCATGCCGACTTGGCCGCCCCATTCTTCGGGAAGCAGTCCGAGACGATTGGACAGTTCCTGGCGCACCCGGTCGGAGTTCGCCGACGGCAGGTCGCACTTGTTGATGGCGACGACGATCGGGACGCCCGCGTTCTTGGCGTGGGCGGCCGCTTCCTCGGTCTGCGGCATGACGCCGTCATCGGCGGCGACCACCAGTACCGCGATGTCGGTCAGATTCGCGCCCCTGGCACGCATGGCGGAAAACGCCTCGTGACCCGGGGTATCGAGGAAGGTGATCCTCTTGCCATCGCGCTCGACGGAGTACGCGCCGATATGCTGGGTAATGCCGCCGTGCTCGCCGTCGACGACGCGAGTATGGCGGATGCTGTCGAGAAGGCTGGTCTTGCCGTGGTCGACGTGGCCCATGAAGGTCACAACGGGCGGACGCTCGACAAGGTGCTCGGTGTCGACTTCGGCCTGCTGTTCCGCCTCCTCCGCCAGCTCCCTCTCAAGGTCCTCTTCCGTAGCCCAGTTGAGTGGAATCTTGTAGTTTCCGGCAATCTCGACTATATCCTCTTCGGAGAGGATGTCGTTGACCTGGATCATCTTGCCTTGGCCGATCGCCCAGGCAAGGATTTCCTGGAGCTTGACGCCGAGGGCCACCGACAGATCCCTGAGGGTCATGCCAAGATAGACATCCGCCGCCTGCCCCGCTACGCGCGGAATGGCCTGCGTGATGCGGCGAGTCCTGGAACGGCGACCGGTGTTCCGGCGCTGCGCGCCTCGGCCGCCGCGACGGCGTCCGCCGCCGCCAGCCAAGCTGCGGGTGAATTCGTTGTCGATTTCGGCAAAGCTGGCCGGCAGTTCGTGCTGGGTGCGTTTCGACTTGAAGTCGGCGCGCTTGTGCTTGAAGCCGGAACGGTCCTTGTCATCGTCCTCTGCGGCGATGAGGTTGGTGGAAATGGCTTCGATGATGGTGGTGTTGGAAGCGCCTTCGGGGCGCGCTTCCTCTTCTTCGGTGAAATCATCCTCCTCGCCGAAGTCCTCGTCCACGACCCAACCCTGGCGCTTGCTGTCCTTTTCCTTGCCGCGCTTGGCGGCCTTGGCCTTGCGTTCGATTTCTTCCGCGTCCTCGAAGTCGCCCTTGCCCTTGGTCTTGATGCGTTGTTTTATGCGGGGTTTGCCCGACAGGTCGGTGTCAGGCATGACTGTTTCCAGCTGCGGCGATGACGATGCGGCGGCAGCCGATTTTCCCCTGCCGGGCCGCTCGGAGCGTTCGGGCCTTTCGGAACGGTCCGGCCTGTCAGGCCTGTCCGATGTCGAACGGTCGCCGCGGTCGGGCCTGCCTTTTCCTGCAGGCGCGGACGGCTTGTTGCCGCGCTTGATGGCGGCGATCATTTCCGGGGACGCCTGGCCGACGACGGCGCTCCCTTTGATAGCCGGGTTGATGCGCTTGATGGCGACAGGTTCTTTCCCCTGTTCCGGCTCGGCTGCATCTTCCGTTGCCGAAGCGTCGGCGCTGGCATTTTCCGCCGTAACATCTTGACCTTTCGAGGCTGCGTCCTCGACAGTAGCCGCCTTTTCGGCGACCGGCGCTTCCACAGGAGCCATTTCGTTTGTTTCCTTTTGCTGCGCCGAAGCTTCGCTTTCGGCAGGTGCAGCGGGTTCTTCACTCTTCTTCTCGGCGACAACTGCCGTTTCTCTGACTGTGATTTTCTTCTTCACCGGCTTGGTTGCGCCTTCGGCGGCAACTTCCGCAGCTTTCGGGAGAGCGGGCTCTTCCTGCGGCTGTTCCGGAGCCGCGGCGTCCTCCGCCTTGTCTTCGGCCTTATCGTTGGCGGGGGTCTTGACCAAAACGACCTTCTTCTTCTTGGCCGATTTTTTCTCGGGCGGCGGCGGTATCCAGCCGGAGGTTGCCTGTCCGGCAACCCAAGCCTCGACGTCGGGTTCCACCGCGGTCAAGGTATTCTTGACGTCGAAGCCCTGCTTCTGCACGGCGGTGAGAAGATCCTGTTGGTTGAATCCGTGTTTTTTCGCCAGTTCGTGTAACCGCATTTACGCTTTCCCTATATTCTGTGCGAGCCGACAAAACGCCGGATCGCCAAATCGCGAGCCGAATTTCCGGCTTTTATTCCCCGGACTCCGTCGATTCGGCGCTTTCCGTCGCGGCAACTTCGGCCGCGGCCGGAGCGGCGGGTGCGGCAGAGACGGGAGCTTCGGCCTTGCCTTCGCGCGCTTCGCGTGCCTCGACAATTTCGCGCGAATCGCCTTCCAAACGCTTGCGGTAGCCTTCGACCGCGAAGTTGTATATTTCCTGCGCCTTCTTTTCGCCGATCCCCTTGATCTGGGTCAGCTTGTCGATCCCAAGCTCCATGATGTCATGGAAGGATTCGAAACCGGCGATAAGCATATTATTGATGGTCGCTTCGCCCACGCCCGGAAGGGCGGCGATTTCCTGACGTCCTTTTTCACGCCAGGCGCTGTGCTGGTTGATGGTCATTATATCCAGATTCCAGCCGGTTAGACGGGAAGAAAGGCGAACATTTTGCCCCTTTCTGCCGATGGCGAGGGAAAGCTGGTCTTCCGGCACGATGACCCGGGCGCGCATGTTGTTTCGGTCGAATTCGATATGATCGATTTCGGACGGGGACAGGGCGTTCCTGATAAAGATTTCCGAGGAGTCGTTCCAGCGCACGATGTCGATCTTTTCGCCGCCAAGTTCCTCGACGATGTTCCTGATGCGGCTTCCCCTGACGCCAACGCAGGCGCCGACGGCGTCGACGCGGGTGTCGGAGGAATACACCGCGATCTTGGTGCGGTAGCCGGGCTCGCGGACCAGCCCCTTAATTTCCACAATGTGCTCGTAAATTTCCGGCACTTCGAGTTCGAACAATTCGCGCACCAGGTCGGGATGGGTGCGGGAAAGAATGATAATGACCTTGTTGCCTTTCTTGCGCACCTGGGTGACATAGGCGCGGATGCGTTCATTGGGACGGTAGTTCTCGGACGGGATCTGCTCCTGTCGCGGGAGGATGCCGTCGGACTTTCCGATGTTGCAGATGACGGTGCCGCGTTCCACGCGCTGGATGACGCCGTTGACGATGGTGCCTACTTTGGCGATGAATTCTTCGTACACGACATCGGATTCGGCTTCGCGGATGCGCTGGATCATAACCTGCCTCGCGGTCTGCGCGGCGATGCGGCCGAAAGCGGCAGGGTCCATTTCCTCGAAGGGAATATCGCCGTCGAGGAGGCGGATGACGCCGGTCTTGCGGTCGATCCTGACCCGGAGCTCTTCGACATTCGGATAGCGCTTGCGCGCCGCCGAGACGAGGGCGGTCTCGATGGACTCTATAAGCTGTTCGCGATCGATGCCTTTTTCGCGATGCAGGCTGTCGATATGCCGTAAGAATTCTTCATTGACATTCATTTCTGTGAAACCCCTGTTTTTATTAGCAGAGAACAACCGGTTTGTGGGCGGATCCTCCCCGGTCAATCCGCCAAAATAAAAAAGAGCGGGGCTCGG
>DAIOFH010000154.1:0-8745 GCA_036745875.1 Planctomycetota bacterium | reverse complement strand
TCGCCGGAAAGCTTTTGTCAGGCCCTGCGCGCCCGGTGCGGCGAACGCCTGCCTATCTTTGCAACCCTGGAGTCGAAGAAATTCGTCGCCGTCTCGCGGCTACTGGACGCCGGATTCACGGATTGCCTGCCGCCGGTGCCGGACGATGAACTGTTCAACAGGAAAGTGACGCGGGCACTTGACGACCGCAATGGGGCGCAGCCGTATCTGTTCGATTCGGAAGACGAAATCCCGGAGGCGCTCGTCAAGGTGTTTGAAGGTTGTTCCGGTGGCATGACCCTCGGGGATGTCGCGACCGTGCATTGCGGAGCCGCCCCGCGTTACCGTTTTTTCCGACGCATGGCGCCCCCCGACGACGGCTGGCGCAAGGTGATCAGTGCCGAAAATATCTCCCGTTTCTCCGTCTCGGGGGAACGAATTTACTTGAGCTGGAGCCGACTGCACCTGTTCAGGCTGCCTCATCCGGAGGAGTATGCGGTCAGGGAGAAGGTCGTGGTGCGGCGCGCCGGCCCCCCGATAATGGCCGCCGTGGACAGGACTGGCGGTCCGATCAGCCAGGATGTGTATTCACTGGTGCCGGTGGAAGGCGTACCAGCCGGGTTTATCGCCTGCCTTCTCAACAGCCGGATTGCTGATTTTTATTTCAACCGCATGCTGGATACCACGGCGACGGCGGGACGCTTGAAACCGGCTTTGTTGAGAAATTTCCCTCTCCCCGAACCCGATCCCGACGTTATGCTTGAATTGTCCAAGGCCTCGGGGCTGCTCGGACATTTTGGCCAGAATCCGCAAAGCTGGACGGATCGACAGCGCCGCGATGAAATTGTCCAGACGATGGAGGAAAAATTGTTTATGCTGTATGGCGTTGATTCGGAAGCGCGGCAAGGCCTGGAAGCATTACATTATTAAAACAGTAAGAAATGGATATAAAACGGGACATTTGCCTGCACCCCTTTCGGCCAAGCGTGAAGCAATCTTCTTGACAATAATTCACATTGATCAATAATCAGACACTTATTGTGAATTAATACGGGGGTGTGGCGGAATGGCAGACGCAAGGGATTTAAAATCCCTTGGCCTTTACGGTCGTGCGGGTTCAAGTCCCGCCGCCCCCATTTAGCGCTTTTTACATAATGCTTGATTCCTTGTTGCGTTTTACGGCTAGCCGAAATATGCCGAAAAGCGCCAAGGTCAATGAGTATATAAAACGCAATTGTGTGGTATTCGTGTCTTGAAAGGCGACCTATGAGCCAAGAGGCAAGCGGCGAAAGCACCATTCTCAACAAGTACGGGTTTCATGTTCGCCCCAGCACGCAGTTCATGCAAAAAGCCAGGGAGTTCAAATCCGACATCACCGTTGAGGTGAACAACCTGCGTGCAGACGGCAAGAGCATCATGCAACTTATGGCTCTTGGCGCAATGCAGGGAGCGATCGTCAAGATCTCGGCAAAGGGAGCGGATGCAGAGGAAGCGGTGGCGGTTTTATGCGCGCTGGTGCAGGATCGCTTCGGCGGGATCGACTGAGGGGCGAATAAAAAAAGAAGTAACGGAATCTCGAGCACTATACAACAATAGCGGAATACTACTCTTCCAGCACTATTTTCCCCCCAGAGTCAACCAACAAACGCTTGTGCGTCATCTTCCCCTGCTCGGTAATTGTCGCCTCAATCCGCCAGTGGCTGCCTTCCTTTTTTATCCTGCCGATAGACACTTTAGTGTCGTCATCCTCCGAATAGTACCTACCAAGTTCTTTTTCAGCATACTTTTGAATATAGTGGCTGGAGTAATTGGCCGGTTTCCTCGCTCTTGCCTGCGGCTGTGGCTGCTGTGCCTCTTCACAGCCGTGCAGCCATGGCAAAAGCGCCATAGCAAAGGTCCCCAAGACTATCTTATAACCGCAAACCGGTCGCATGGTATCATTCCATCGATAAAATCATGTCATGACAATGGAGAACACAAAAGCCGTCGACTAACGACCCGTCAAGTATATCTCTGACGCATTTCCTGTCTATCCAAATCCCAGCGCGCAGGTAGGTGTGCATTTATGGCACAATGTTTGTATCAATCGCCAGGAATAAGTCTGTATATCACGAAAGTTTTTATTACACCCAGACGCTTGAGGAGGGAAAACCATGTCAATTACTGGTGTTAGCGATACGGCATACGCTGGAGCCACCACCGCCCGGGAAAAGGCAAAAAATTCCACTGCGGCGACAGCTTTTGCGGATATGTTGGCACAGGCTGGAAAAACCGAGGAAGCGAAGCCAATCCTTACTCCGGAAGAACTGGCCGAAGAGAAAGAAAAGCAGCGCATCCGGGACTTGCTAAACAGCATGCTCACCGGGACCGAATCTCCCTATGCCGGAAAAAGCGTCGACGAACTGAACGCCGGGCTTGACGAAGCGTATGACGACCTTGGCCAGGACATTGCCACCCTTGCCGACAAGCACGGCATAGACCACGTCAGTGTAATGAATGGCGGCATTCTCATCAGAATTCCCTCCCCGATCGACACGTCCAAGTACTTTGTCCAGAGCGGGTCGGACGGCAGGATGATATTCAACGGCTCCGGATACCAGGCGGAAGTCGACCGTCTCAAGGAACAGGGCGTGTGGGATGACATGTTGGCCAAATGTTTCAAACAGGCAGAGGATTTTTTCAAGGAATACCGTGAAAGCCAACGGAACTGGAATGCAATCCGCGATGAACTGGCCGTACGCTCTGCGGTCGTCAAGGCGGCCGATTCAATACCGGGATTCGAGGAAGAGTACATGGCAGACCCGGAAGGCACGATCAACAAGCATTTCGAAGCGCTGCAGGAAGATTTCAAGGGCGTGACTGTTTCCTACATCGATGGCGAAGTACGCTACAAGAGATGACCAGGCGTTGGTCACACGCCTGAGGCATGCACCCATACGTACCAACCATTACAGGTCCGGCATTTCGCTGGACCTGCAACCATTTAATGAACTGTGATGCAAGACCATTTAATTCAGCGGGTAAGTATGACCTGCTTCTCCGGATCGAACAGCCGGGTCTCCTTGACTTCCGGGATGTCTTTCGTTCCGGCAAGAATCATGGTGGTTGTGAGCTCCTTGTTCAACTGCTGAAACACGTCATTCACACCCTCCGCCCCCCCCAGAATCAAACCATACAAGGCAGGCCTGCCTATCGCCACCACATCAGCGCCGCAGGCCAACGCCTTGAACACATGGGTTCCCCTCCTCACACCGCTGTCAAAAACAATTGGCACCCGCTTGGCTACAGCCTTGGCAACAAGGGGAAGCATGTCGAATGTGGCCGGAGCGCCGTCCAGCTGCCTGCCGCCGTGGTTGGAGACCCAGATGCCGTCCGCACCCGCCACGATCGCCGCCTCAGCCGCTTCCGGCGACAATATGCCTTTGACCAACACCGGCAGTCCACTGGCATTTTTTATGAATTTGATGTCATCGCCGGAAAAACTGATCTTTCTGAGCGCCCTTGCCTGGCTTTGGGTCATGTTCTGGCCCTGATAGTATTCCATGACATTGGGTGTCTCGGAACTGTAATTGTAATTATTCCTCACGTCCGACTCCCGGTTGCCCGCCGTTCCGGCGTCAATGGTGATTATGATCGCCTTCGCGCCGGAATCCCGGGCTTTTTTGACAACAGACTCGTTGAACCCGGAGTCCTTGCTCATATACAACTGGAAGAAAAACGGAGCGCCCGGCGCGCTTTTCGCGATATCGTCGACCAACAGGGAAGAATAGGTGCTGATGGACATCACCGTCCCCGCCATTTGTGTGCCTTTAATGGTGGCCTTGTCCGCTTCCTTGTGCACCATGCCATGGGCCGCCATTGGAGCCAAGATAATCGGGCTCGGCAGATCGATGCCGAGGAAGGTCGTTTTGGTGTCGACGCCGTCGATGCCGGTCATGCCGTTGGGAACAATTTGTTTTTTATCGAATGCGACGGAGTTGCTGTGAAGCGTAACTTCGTCCTCGGCTCCGCCCTGCACATAGCCAAAAGCGCCCTTGTTTATTTTCGTGGACGCGTCCTTTTCCAGGTCGTACAAGTTTATTATCTTTATCTTGCCCTCGGCATCGCTGACGGTGGGAGTGGCCGCCGCTTCCGCCGCGAGAATCGCCTGCGAGACAAAAAGAACCATAATCATCATATACATTGGCACATGCTTCTTCATGGTTTTACCTCCTATAAAACTGACCGCATCCCCCCGTATTCGAGATTTATCACTAAAAATACACGTTAATCTTGTTAATTAATTCTGTCTTTCACGGTAGTCATTGTCAAGGCATTAGATATTTTTCTACAGTAAATCCCCATTTCCGGTAGATACCGTAAAAAATTTCCTCTGCCCAAAGCAGGTGTAAGGTATATACTGTAATTTCACCGAAGTCGGTAAAATACCTACGACAACAGTCTCCGGAGGATTCGACGGCCATGAAAATCACCAACTGCAAAATCTATGGTTTGGACGCGCTCCAGGATATATTGATCAAGGACGGGATATTCAGTAAAATCGGACCCGGCCTGAACGACCAGGATCCGGACACGGTCGACGCAAACGGCAGGCTTGTAGTTCCCCCGTTTGTCGAACCGCATATCCATCTCGACGCCACCCAAACCGCCGGCGATCCGGCGTGGAATGAAAGCGGCACCCTTTTCGAAGGCATCAACCTTTGGGCGCGCCGGAAAGAGACGCTGACCGAGAAGGACGTCATCGATCGCGCCGTCTCCACCATCGAAATGTGCGCGCTGCACGGAATTCAATTCATCCGCACCCATGTCGACGTCACCGACCCCGCGCTTACCGCGCTCAAAGCAATGCTCACCGTAAGGGAAAAAGTGGCGGACCTCTGCGAGATGCAAATTGTCGCATTTCCCCAGGACGGAATCCTCTCCTTCCCCAACGGCAAAAAACTCATGGAGCAGGCGGCGGATATCGGAGCCGATGCCCTGGGTGCGATTCCGCACGGGGAATTCATGCGGGACTATGGGGTCGAATCGATCCGCTTCGTCATGGATCTCGCAGAGCGGCGGGGATTGCTCGTGGATATCCATTGCGACGAGATAGACGACGAACAATCGCGTTTTCTCGAGGTCGTCGCTGCCGAGGCCATCCGCCTCGACAACGGGCCGCGCGTCACCGCCAGCCATACCTGCGCCATGGGATCGTACAATGACGCCTACGCCTACAAGCTCATGGGGGTAATCCGGAAGTCCGGGATCAACTTCGTCTCCTGCCCGACGGAAAGCATCCATCTCCAGGGCCGCCTTGACACCTATCCCAAGCGGCGCGGACTCACCCGCGTCAAGGAGCTTCTCCAGGCGGGAGCCAATGTCTGTTTTGCCCAGGATTCGATAATTGATCCCTGGTATCCCTTCGGCAACGGCAATATCCTGAATGTGCTTTTCCATGGCCTGCACATTGCGCAACTGACGGGCCGAGGCGAAATCGACCGATCACTCGACCTTATCACCGGGAATGGCGCGAAAACACTGGGCATAAACGACCATTACGGGATTGAACAGGGAAAACCCGCCAACCTGCTGATCCTGGATGCCGACTCCGCGTACAATGCCGTACGGACGCAGGCAGTGGTGGTACGTTCCATACGTAACGGCAAAACAATCGCAACCGCCACCCCGGCGCAAAAAAGTCTGGTGAAAAAACAGTGAACACATCGGGAATTTTTAATTTATTTAAATAAATACAATCGCCCCTTTTCTTCATATCATTCACTCGTTGTGAGTTAAGTTTTCATTACCGCCATGGTCGTTTTACCGTGGTAAAAAAAGCAAATTTTTCCCCTTGACCTCAAGTGCACTTGAGGGGCTATAGTATCGTTACCGTGACGGCGGGGAAGATCGATCGATAAATGTAAACGTATTCACCGGGAGGATCAACCAATGGCATTCACCATCGGTCAGGCGGCAAAATGCATGGGAGTCTCCGTGCCCACCCTGCGCTATTATGACCAGGAGGGTCTTTTGCCGTTCTTGCGCAAAGGGCCAAACGGCCTTCGCGTCTTCGAGGAAAGGGACATCGAGTGGCTCGCCGTCATCAATTGCATGAAACAAGCCGGAACTCCCATCAAGGAAATCAAGCGTTATATCGACATGTGTATGGAGGGGGACGATACGCTGCAGGAGCGGCTCGACGTGTTCCGGAGACGCAAGGAGGAGGTGCTGCGGCAAATGAGCGAGCTGCATGACCTGATGAAAACGATCGATCACAAAATCTGGTATTACGAGACGGCGCTTGCCGCGGGAACCGAATCGGTACATGAAGAAAGATGTTATACGACCGAGGAATTATTACGGGGATGAGGAAAGAGAATATACCTGATGGATGAAGAACAAGGAGAGATGCAATGAATCTGCACACGACGAAAAAGTTGAACAACGGGGTCGAAATTCCCATTCTGGGACTCGGAGTCTTCCGCTCCAAGGACGGGAAGGAAACGTCCGATGCGGTACGATGGGCCATTGAAGCGGGCTATACGCATATCGACACGGCGAAAATATACGAAAATGAGGCAAGCGTGGGTCAGGGAGTCCGCGACAGCGGCATCGCGAGGGAAAAGCTATTTGTGACGACCAAGCTGTGGAACGACGACATGCGAAAGAATCGTCAGTTGCAGGCGATCGACAACAGCCTCAAGGCGCTTGGCATGGAGTATGTCGACATGTACCTCATCCACTGGCCGGTGGAAAACTATGTCGAAAGCTGGGCTGCGATGGAAAAAATCTTCGCCTCCGGCAAGGCCCGCGCCATAGGGGTCAGCAACTTCCAACCCCACCATCTCGACACATTGCTGAAGCAGGCCAAAACAAAGCCTGTGGTGAACCAGATCGAACTGCACCCCTACCTCACCCAGGAAACGCTCCGCCGCTACTGCGCCGAAAAAGACATCGCGGTGCAGGCCTGGAGCCCGCTGGGAGGCCAGGGAGGCAATGTGCTTGCGGCCGCCAAAATTGCGGAGATCGCCAAGAAACACGGCAAATCCCCCGCACAAGTCGTTATCCGCTGGGATTTGCAGCATGGCGTCATCACCATCCCGAAATCCGTGCACAAGGAACGCATCGGCGAAAACGCCGGCGTCTTCGATTTCCAGCTGTCCGATGCGGAAATGACGACAATCGAAAGTCTGAACAAAAACGCCCGCGTCGGGCCCGATCCTGACAATTTCGACTTTTAAGAGCATTTTAAGAATCCGTACGTCACCGTACAACCAAAACACCTCTCCGGTACCGACGGCGGGGTGTTTTTTTATTTGTTTGACATTGCGGCCCGGCCTGCTATAATGTTGTATATACACGATTATAAAAAAGACCTTCACCATGCGAAAAAGCTCTTGCCACTGCATCAACCTGCGCCGCGCCAACAAGGCGGTCACGGATTTCTACGACCGAAAGCTGGAAGGATGCGGGGTGACCGTAAACCAATTCTCCCTCCTGAGCAATATCAAGAGAGAGGGCGACGTCAGCGTGAGCGGCCTGGCAGACGTCGTGGGCCTGGAGCGCAGTACGCTTGTCCGGACACTACGACCGTTACTCGACGCCGGTCTGGTCGAGGACCGCGCGGCTCCCGGCACCCGCAATCGTCGCCTACATTTGACGGACAGCGGCGAAAAAACGCTGGAGATCGGCAGGCCACTGTGGAAAAACGCCCAGCGGGAAGTGGAACAGAAATTGGGGCGGGACAACATCACGGTGCTTTACGGCATGCTCGAAGCCCTGCGCGAGTTGTGATTTTTTTCTTATTATGTTGCATATACAGCAAAAAAGGAAATGCCATGTCGAACCTCACGGCCGAAATCAAGGAATACGGGTTAAACCTTGGCTACAGCAGGGTCGGGATCACCAACGCGGACGACTTCACGGAATTCGCTGAGGAAATGCGCACACGGGGCGAGGAGTATGATTTTTTCACCAAAGGCCGGCGCGATCCGCTGAAGGGCAGTTCGCCAAAGGCGATCATCCCCTTCGCGCGCTCCATAATCGTCCTTATCTGGGATTATGCGAAGACGGCTTTTCCTCCGGAGCTTGTTGGAAAAATCGGCCGCGTCTATCAGGGCCGCTGTTACAACCCGCCGTCCAGCTATGTGACGGGCGCGATATTCGACCTGATGCAGCAATTCCTGAAAAACAAGGGAATGCGGGTCGAGGCCAGCCTCGCCCTTCCCGACCGCCGGGCCGCGGCGCGGGCGGGCGTCGCCACCTTCGGCAAGAACAACTTCGCCTATGCGGACGGAATCGGGTCGTTTATCGTCATCCGCACGCTGGTGGTGGATGCCGAGCTGAACTATGACCAACCGACCGTCACGTCGAAATACCCTGAAAACTGCACCCGTTGCATCGATGCCTGCCCGTCCAAAGCCCTGTATGCCCCATTCAGGCTGAATCCCAAACGGTGCCTCCCTTTCAACGCCTGGAAGACGGTCAATACCCCGGAACTCAACCTGACGGACAGCATCCCCCGCGAGCTGCGCCCGTGCATGGGACAACAGGTGCACGGCTGCGACATCTGCCAGGAAGTGTGCCCGAGGAACCAGGCTCGACTCAAAAGCAGGCCTCCGGACGATGCATTCCTGGAAAACATAGCCGCCGGCTTCAGCTTGGTCAAACTGTTGCACCTTGACGACGAGTTTTATGAAACGCGCGTCAGACCGATCATGTACAACTACTGTCTAATTGCATAAATTAGTTATTGTATTTTTTAACTGTGAGCCTTTTACTTCT
>DAIOFH010000153.1:0-8775 GCA_036745875.1 Planctomycetota bacterium | reverse complement strand
AGGTGCCGGGACATGAGAACGGCTTCTACGTCGGCCCTACGATCTTCGATCACGTCACCGAGGACATGAGTCTCGGGCAGGAGGAGATTTTCGGCCCGGTTCTTTCGGTCAAGCGCTGCAAGTCGTTCAACCACGGTCTGAAAATCATGAACGACAACCGCTTCGCCAATGGTTCGGTCATTTACACCCAGAACGGCTTCTACGCCCGCGAATTCGCCCGCCACACCCACGGCGGCATGGTCGGTATCAATGTCGGTATCCCGGTGCCGATCGGCTATTTCCCCTTCTCCGGCCACAAGGAATCGTTCTTCGGCGACCTGCACTGCCTCGGCAAGGATGGCGTCAGATTCTACACCGAAACGAAGTGCGTGACCGCCCACTGGTTCGACCAGGAAGAAATGAAAAATACTAAAGTTTCCACTTGGGACGGAACGATTTGAGAATTTTAGATTTATGATTTTCCTCTGCAACGCGATAAATCTTCAATCATAAATCGTAAATCCTAAATAACTGAGGAGAACCACCATGGAATACAAGTCCCCATTGCACAAGACAGTCATGACCACCCCGACGGAATTCTGGAATGACTCCTGCGCCATTTCCGAACTGATGCCTGCCCTGGAAAACGGCGCTACCGGCGCGACCACCAACCCGGTCATTGTCGGCAGCGTGCTGAAGAAGGAAATGGACCTGTGGAAGGGTCGCATCAACGAACTGGTGAAGGAAATGCCCACCGGCACCGAAGACGACATCGCCTGGAAGCTGAACGAGGAAATGGCAGTGAAGGGCGCGAAGCTGTTTGAAAAGATCTTCGCGGATACGAAGGGTAAGAAGGGCCGTCTGTCCATCCAAACGAACGCCAAGTATTACCGCGACGCGGAGGCGATGTGGAAGCAGGCGGTGCACTTCAACACCCTCGCACCCAACATGCAGGTCAAGATGCCTGTCACGGAAGCCGGCGTCAAGGCTGTCGAAGAATCGACCTACAACGGCGTCAGCGTCAATGCGACCGTATCCTTCTCCGTTCCTCAGGTTCTCGCCGTTGCCGAAGCGGTCGAACGCGGCCTGAAGCGTCGCCAAGCGGAAGGCAAGGATATCTCGCAGATGTCCCCCGTCTGCACCATGATGGTCGGTCGTCTTGACGATTACCTGAAAGTGCTGTGGAAGAAGCAGGGCGTTCCCTGTGATCCCGGGGTATTGGAATGGGCCGGGATTGCCTGCTTCAAGCATGCGTACAAGATCTACCAGGAAAAGAAATACACTTGCCGTCTTCTCTCCGCCGCGTATCGTAACGTAATGCAGTGGTCGGAGTTTGTCGGCGGCGATGTGGTGCTGACCATCACCTCCGACTGGCAGGACAATATTAACAAGTCGGGGATTGATCCGACTCCCCGGATGGACGTTCCGGTGGACGACAAGGTTTTGGAGACACTGAAGAAGTATTTCCCGGAGTTTATCCGCGCCTACGAAGGCGACGGGATGAAAGAATCTGAATTCGCCGATTTCGGCGCGACCAAGCGCACCCTCGAGCAATTCCTGGGCGGTTACTCGGATCTCCTCGGCGTTATTCGCGGCTTCATGATTCCCAATGTTTTGAAATAACCGCAAATATTTACTTGGGAATCGTCGGAGTTATTATTAGAAAAGGTGGAGTCGGCGTTTTACGAAACAGTCATACCATCATGAATTCAACCGAAAGGCAGGTACCCCATGGCAAAAGAATTAGCAGTCACCAATCCGGCCACAGGCGAAAAGCTTGCTACCCTGGAACTGGCCTCCCCCGCCCGTCTGGCGGAAATGGTCGCCAAGGCCCGCTCCGCCCAGCCGGCTTGGGAGTCAATGCCGCTGTACGCACGAGGCGAAATCCTTTATAAATTCGCGGATGCGCTCGAACAGGCAAACGAGGAAATAGCCACCCTCTCGGCGAAAGACATGGCAAAGCCCATCGTGCAGGCCCGCATCGAAAACGAAGACGCCGCCAAACTGCTGAGAGCCGCGGTCGAACGCGCCAAACACATGTATGGCGATGTGCTGGCCGACAACGCGCCGGGATTTGAAAAGGATCTGGTCTTTACCCGCCGCGAGGCTTTGGGGGTCATCGCCTGCATCATCCCCTTTAATTTTCCCATTGAACTCACTTTCCAAAAAATCGCCCCCGCCCTGGTTATGGGCAATACTGTCCTTATCAAGGCTCCATCCGCCAATCCGCTCGCGGTTATGCACCTGGAAGGCGTTGCCAAAAAGGCGGGCTTCCCGGAAGGCGTTATTCAATTCATGGTGTGCGAGCGCGCAGACATGGTCGCGCAGATCGTCAAGAACAAGGACGTGGACGCCATCAGCATGACCGGTAGCACACCCGCCGGACAGTCGCTGATGCGGGACGGCGCCGACACCCTCAAGCGGTTATTTTTTGAACTGGGCGGCAACGACGCCATGATTATCTTCGACGACGCCGATCTCGATTCGGCGATAAACGAAATGACCGCAAGCAGGCTCGAAAACAACGGCCAGGTATGCTGCGCCTCCAAGCGCTTCATTGTGCAAACGGGTATTTACGGCAAACTCGCGGAAAAGCTCGCCGCCAGACTCGCCTCGTCCAAAGTCGGCAACGCTCTTGATGAAGATGCGATTGTCACCGCCCTGGTTTCCGAATCCGCGGCTATCGAGGTGGAAAAGCAGATCGCCAAAACAGTCGAACAGGGCGCGAAATTATTCCATGGCGGCAAGCGCGAGGGCACCCGTATTCATCCCGCCATTCTTACCAATGTCACCCCCGAAATGGACATTGCGTCCGACATGGAGGTGTTTGGCCCTGTCTTCCCGTTAATTCCCTTCGACACCGAGGAAGAGGCCATCCGTATTGCCAATAATTCTTGTTTCGGCCTTTCCTCCGGCCTGATGACCTCGGACATGAAGCGCGCCTTCCGGGTCGGCAGCAAACTCAAGGCTGGAGCGGCGGTCGTCAATGGCACCGGCGGCTATCGCCATCTTGATCAGCCTTTTGGCGGCTATAAGATGAGCAGCCTCGGGAGGGAAGGCATCAGCATATCTCTTGAGGAATTCAGCCATATCAAGGTTTATGTCGTCAAGGGCGCATTTTAAAGCCATGCCTTTTCGACATAGGAGAGAAAAATGTATATCGATAAAAAACTGAAGCGCGGATATAACGAATACACCCGCGAGGAAGTGGAAAACGGCTATGGCAGCATGCTGGATGTCGGCATTATCATGATGGAGCCGGGGGACACATTCGACTTCAAGGAAGAAACGAAGGAGCTTGCCTGGATTCTCCTGTACGGCAAGGCGGTCGCGCGCTTTGACGGCAAGGAAGTGGAAATGGAGCGGCCGAACCCGTTTGACTACGACACCTGGTGCCTGCACCAGTCGGCCGGTTCCTCCAGCAGCATAACAGCGGTCGAACCGTGCAAGGTGTATGTGCAGAAAACCACCAACGACAAGAAGTTCTCCACCCACCTGTACACCCCTGAGGAGACAGACACCTGGCGCAGAGGAGCCAATGGCGAATGCGGCGGGTGCATCAAGCGCGATGTCCGCACCAGCTTTGATTACGGCAATGCCCCCTACTCCAACATGGTCCTAGGGGAAGTCGTCAATCTCCCCGGCAAATGGTCCAGCTATCCGCCGCATTGGCATCCGCAGCCGGAAGTGTATTTCTACCATTTTGAAAAGGAACAGGGCTTCGGTGCCGGCTGGATCGACGACGAAATCGCGGAACTGCACCATAACGGCTTGGCGATCATCACCAAGGGAGTCCACCCGATGTCCATGGCTCCCGGATATGCCTGTTGCTACGTTTGGGGCATACGTCACCTTCCGGGCAACCCATGGGAAAAGACCCGCATCGACGACCCTATCCACCTGTGGATGATGGAACCGGACGCGAAGTATTGGACAGGCGAAAAAGAGTAGTAGCATATTCAATGTCAAGCCAATTGATATGAATCGTTGCGGCACGAATGGCTTTGGCTGTTCGTGCCGTTTATCTTGAAAATTTCAAGAAAATTTGTTAGACATACATTGACACCGCTAAAAGATTAGAATATTATTATACTATTCCGTTTTCAGAGCGGCCGGTTATTTTATGAGGTACAACCATGGAAAAGACACCCACAAAAAATAGACAACAAGGGCGTTCCATAGCCTATAGCATGCTGAAGGATGCTGTGCAGTATCTGGAGTTGATGCCTGGTTCCGTTTTGGTCGAGAGCGAGCTTATCAAAAGAACACAGCTGGGAAGAACGCCGATACGTGAAGCATTGATCCGTTTATCCGAGGAAATGTTGGTCAACATATTCCCGCAGTCCGGCACCTATGTCGCCCCCATCAGCTTTCAGCTGGCCGGAGAGGTATCGTACATGCGGCATCTCCTCGATCAGGACGTTTGCCTGACGCTATGCGCCCAAAAAGCAAAGATCAGGGACACCCTTGATGAACAGTTCTACTTCATGCGCTCCGCCATCAAGCGTGATGACGTAGCCGAATATATTCGCCAGGACAACAAATTCCACGCCCAAATATTTGCCTATGCCGGCCACGAAATGGTCTGGAATATCATTTCCGGCTCTCGCGCCCATTATAATCGCGTCCTTATGCTGGATTTAAGGAGCCCGGGGAAGCTGGAAGCATCCTATCAGGATCATGAGCAATTAGCGGAATATATTGAGTCCGGTGATGAGAAAAGCCTGACCGTTCTCCTGGAAAAGCATCACGACCATAACATGGATGATGAATACAAAGAAAGAATCCAAAATAGATTTCCGGAATATTTCGCTTCCTAACTATTTGATAAATAAAAAGATGTAATGAAATAGGTATCTCGGATTCCGGAGAGCCTATTTTTTTATTGACAAATACCTTAAATATACTATACTAGTAATATACTAACCAGATAGCTATCTAAACCATTATATACTCTATACCCTTAAACTGTCTCTGCCCCTTTTCCCTCGCCTATTATCCTGTTTGCTTTGCGTAACGTCGACCTGTACCTGCGCTGCCTGGTTTTTATCGAAAAATGATGACCTTCAAATGCAAGACATTCGATTTCCACTATAGCTTTTTCTGAAAGAGTTGCTCCGTCTCTTGGCGCGTTTTGGCATGGCGCGGTTGCGCCGGAAAACGCACTAAGGGGCCAGTACTTTCCGAAAACGCGCACTGCAGGAGGACAAAATCATGGGACAAGATGATGGCTATTTACTCCGGATGGAGGAGATAACCAAAGTATTCCCGGGAGTCAGGGCGTTAGACAAGGTAACGCTTAAGGTCAGGCCGGGAACGGTACACACTCTGATGGGAGAGAACGGGGCCGGCAAATCAACGCTGATGAAAATACTCAGCGGCGCCTATTCCGCAGACTCGGGGGAAGTGTATTTCGCCGGGGAAAAAGTCGACTTCAAGAGCAGCCACGACGCTTTGCAACACGGCATCTCCATGATCCACCAGGAACTGAGCATCATCCCGGATATGAGCGTCGCCGACAACATTTATCTGGGCCATGCGCCCTCCTCCGCCGGCATGATCAAGCAAAAAGACCTGCTGCGCATGACTGTAGAGCTGTTCGACAGGCTGGGAATCGACCCAATTCATCCCCTGACCAAAATGCGCGACCTCACCATCGCCCGTATGCAAATGGTTGAGATTGCCAAGGCTGCTTCTTACGACTCCCGCATCATCATCATGGACGAACCGACTTCCGCCATTTCCGAAAAAGAGGTCGAAGTTCTCTTCAACATCATTCGCGAACTAAAGGCGCGGGGAACCGCCATTATTTATATCTCGCACAAAATGGACGAAATTTTCCAAATATCCGATTACATCACTGTTTTGCGCGACGGATGCCTGGTGGACACGAAACCGGCGGCGGAACTCGACAACGAAAAGTTGGTAAAGATGATGGTCGGGCGGGAACTTACCGAAATGTTCAAGCGCAAGCCGGCCCCACGCGGCGATCCGATCCTCCAGGTCAAGAATCTGACGCGCCAGGGGAAATTCTATAATGTCAACTTTACCCTTCATCGCGGCGAGATCCTCGGCTTCACCGGCCTGATCGGCGCGGGCCGGACCGAAGTGGCGGAGGCGATATTCGGCATACGGCCCGCCGACAGCGGCGAGATCTGGATTAATGGAAAGAGGGTCGATATCAAGCGCCCGCTGGACGCAATCGACCATGGCATAGCATTTCTCACTGAAGACAGGAAGCGCCACGGTCTTTTCCTCGGGTTGTCAGTGAAGCGCAACGTCTCCATGTGCAAAATCCGCGACCTTACCAAAATGCGGCTGGTTGACATTAAGACAGAACGATCCGTATGCGATGAATACATCGACTCCCTGCGAATAAAAACCCCCTCCCGCGGTACAAAAATTCGTTCTCTCAGCGGAGGAAACCAGCAGAAGGCCCTTATAGCCCGTTGGCTGTTGACGGAGCCCGACATCTTCATCATGGACGAACCGACGCGCGGCATAGATGTCGGCGCGAAACAGGAAATCTATGCGTTGATCGACAAAATGACGAGGGACGGCAAGGCGGTAATGCTCATTTCCTCCGAAATGCCGGAGATCATTTCCATGTGCGACAAGACAATCGTCATGAACCAGGGTGCTGCCAAAAAGGAACTCAAACACGGTTTCACCCAGGAAGATATTATGCAGCATGCCGCCAATTTCGAATCAATCCGGAGGATCGCGAAATGACCAGTATCGGTAAACTTTCAGCAACGCGTGCAAGCGCGAAAACAAGTTCCTTTGTCTCTAAATACGGACTGTACTGTGTTTTTGTTCTTTTGCTCATCATTCTCTCGCTCGCTCATGGCGCATTTCTTACCCTTCCCAATGTCCGCAACATCCTCCTTCAGGTATCGATCAACGGCGTGTTGGCGGTAGGTATGACCATGGTCATCGTTACCGGCGGCATAGACTTGTCGGCCGGCTCCATGCTCGCCTTTGCCGGTGTTGTCGCGACTAGCATCGCGCACCCGGGGCAAAACTTTTTCCTCGCTGTTTTCGTGGGCATATTTATGGGATTCCTGCTGGGCTTTATCAACGGCCTCCTGGTCTCATACGGAAAAATCATTCCGTTTATCGTTACCCTCGGGATGACCACCATCGCCAGAGGAATGGCCCTCACCTATGCCAATGGCAGGCCGATCATCAACCTTATGCCGCCGTTTAAATTTTTGGGCCAGGGAACGGTTTGCTATGTCCCCGTGCCGGTTCTTTTCCTGTTCCTGATCCTCATCATCGGCTATGTCATTTTGAACAAATCCGTTCTCGGCCGCTATCTCCTCGCCACCGGCGGAAACGAGGAGGCAGCGATCGCCTCCGGCGTCAACACCAGAACGGTCAAACTTTTCGCATACAGCTTTATGGGCGCCATGTGCGGCCTCGGGGCGATCCTGCTGGCCGGGCGCACCAACGCCGGAGCACCCAACGCCGGTATCGGCTATGAACTGGACGCCATCGCGGCGGTCGCGGTGGGCGGCGCTTCAATGGCCGGCGGCAAGGGCACCATTGCCGGAACCCTGATGGGGGTTCTTATCATCGGCGTCATCCAGAACGGCCTCGACATTCTGAACGTCTCATCCTATATCCAGCTTATCGTCAAAGGCGTCATCATCATCGCTGCGGTATGGATGGACCAGAGGAGTAACAAATAACGGAAATTCTGAAAATGCCCTTGGCATCACCCCTGCATGGTGCAGCGGTGTACGACAACTCGGAGGATAACAATGAAAAAGAGTGTGTATGCGTTTGTGTTGGCCATGATCCTAGTCATTTCCGCGACAACCGCTTCCAGCGTCGCCGCCGGCGAAAAAAAGATTCGCATCGGCGTCAGCTACTATAGCCTGGCCGCGGAATTCCTGGCCCAGCTGCGCGACTCCATGGACGAGCACTACCGGGACCGCAATCTCACCGGCAAGGTCGAGCTGCTGGTCCTCGACGCCCAGGGGGATGCCAATAAACAAAACGACCAGGTGTACAACCTGATCTCCCAGGGTGTCGACGCCATCATCATCGACCCCTATGACCGCGAACAACAGGTTCCCGCCATCGAGGCGTCGGCCGATGCGGGCATTCCCATCATCGAGATGAATGCTTCCACCGTCTCGCCGATGCGCACCTCCTACGTCGGCTCCGACGACATAGTGTCCGGCCGCCTGCTGGCGAGGGAGCTTCTGCGTCTCTCCGGCGGCAAGGGCAACATCATCGTCATCCACGGCGTTGCCGGGCAAAATTCGGAAGTCATGCGTCACGCCGGCCTCGAAGAGGTCCTGAAGGATTTCCCCGAAGCCAAGGTCGTCGCCGAAAAAGTTTGCGACTGGGATCGGGCCAAGGCGCTGGCGGCGGTGGAAAACTTCATCCAGTCCGGCATCAATTTCAATATCGTCTTTGGCGAGAACGACGAAATGGCGCTTGGCGCACTGGTCGCCCTGGAAAACTCCGGCAGGCGCTCCGGTGTGTTTGTCGGCGGCGTCGACGCGATTCCCGATGCGCTTGACGCGGTGAAGGACGGCCGCCTCGATTGCACTGTTTTCCAAAATTCCGCCGCGCAAGCCCGCAAGTCTCTCGACGTCGCTATCGAAGCAGCCGAAGGCAAGAAAATTGATGCCGTCTATGACATCCCCTACGAACTTGTCACCCCGGCAAATGTGAACGAGTATGTAAAATAGTCGCGTGCGACCTTGGGCGGTGCGGTATTTGGCCGCCCGGGGTTGTTTACAACAGAAATAGGCGAGGGGCGGCAGAAATACTGCCGCC
>DAIOFH010000152.1:0-9015 GCA_036745875.1 Planctomycetota bacterium | reverse complement strand
AAAATCATTCGTCGCCGGCGCTGATATCAAGGAAATGAAAGATATGAGCCGGGCGCAGGGGGAAAATCTTTCCCGCGCCGGAAACGGGGTGATGCGCAAGCTAGAACTGTTCCAGGTCCCCGTGATCGCAGCGATCAATGGCTACGCCCTTGGCGGCGGGCTCGAACTGGCTCTTGCCTGTGACATCCGTATCGCTTCCGAAAACGCTACCTTCGCCATGCCGGAATCAACCTTCGGGATTATTCCCGGCTATGGCGGGATTCAGCGCCTGTCCAGGGTAATCGGCCAGGGGAGGGCAAGGGAAATGGTCTTCACCGCCCGCCGCTTCGATGCCCGTGAAGCGCACGCCTGGGGCCTGGTGAATGCGGTATATCCATTGCCGGAACTCATGCCCAATGCGATGAACCTCGCGGAAAAAATCGCCGCGAACGCTCCAATCGCCATAATGTCCGCCAAACACATCATGAACGAAAGCGTCGGTTTGGAGCTGTCGGCAGCTGACCAGCTGGAGCGCGAGGCGTTCGGCAACTGTTTCGGCACATGGGATCAACGCGAGGCGATGCAGGCGTTTGTTGAAAAAAGGAAACATGGACCATTCAAGGGATAAAGGTTGCGGAGGTTGTGAAATGCATATAGGAATCGTAGGAGCCGGAGCCATGGGAGCCGGCATTGCCTTGGCGTTCGCGCAGTCTGAAAAGCACAGCGTTGTCCTGACCGACGTCACGGGGGACCTTGCCGAGTCGGGAAAGGCCAGGATAAAAGGTAAACTGTCAAAACTGACGGAAAAAGGGAAAATTGACGGCGAAAAAGCCGGACGCATCATGCAACGGATCGACGCCGGGGAAAAAAGCAAGCTGGCTGATTGCGATCTGGTGATAGAGGCGGTTGTCGAACGCCTTGAGGTTAAAAAAGAGTTGTTCTTGCAACTCCAGCCGATATGTAGAAAAGATGCTGTTTTTGCATCCAACACGTCCTCGCTTTCCGTCTCTGAAATTGCAGACGGACTGGATCGTCCGGTCATCGGCATACATTTTTTCAATCCAGCCGACGTCATGGCCTTGGTGGAAATAGTGGTGGGGGTGGAAGTATCCAAGGAACTGGTGGCACGGGTCAGGGACCTGATCGAATCCATCGCCAAAACTCCCGTGGTGGTGGTGGATTCACCCGGTTTTATCGTCAACCGAATTCTCATCCCGATGATCAATGAAGCGGTCGCCATCCTCGCGGAAGACGTCGCGACCGCGGAAGATATCGATACCGCCATGCGGCTTGGAGCAAACCATCCGATGGGTCCCCTTGCGCTTGGCGACCTCATCGGACTTGATGTTTGTCTGTCCATCATGGAAGTATTGCATTCCGAACTAGGAGAGGATAAATACCTCCCGCATCCGCTGCTCGCTGAAATGGTTCGCGGCGGTATGCTTGGCAGGAAAACGGGACGGGGATTTTTCAAGTACGGAAAATAAAACCTGCATTCGGAGGCGAAGCATGAAGATCGGCGTCATAGGCGTAGGCGTTATCTCCACCGCCGTGGTGAAGGCGCTGGAGGAGAAATTGGGAGATTCCGTGCAATTTTTCCTGTCGCCCCGGAATGCGCAAAAAGCCGCGCAGCTGTGCGACGGCTACGATAATGTTTCCGTCATGCGCTCCAACCAGGCGGTGGTGGACAACTGCGAAATCGTGGTGCTGGCGGTTTTGCCGGAAATAGCCCGCGAGGTCGTTTCTTCGCTGAAGTTTTCCGCGGACCAGCACATCGTCAGCCTGATTTCCGAGCCGAAGGTGGCCGAACTGGCGGAATGGATCGGCCAGTGCAAAACGCTTACCCGCGTCGTTCCCCTCACCTTCATAGAGAACCGGGTAGGACCGATCGCCGTCTTTCCGGGCACGGACATTGTCTGCAACCTGCTGGACGGCCTCGGCACTGTCGTTGTCGCCGACAATGAAACGTCATTCACGCAGCTGCAGATCCTTACCGCCCTTCCCGGCGCATTTTTCTATCTTATGGACGAACTGGTTCGCTGGGCGGAAAAACATGGGGAGTCGCGCGGCGTGACCGCGGCATACCTTTTCTCGCTTTTTAGCGCCCTTGCGGACCAGGGTCAACGGACCGCTCCGGAAGAACTGTCCGAATTATGGGAGGAAATGACACCGGGCGGCTTGAACGAGGATGTCATGAAAGTCATACAAAACGGCGGCGGTTTTTCGTTGTGGTTGAAAGCGCTGGACAAGGTTCGGCAGAGGGTCTTGTAAGCGCCTGGCCGACAGTTATTCGCAGATATTTCCGGCTAGAAGTCCTTGCCATGGAGCAAGGACTTGTTTATATTTATTGACGGACTCCAAAATGGCGCACAGAGCGCAACACTCTTCGATTTCGCATGCTGCATGCGTCTCAATCTGTCGATACCGTCGCTGTCATATACCGCGGGCCTGAAGGAAAGCGTGACGATATGGAGAAGTTTCACAGGCAAGACGAGGAGCTCGTCATTATCGGCGATTTGTCGAAAATGTACAACGTCTCCAAACGAACGTTGCGCCTGTATCATGAGATGGATCTGCTGACCCCGTATTATGTCGATGCGAAGACCGGCTACCGCTATTACACGCGCGCGCAATTCCCGCGGCTGGACCTGATTCTGCAGATGAAAAGCGTCGGCCTTTCCCTGAAGCATATCAAGCAGATGCTCTCAACCCGGAATCTCTCGCTTTTCGAGGCGCTTCTCGGCGAACAGATGGACACCCTGGACAAGAAAATAGCGCATTACAAGGTCGGCCGGGACTCGCTGGCGAAACAACTCGAAAGCTGCAAGCACATCCGTAACCCGCCGGTGCTCGACTCGATATTCATCGAATACATACCCCGGAGAACTGCGCTTATTTTCGAGATAGACAATTACGACCTGGAGGTGGAGTATCCTGAAGGTTCACCCTGGAAACCGGCATTGGAAAGGGTGAAGGCGTCACTAGTCGAAAAGAAAATCCCCCTCACCCTTTTCCACCAGGTCGGGGGCATCATACAGAAACAGTTTCTCCTCCAGAATCAACTCATGTGCAGCGGAGCATTTATTCAACTCAATGACGATCATCAGTTCGGGCGGGAGGCCGCGCACATCGATTCCGGCCCCTACGTCTGCATGTACCAGCGCTGGATCGCGATGGACAACCTGGCGGAAAGCAGGGGTGTCCGACGACTTCTCGAATACATAACGGAGAACGAATACCAGATAGCGGGCTCTTATCTGGCGGAAGTGGTCGCGGAAACGTCCATTTTCGATTATCACGACAGCAACATATTCCTGAAGCAGCAAATACCGATCAAAGTGCTTGGCGCAGATTTCGTTGACTAAAACCATACCCTTAAGGCAAACATATATCATGACTTATTTCTAATAAGTCGAACCGGATCCCACCGAAACATTGCATTTTCTCTCCGAAGTTAATCCACAGCAATAAGTTACAAGAAAATATGTAAAATTCGTATTTTTTGAAAAATAGTCATTGACTGTTACCTTGCGTCACACCGTATACTATTGTGTAGAAACTGGTTTTTTCCGAATCCCAAACAAAGTACAGATGCTGTCGGCTTTACAAAAAAACGGCAACCCTTTCAACGGCAAAAATCCCAAAACGCCCTTTTCTCAAGGGTCTGTCACCAAAAAAATATCCCTAACGGATTGTGAACGCGAAACGCACAATCTTTTCACAACTTGCCAGCTGGCCCCATGTATCTTTTCGCCCCGCCCGGCGTCGAATTTTGCCCGGCGGCAATGCCATGCCGACATCGCGTCGGCCGGGGGCATGCATATACTCAAATCAATTAGCAAACATTTCGGTAGAGACTCTACATCGGAGAGGAGTCATCAATGCGAATAGTAGAACATCCAGTACTGACATTCAAGACTGATCAGGAGGTGGCGTTCACCTTCCAGGACCAAAAGATGACGGGAATCGCGGGGGAACCGATTGCCGCAGCGCTCCACGCCAACGGCGTTCGCGAATTGCGCGAACACCATGGCCGCCCCAGGGGCTTTTTCTGCGCCATAGGGAATTGCTCGTCCTGCCTGATGGAAGTCGACGGCATCCCCAATGTCCGTGTGTGCGTCGAACCGCTCAAAAACGGCATGGTGGTGAAGCTGCAAAAGGGCAACGGTTCGCTATTGGGGAGGGGTCAAGCATGAAATTCTCTGACATTCTCGTCATTGGCGGCGGCCCCGCCGGCATGAGCGCCGCGCTTGCCGCCGCTAAAGTGGGCGTGCGGGTCACCCTCATGGACCGCTGGAGCGAACTGGGCGGGCAATTGATAAAACAAACCCACCGCTTCTTCGGTTCCGAGCGGGAACGCGCCGGCACCAGGGGCATCGACATCGTGGAGGAACTACGCCAGGAAATCGCGGCGAATCCGCTGATCGAGGTCAAATGCAAAACCGATGTCCTCGGCATCTATTCCGACCGCGTCATCGCCTATGAGGAAGACGGCAAATACAAGAAAATGACGGCGGACAAGATCATCATCGCCACCGGTGCGGCCGAAAAGATGCTGTTGTTCGAAAACAACGACCTCCCCGGCGTCTACGGCGCTGGAGCGGTGCAGACATTGATGAACGTCTACGGCATCCAGCCCGGAAACAAGGTGCTCATGGTTGGAGCCGGCAACATCGGCCTCATCGTTACCTACCAGCTTTTGCAGGCCGGCGTGGACGTCGTCGCCATCGTCGAGGCGGCGCCGCGCATCGGCGGCTACAAGGTCCACGCCTCCAAGGTCCGCCGCCTCGGCGTGCCGATCATGACCAAAACTACGGTAAAGACGGCCCTCGGCGACAGGTTCGTCACCGGTGCGGTCATAGCGGACATGGACGATTCCTTCCAGATCATTCCCGGCACCGAAAGGGAGATCGAAGTCGATACGATCTGCCTCTCCGTCGGCCTTAATCCATTGAGCGAGTTGATTACCCATACCCGCGCGGAAATGCGCTATATCCCGCAGCTCGGGGGATTCATTCCCGTTCGCGACGACAACATGGAAACGACGACGCCCGGCGTATACGTTGCCGGGGACGTTTCCTGCATCGAAGAAGCGAGCGCCGCAATGATCGAAGGCAGCATCGCAGGGGTCTCCGCCGCCATCGCTACAGGCATGCACCGCCCGGAAGCCAACGAACTGCGCGACGAGTTCGTCGAACAGTTGCAGATCCTTCGCTCGGGCGAAACGGGGAAGAAAATAAGGGACGGCCTGAGGATGCTTGATGAAGGGAGGGCAGTACATTGCTAGCACGCACAGGAATAGCCACCAAGGAAATGTTCGAGGGACGCTTGCCCTCGCAGGAAAGAAGGCGGAAGGGCCCGTACGTCGTCATGGAATGCTATGAGGAAATACCCTGCAATCCGTGCGTCACCAGCTGCCCCTTCGGCGCAGTGAAGATGGGCAACATCAACGAACTCCCCGATTGCGACGCGGACAAATGCTCCGCCTGCGGACGCTGCGTGAGCTGCTGTCCCGGGCTCGCCTGCTTCGTGATCGACGAAACGGTGGGGTCGGGGAAGGTCAAGATCACCTTCCCGCAGGAAATGCTACCGCTCCCCAAGGCCGGAGACACCGTCTACGCGCTGGGCCGCGACGGTTCCGTGGTCGGCCAGGCCGAAGTGGTGAAGGTCAACAGCGGGAAAAACCTGGACCGCACGAACGTCATCACCGTGCTGGTGGACGAAAACCTTCTCTATGACGTTCGTAGCATACAATGCAAACAGGAGGGGTGAGACATGGATGAGAGCAAGATCATTCTGTGTCGATGTGAGAACTTCACGGTTAAAGATTTACATCGGCTTATAGATTCCGGTATGACCTGTCTTCAGGAAATAAAGAAAGATTGCCGCTGCACCATGGGTCCGTGCCAGGGCAGGACGTGCAAGGAAATGATCGCCAAGGAATTCGCCAGTTATACGGGGCGGAAGATGGAGGATCTGGACATCCCCGTCAGCCGCATTCCAATCAAGCCCATAACGCTCGGGCAGATTGCGGGAGGTACCGGCTCATGAAAAAAACCGCTGACGTGGTAATCATTGGTGGCGGCGCTGCCGGCACATCGACCGCCTACTATCTGGCCAAGCGCGGCATAACCAATGTCGCGGTGGTGGAACAGAAATATACGCCGTTCGGCGGCACGGGCAGGTGCGCCGCGCATTTCCGCCTGCAGTTCAGCAGCGAATCGAACTGCCGTATGGGCATCCTGAGCGTCCAGGAATTCGACAAGCTGGGAGAGGAATCCGGCTACGGCGACCTGGAAATCGGCAAACACGGCTACCTTCTCCCGGCCTACAACCAGGAAGACTGGGATTTCCTGCAGAAATCCGTCGACCTGCAGCAGTCCTTGGGCATTCCCACCAAGATGCTGTCCGCCGAAGAGTGCAAGCGGGTGGCTCCCTATCTCGACGTCACGGAAATCATTGGCGGCGCGCACTGCACCGGCGACGGGGTGATCAACCCGATGAAAATGGCCCTCGCCTTCAAGAAGGGCGCGGTGGACTGCGGTGTGGAGTTCAACAACTACACCACCGTCACCGGCATCCATGTGCAGGGCGGCAAGGTCAAGGGCGTCGTCACCGACAAGGGCGAAATCGCCACCAACTGCGTCGTGAATGCGGCGGGCGAATACGCCAAATTCATCGGCCGCATGGCGGGCGTCACCATCCCTGTGGAACCGGAAAAACATCAGATCGTCGTCACCGAACCCTTGGAATACATGGGTGGGGCTTTCATCTACTCTTCCCGGAAATACGAAACATACATCGGCCAGGTAAAGCACGGCGGTTTCCTGATGGGCTGGTCCGATCCGAACGTCGAGGCGGGGATTATCGACTTCGAACCCGAATGGAGGGTCCTGGAAGAGCTGGCCCGCCGCGTGGTCAAGCAGATACCGGCGTTGAAGAACGTGCGCATCGTACGGCATTGGGCCGGGCAGTATGGGAACTGCCCCGACCATTCGGTGATCCTCGGCCCCGTGCCGGAAGTTGAAGGCTTCCACTGCGCCCAGGGTTGCACCAAGGCGACCATGTTCGCTCCCGCGATCGGCATACTGGTGTCGGAAATAGTGGCGGGCGTCGATACGACACTCCCGTTGGCACCGTATACCATCGACCGTTTCGCAAAGGGTCAGCTGATCATCGACCCGGCGTTGCTGTAGGGTTTGTTGAAAAATGACTGTTACAATTTCGGCGGAGAAATGATCCCGATCCGCGCCACGGCGTGGATCGGGTGTAACAGTCATTTTTTATAAATCTAAAAATGCGGAATTCCCGGCATGCCCGGCAATTCTTCAATTACTAGAGAAATGAGGCGGAGATGGCGAATGACAATAAAAAGGTCATAATCCAAAAAGGAACTTTTATTCCGACAGCGATGATTCTGGTCATTGTGTTGCTGATCGGGCTCATAGCACCGAAGTTTTTCAACGAATCCACTAGCTACCTTTTCAATGTGGCGACGGAAGGGTTCGGTTTTCTTTTCCTGTTTATCGCGCTATTGATGTTTTTTCTCTGCATTGCGATCGCCTTGACCCCGTTTGGCAAAAAGAAATTGGGCGGGGAGGACGCGGAACCTGAATATCGTATATTTTCCTGGTGTGCGATGGCCATCTGCAGCGGCATCGCCACCGCCATGGTGTTTTTCGCCGTGGGCGAACCGTTGACCTACTTCCATACGCCCCCGGCCTTCACCGGTCTGCAGGGAGGGACGCCCGAGGCCGCGGTGCGCGGCGTCATGATCGCGTCTTTCCACTGGTCCTTCATTTATTATGGCATGTTTACCTTCTGGGGCCTGGCGGTCGGCTACATGTCGATGAATTACAAACTTCCTTACCGTCCCAGTTCCGCACTATATCCCATTCTCAAGCACCGCATCTACGGTTGGCCGGGCAAGGCCATCGACGTGCTGTCCGTTCTGGCGCTTATTGGCGGCATCGTATCCTCCCTCGGATTCGGCACCACCCAGTTCGCCTCCGGCATGGACTTCACCTTCGGCCTCACCCCCAGCAACACCATTTACGCCGCCACCATCCTGCTGGTGACGTTGGCCTATACCATTTCCAGCGCGCGCGGCTTGAAAAAGGGCATGAAGGTCATCAGCGACATCAACGCCTATATCTATATCGCCATTACGGTATTCCTGATCGTGTTCGGCCCCACGGTTTTCCTGTCCGACCTTTTCACCGAAGCCATCGGTTCGATGATCGTGAATTTCGTTCCCACCGCCCTCAATGCCGACCCATTCAATGTAGGACAAGGCTGGTCAGAAAACAACACGGTCTTTTTCATGGCCTGGATCCTGGCCTACGCGCCGTTGATCGGCATGTTCCTGGCAAAAATTTCCAAGGGCCGGACCATTCGCGCCTACCTCATGGTGAATATTTTCGTTCCCGGCATCTTCGTCTTCATCTGGTTCACCGCGTTCGGCGGCAATGCGATTTACCAGGATTTCTTCAATAACGCGGGCATCATCGACGTCATCAGGGAAAAGGGATTCCCGATCGCCAACTTCGCGCTTCTCGACCACATGCCGCTGCGCATGGTTGTGATCCCGCTCATTATCGCCTGCCTGTTCTTCTCCTTCATCACTCTCGCCGATGCCATGACCGGCACCATTTCCTCCATGACCCTTGAAAACGCCGTTCCTGACGAAGCGCCGCGCCCGGTCAAGCTGTTTTGGGGTATACTGATGGGGGCGACGACTTTGGTCTGTCTCTTCGCCCTTGGCGAAGTGGGCACCCTCGCCATGCAATGCACGACCATCGTGTACGCAGTGCCGATAGTGCTGATCTCCATTCCGGTGATAGTTGTCGTGATCCGTATGATTACCGGGCGGGTGGACCGCGAAATGGAGATGGAGCCGCCCACCGCCGAGGAACGAAGAAAAATGACGTGGAGAATAGAAAGATAGTGCGGTACATTCATAAAACGCAATAGGAGATCCTGCGATGTCTCAAGACAAGCATTATGGTTATCTGGGCAAGGGCGACGACGATTTCG
>DAIOFH010000151.1:0-9092 GCA_036745875.1 Planctomycetota bacterium | reverse complement strand
TGCCCATGGCTTCGCCGTCCTGCTTGACGGTGGCGCTCATGATGCCGCGGTTGATCGCGTCCACGGCCTGTTCAGTCGCGTCGACCCCGATGACAGGGACGTATTTGTTGCCGCCCTGGAGGTTGTAGCCGACGTTGGAAAGGGCGGCGATGGCGCCCATGGCCATGGAGTCGTTGTTGGCGATGACGAGTTCGATTTTGCCTTCATTGGCGGCGAGGGCGGATTCCATCGCGACCTGGGCGAGGGCTGTGTCCCAGTTGCAGACGAAGGTTTGGCCGATCTGGTCCATCTGGATGCCGTTGGCGATGGCCTGCTTGACGCTCCATTCGGTGCGGGCGATGGCTTCCGGGTTGTCGGGTTCGCCCTGGAACATCACGTACTGGAACTTGCCGTCCTTGTCGAGGTCGTATTCGGGGTGGTTGTTCCAGAGGTTCCTGATGATGTCGCCCTGCATCTTGCCGGCGTCGGCGGCGTTGGTGCCGACGAAGATGGCCTTGTCGTAGGATTTGAGCATGTTGAGGTCGGGTTCGCGGTTGAAGAAGACGACCGGGATGCCGGCGTTCTGGATCTTCATCAGCACGCCTGTCGCCGCCTGGGCGTCGACCATGTTGACGAGGAGGCCGTCGACCTTACGGGCGAGCATGACGTCCAACTGGTCGTTCTGGCTGGCCTGGTCGCCTTTGCCGTCCTGCATGGTGACGGTGGCCTTGCTGTCGAGGGCCTTGGAGAGGGCGTTACGGACGGTGGAGATGTAGGTGTCGTCGTATTTGTAGATAAGGACGCCGATCCTGGGTTGCCCTGCGTGGGCCTGGGATACCATCATAAACGCAAATCCCATGATAATGCCGCAAACCGCCATCATTGTTCTCAAGTTGCGATTTTTCATGTTCTGCCTCCAATTGGACACGGGTGATATACGGACAAGTCGACTGCCATAGTCGACAACAATATGTCAGGAATCGAATGGGTCAGTTGCGGTATTTCGTGAATCAGTAATACGTAAAGCTGTATTTTGAGGACTACAGTAATATGTTTATTATATCTGAAGAATAAGGCATTAAGTTGGTTTAGATTGAAAAAAGTAAAACTTTTAGTTACCGTCAAATATATTGCTCCAGTCATGTGAATAATGCAACTGAAAAAAGTGCAAACCATAAAAAAAGAAACGGGAGTAAATCAGGTGGATAATCGATAATACAGGGCAATTCGGATAGCGAATACTCTTTTTTATTTCGTCAGGAGAGAAATTAATCTACTTTTTATTCATTATGACACAAGAGTTTTGTCCCTGATTCAGTCAGAGTGTTTCGTGGAGAAGTTTTTTCAGAAAAACGTTTCTGGCAAGTATGGCTGCACCGGCAAGCGCGTCCTGGTCGGGTTGCTTGGATGGAATGATATGGGCGTCGGAGCGGAGGGCTTCGTAAATAAGCCCCTGTTTGTCCAGTGCGGCGGTCAATAATCCCGGATTTGCATGGATCAGCCTGCCGCCGACGATAATCGTCTCCGGGTCGTAGGAGCAAAGCAGTTGGTTCAGCGCCATGGCGATGTAACCGGAAATTTCGTTTGCCAAGCCTATTGCCCAGGCTTCGCCCGCGCTTTGCGCTTCAGTCCAGGAGGCATAGTCGTCGGTTCCGCCTGAAAGGCGGCCAATTCGTTTTCTCAGGTTTTTTTCCGACAGGCGGGTATAGAGGCAACCGTATCTGCCGCAGTCGCACAGTTCGCCGTTTGGCTGCACCGTGATGTGGCCGACTTCGCCCGCCGCGTTGTTGTGGCCGGTGAGGAGTCGCCCGTGGTGCATGACCGCTGCGCCGACGCCGCTCCCTATCGTCAGGTAGGCGATGTTGGGTGTGCGGCATTCCCGGTGGCGGACATATTCCTCGATTATCGCGGCCTTGACGTCGTTTTCGACCACTGTCGGCACTTCGAACGCTTCCTCGATGAGCTGCTGCAGGCGTACGTTCTGCCAGTGCAATTGCGGCGAGACTTTTATGCGGCCGTTGATATGATCCACCGTGCCGCCGATGGCGACTCCGGCGGCCTTGACCTTTTCGCTGGCGATGCCGGACATCGCCAGCATATCCTTGTACATGGCGAGGGCGGTCTGGACCGCTTTTTCCGGCGGTGGGTAATCGATTTCGTGCTTTTGCTCGCGAATGATGCGCACCTGGTTGTCAAGGTCCAAAAGGCAGGTGGTGATGCTATGGACGTCGATTTCCACTCCGACGGTAAACACCGCATCCGGGTCGATGTCCAGGAGCACCGCCTTCCTGCCGACATTGGTGTCGGTGCTGGGACTTTCGACAAGGAGGCCGAAAGCTATCAGTTCGGAGACGATGCGGGTGATGGAAGTGGGGCTCATTGAGGTGGTTTTAGCCAATTGCGCCCTGGAGACCGGGCGTGCATTCAGTATCAGATCCCATACCATGGCCCTGTTGTACAGCTTCATGTCCAGCTTGTCGCGCGCTTTGGGCGGAAAATCCATGACTGCTCCAGCAGGAAACGGGAAGGATAAAGAATAGCGTCCTATTTGATATATCCACTGGAGCAATTAAAGTCAAGTTTTTGTATTGTCTTTATCCGTCTGGTGTAAGGGGAAGCGGTTCTTTAGAAAGAGTAGATGTGCCACGGAGGACGAAGTAACCCCTAATTTTGGTTTGCTATAAAGCTATGCACAATGGAAAACGTTGCGTGCCGCGCAGCGTTTTCCTACTGGATTCCTGTTCGATCCCCGTTTCAATGTTCACCATGGAGGATAAAACCGTCACTTATACCAATCCCAAATGAATTTTTCCGGTATAACGGTTAGTCGCCTCAAGTCGCTTTCAAGCGTTTTTTCCAAACCACCGGAAAAAATCACCTTTACGCTCCTTCCAGCGTCTAACCGTTACCGGAAATAACCATTTTGAAATCGGTATTATTTGTTTTCGGGAAGGTCCTGCTCAGGCGTATAATCGGGAACCCATCGCATGAAAAAGGCGCGGGCAGCCTCGTTGTCGTTTTTGGCAGCCACTTCGCGCGCGTCCGCAAGCATGGCGCTGAGGTCGCGGTTGTCCAGGCTTTTCCTGCCTGTCACCACGCTTATGCGGGGGAAGGTGGCGGGGGAAAGAATTTCGTCGCCGGTGGAGAGCTCTTCATACAGCTTTTCGCCAGGCCTTGGCCTGGTGTAGCGGACCGAGATGTCTTTTTCAGGAGTCAGGCCGGAAAGCGCCACCACCTGGCGCACCAGGCGGTCTATGCTGATTGGATCGCCCATGTCGAGGATGTAGGTGTCGCCTTCCTCCAGCGCCGTAGCCATCAAAATCAGCGTCACCGCCTCCGGGATTGCCATGAAATAGCGGGTCATGTCCTTGTGGGTGATGGTGACGGGACCGCCATGGGTGATCTGTTTCCTGATGATCTGCAAAAGGCTGCCGTTTGACCCGAGGACATTTCCGAACCGGACGCTGGCGCAGCGCATCGCGCCGGTCTTGGCTATTTCCCTGACGATGAACTCGGCGAGCGACTTGGACGCGCCCATGATGTTTGCGCTCGCGACCGCCTTGTCCGTGGATACGAGGGTAAAGGACTCGATGCCGTGTTCAAGGGAGCTCCGACAGACGTCGTAGGTGCCGAGGACGTTGTTTTTCAACGCTTCGCAGGGCGAATTCTCCATCAGGGGCACATGTTTGTGCGCGGCGGCGTGGAATACCAGTTCCGGCCGGTATTGGCGCATGATGCTGTCGACCCTGAGTCTGTCCCGCACCGAGCCGATCTCTAGCCGCACTTCCATGTCCGGGAACTGTTCGTGCAATTCGGCGGCGAGGAAGTACAGCTCGTTTTCGTTCAGGTCGAAAAGGACAAGTTCGTTGATTCCCTGCTTCGCCGTTTGGCGGCATAGCTCCGACCCGATGGAACCGGCCGCTCCCGTGACCAGAACGGATTTACCGGTCAGGAGGCGGTGGACCCTGGCGTTGTCGCACTCGACCAGCTTTCTGTCCAGAAGCGCTTCCGGGTCGATATCCTCCAGGATTTGCTTGATGTTGCCCGAATCGAAAACGGAGGGAAAGGACGGCACTATTTTGAATTTAATGTTGTCCGGTTCGCAAATATCGACGAGGCGGCGCAGCGGGCGTCCGGAAAAATCCGGTATGGCGACAAGGATTTCCTTGATGCCGTGCTGTTTGATAATGTCGGCGAGGTTGTTCATGCCGCCGAACACCTTGCGCCCGTGAATCCTGGCTCCCCATTTGCCGCTGTCGTCGTCGATAAAGCCGACCAAGTCGTAGCCGTGGCCGGTGGTTCTCACCAATTCTCGCGCCAGCAGGTCGGCATTGCCGCCCGCGCCGAAGATCAGGGTCGGCCTGCCAGCCTCTACATCCTTGTTGTCGGAGGCGTATGTCCTGTAGAGGAGGAAGGCGTATTTTGGGAAAAAACGGATAAAAGCCATCCCCGACAAGGTCATCGCCGTTTCCATGGCGTAGACGGAGCGCGGCGGCGGCGATGGGAACACGTTCAGGAAATGCCCGACGAGGACGAAAAGGACCGTCCCTACGGCAACCGCATAGACCAGATGCATGCCTTCCTGGATGCTCGAATGGCTATAGGACCAGCGGTAGGTATTGGCAGCCCAGCCGCACAGCCAGCGGATGGCGATAAGCCAGGGGAGCATGTCGAAGCGGTAGGCATAGGAGGTTATTTCCCGTATGCCTTCCGTAAAGTCGAAACGGAGCCAGAAGGCGATCAGCAAGGCTGCGGTCGTGATAGCGGCGTCGGCTATCATAAGAAACGCTATCCTGAAATAGCGGTTTGTAAAAAGTCGCGCCGGTTTGCTGATGAGGTCGTACATGCAGTATCGTCCTGCTAGCCCGTTCTCTGTGGTTAAATAGGTCAGTCTTGAGTAAGTCCTATCGCAGGAATCCAGTCAACGGGCTTGACGCCTCCGCATGCGTACGCGTTTCGCCCGGTCCCGATTCGACGGCTAGCGTGGCCGCCTCCACCGCCAGCTTGAACGCTTTTCCCATGCCTGCCGGATCCTTGGCGACGGCGAGGGCGGTGTTGACGAGGACGGCGTCCGCGCCCATCTCCAGTGCGTCGGCGGCATGGGACGGCAGGCCGAGCCCGGCGTCGACGACGACGGGCACGGTTGCCTGTTCAATGATTATTTCCAGGTTCGCCCTGGTGGTGATGCCGCGGTTGGTGCCAATGGGGCTGCCGAGGGGCATGACTGTGGCGCAGCCGACCTCCTGCAGGCGGCGGCAGAGAAGGGGATCGGCGTTGACGTAGGGCAGCACGACAAACCCCTCTTTTACCAGGATTTCGGCGGCTTTGAATGTTTCCACCGGATCGGGAAGGAGATAATACGGATCGGGGGTGACTTCGAGTTTGAGCCAATTCACTCCGGAGGCTTCGCGGGCAAGCCGGGCGACCCGCACCGCTTCGTCCGCGTCTCTGGCGCCTGAGGTGTTGGGGAGGAGTTGTATCCTGGACCTGTCAATCGAGGCAATGACGTCGTCGGCGGGATTGGCGATGTCGACGCGGCGCAAGGCGACAGTCACCATTTCCGTACCTGACGCAACTATAGCCTGGCGCATGGCTTCAGTACTGGAGAATTTGCCGGTGCCGACAAAAAGCCGGGAATTGAACTCCCTGCCTGCGATGACGAGTTTACCCTTTTTCATGATGCGTGGACCTTTCGTGCTCCGGTTGTTGAGAATCCGTTGTGAATCGTGTTAATGCGAAACGCCATGATTATCCCGATTGCCCACCCTGACTTGGGCAGAACAATACTGTCGTTTCAGGCAAGGGAACAGTATACATGAATGTAGGCGCTTTTCCTAGTGTGCATCTGTCTGGATGGTGCTATTGTGCAAAGCTTCGGGGCATTTTTAAACCAACCATGCAAAAACCCGTGAGTCATCCCCACGGGTGAAGCGTTCCAAGATGTGTAACAGACGCTTTTGTCCGGTGTGGTAGAAAGGCTGTCGTCACCTATCAGCCGCCGCCGACAAAGCTCACCAGTTCGATCTTGTCGCCATCCTGTAGCTGCTGGGAGGCAAGGTTGGCGTTTTTGATGATTGCGCCGTTCAATTCCATAACCACTTTTTCAGGCGTCAACTTCAGATTGTTCACCAGTTCCAATGCGCTTACGGGAAAGGAGTTGGCGGCATACCTGACCGTGTTTCCATTTACCTGCAGTGTTTTTTCGTTGGCAGTGCTCATGAGATGGCTATTTCTCTTCCGCGCCTTCGGGGTTGGCGGCGGGGCCGACAAGACCATTGACGCGGTCTTCCATAAACTTGCCGCCTTTGAATGTGACGGATTTGCGTTCCGGCACCATGACTTCTTCGCCTGTGCGCGGATTGCGGGCTTTCCTCGGTTTGCGGGTTTTGACTTCAAACACGCCAAAGTTGCGCAGTTCGAATCTGCCCTTGGTAGCCAGGACTTCGGTTATACCGTCGAGCGTCATTTGCACGATGCGCTTGATATCGGTCTGATGCATATTCATATCGCGGGCTATTTTCAGAACCATATCGTTCTTGGTCACAGCACCTTCCCCTTTATCGGTATCCATAAGTCTGAATCCCATCCTTCCCGCTAAAAGAGTGTAAAAAAGACAATGACAAATGTTTATGCAAAAGCAAACAAATAAGAGAGATAAATTTTTGTGCCAACAAGTAGATAATAAACAACTTTAAAATAATGTCAAGCCGAAATTTGTTCTAAACTGTGGATGTAAAGCGGAATAGATATAATTTTTAAAACGAGCCTGTATTTATACCATTTTTGGCAATAGACTTTTATTCCAATCTGTCCAATCCACGCTGGCACAGCTACTTGATTGTTTCGTGGGTGATTGTTCCCCCCAAATCGCCGACGTCAATTCGATTCGCCATTATTGCTTGACGACCATATCATTGGACAAGCTCTGGACCATGGCCTTGTCTACAAGTTTTTCTACCAAAGCCAGTGAAAACTCCGTGGCGGTTCCCGGACCGCGGCTGGTGATCACGTTGCCGTCGACCACAACCCGATCAGGCGAGAATTTCACTCCCGCTGGTAACAAGTTGTCCATACCAGGATAGCAGGTCGCAGTCTTCCCGTCCAGAATTCCCCAAGCCCCAAGGGTAAAAACGGGTGCGGCGCAGATGGCCGCGATCAGTTTTCCGGCGCCTGCATGCTTTATCGCCAGCTCTTTGGCCTTTGCCGATTCGCCGAGATTTTTCGAACCAGGCATGCCGCCGGGAAAGATCAAGAGGTCAAAATTACCAGTTAATTCGGATAGTGCAATATCTGCTTGTACTGTAACTCCATGGGCGCCCGTTGCCGATTTGCCGGAGATGCCGGCCACTGTCACTTCCACGCCCGCCCGGCGCAGGACATCGACAGGCGTGAGCGCTTCCATTTCTTCGAATCCATCGGCAAGGAAAAGAACTGCCTTTTTAATCATGGTTTTTTCCTTTCTGTTTGTGGTATGGCAATGTATTGACCGTTACCGTCGTTGTTTCATAACTGGCTGTTGTTCAACGAATCCAGCCTGGAGGAACCTGTATTGGTTATTGTTGTCTTGCCAGGGTTCGCGCCGGAAAGCCAGTCGTTCAACAACGCGTGCCAGCGTTCGTCGAGGCGAGTGTCCGGCCCGATAACCACAAACGGGGAGTCCGAATACCCGCCGATGGAAACGACTTCCAGCCCCGACAGGTCGTATGGTTCGAGAAATTCCGCCACCGCCGCCGGCGCGGCGTTGTAAAAGCCTATTTCCAACCGGTCCCGACTGTACGTCCGGATACGGAGGTTTCTCCTGGAACCGCGAATCCAAAAATAATATTTGTTGTTCCAGTTGATTGTAAATGTCGACGGTTTGGTTATCAAGAGAAGATCTTCGAGAGTCGACGCGATGCGCGGATTGATGCGCTCCGTGTGATAAACCTTTCCCTTGACCCGCCAAGGCTCGGCGAGGTCCGGCGATGCGCGTTTCGCCACCGGCCCGTCCACTGCCGGGTCCGTGGTCGGCACTACCTGCTCGACCGCGAAAACGTCCTGTCCGCCGACGATGTATTTGCGGTACCTGAGGCCGCAGGCATTGATGCCCCCCGAGTTGAGCCAGTGGATGACGTTCACCAGGCGCGACGAAAACCCTTCCGCCGCGATGATGATCCTTTGGGAGTTGTTGATCAGGGAAAAGAAGTCCTCTGCGTCGCGCTCGAAGGCGGCTGCGAGAAGGCTGGCTATTTCCACCGAATCCTCGGACATTTCCACATCCATTTCCGTCCAGAGGCGGCGCAGCTGTTCGTTTTGCGGGCGGTCGGCGAAGTTGCGGCAGATGCGGCCAAGTTCGTCCGGATTGAGGGAGGAGGCGTGCGCGGCTAGCTGCAGGGTCGCGATTTGCTCCTTGATGTCGGCAGTGCCGATTGCTATGGTGATCGCGGTGGACCGCCCAAGGGAGTCGATTGCTATCAGAGTATCGTCGCCGTGTTCCGTGACTCCCGGAAAATCGTCCGATTCGGCGACCACCACCAGCGGCTCGCCGAGAAAATGCGGGTGTAGTTTTATACGACGTTTCATATCCTGCAGCCCTTCCTCGTCCATCGGAAGGGCAGATACCTCCTGGAACAGGCGTCCTGCTCCCGTGTACATTTTGCTCAATGTTCGCTCCTGTAGCCGGGCTATTCCCCGATTGTCCCCGGTAATCACAGTATTTCTTGAAATCTATAATTTCCTAAGTGTAAAGCCTAATGTTTTCCCGTCAAGAAATTGTGTGAACCTATTGCAAAATTCCGGTTTACGTTGATTTCGACCTGTCTGTCAAATAAAAAAAGTTCCGGATTTTTGAAAAAAAGCTTGACTTTTTAATTTTAGTCTGCATTGTTATTTGCTTCAAATAATGTTTTTGCGTTTTGCTCGCGGCGCTTACGCCCGGAAAGTTCATCCAATGACCACGAAGGCCACAATTCAGGGTTTGGCAGGCACAACCGGCTCGGCCGGTTTTGTCACGAGCCTTCTCGGCCTTCTTCTTGGACTCCTTCTTATTGAACTGCCCGGAACCCGAGGCCGCGACCTTCAACATTGCTGAAAAAAGTTGAATATTGCAGTCAAAGGGGCCGGGATTCAATCCC
>DAIOFH010000150.1:4109-9204 GCA_036745875.1 Planctomycetota bacterium | reverse complement strand
AGCATGCAATATTTACTGCTGATGGCATCGAGCGTACCATTGGCAAGATATTGGACAAAATACGGAAACAAGCGGATGGTTAATCGAAACGCCATGACAGTCAATATGTTACAGATGTCTTTGTGGTAAGTTTTTTAATCCGAAATGAATTGATTTTTTACAGTAATTCTCTATAGTTATTGGAGAGCAACAGTGTGGGAAGCCAAGCAATTGCGATGGCCCGGGGTAGGATGAAATATTCCGGAGCGCCATGGCCGCGATGAATCGGCATCCGGTGGAGAGTGGTATTATTGCCGTCGAAAGGCTGGTGCCATTTGACAGTTGGGAGTCGTCATGCCTGAGAAAATAAAGAAGACATCCGCCAAAAAGAAAGCGATCGATGCCGAACAGCGCATGGTAATCGCATGGAGGATCCAGGACGAACGAAAGAGAAAATTCCCCGGATTCGGGGGCGGAAAGGAATGTTGCGAAGCGATCGGGGTTTCACCGGCGCAATGGTCGCATTGGGAACATGGCAACCGCACTCCGAACGAACGCTGGCTGAAAACAATCGCCGACGCTTTCGGCGTCCCCGTCGAGCACTTGAAAACCGCTCCCGGGAATTGGGGGAAAATATATCAGGAACTGCGGCAGGTATCGCAGATAAAACAAAAGCATTCCGCCCTCGAAGAACACGCCGACGACGATGACGAATCACAGGTCGCCGAAACGCCGCCTTCGTCGAAACAAATCGCTCCCGCGCAACGTGAAGCCCCAACCGGCCGCAAAGTCACGACCGGAGGGCCTCCAAAGGACGCGGACCCCATAAAGAGCATCATCGCCCAAATACTGAAGGCGGACGAAATGCACGACCGGGGAGAAATCTCGACGCCGTTATTCGACTTCGCCATGGAAACCATCGGCGAGCACCTGGAGAAGCTGTTCAGCAAACGTAATTTTCTATAAATGACCAAATGGACCCTTCGCATCCGGCACGGGAGGCATGGAGCAGCCATACCTCCCGCGTCCCCCCCGCTCCGAATCGTTTCGCGCTCCATGAGAACGACATTCCTCCACGATCCATTCCCCCGCATATATCTCAAAAATACCGGCAAGGTGAGCATGCGAAGCCAGGCAAACCGCGCCATGGGATAAAAGCGGTCCAAATGTCCCCTCACGCATTTGTCCTCCCCGGAGTGCCAATGCTTCATCGTCAACGCCCACCCTCCCGGCCAAGATCGGTCGCCGCCGTCGCGCCGCACGGTCGTAAACACGGATACACATTCAAAATAGCCCGCAATGCCTCGTGACAATTTTATGCACCGGAAAGAAAGCTGCATGCCGACTGCCAATTCTCATCGACACCGACGACATTATACAGGAACGCTGGCAACTTTCCATGATTATTTTTGCAATTTTTACATTTCCACCTGGACTAATGCGTCTTTATGCCGTATATTATAAATAGGAAAGACAATTAACGCATTATCACGCATCACCTTAAAAGCAGAACCCAAAGCCATGCAACTTTTACAGAAATTATACGGGCGAGCGTGAACGCATCCTCCCCGATACACGCCCACAACGGCAAACCGGGAGATAACGACGATCCCGCCTTTTTATGGAACGCCAAGACCGCACAAGGAGAACGCCATGCGCCAGCAAGCCGCCGCACAACGATACCACGCCACCGTCAAGCAAATCAGGGCGCTCCTCGCCCTGCTGCGGATCGAGGTGAAGGAAGCCGAGAAATACCGCGCCCTGGAGGGAATCGACCTGGAGGACGCCGCCAACCTCGACCGCGTCGCAGCCCACCTCACGCGCGCCTACGGCATTCTCGCGGCCGACGAGGACATCACCACCGAGGGCGCCCTCCGCGGCATCGACGACCACCGCCCCGAGAAGGAGACGGCGCCGAATGTGGAAATGGAAGTCGCCGAATAACGAGACGCCATACAGGCGGAAAGGAACAACGCATGCACTTCACCATCAAGAAGGTGAACTCCATACTGGCAGATACCGGCATGAACGGCAGGTTCGGCAAAGGCCGCGGCAAATACGCCGGCGGGTACATCTACACGAAGGACGGCAAAACCACCCTCGTCTGCTCCGTACTCCGGGCGCGGTTTTTCGGCTCGGCACTCGAGGTGGTGTGGGGAATACGGCGGGAGCTTGCCAACGCCTGAGATCAACCGGAATGGCCAACCGGCCCATGAACAAGGAGAAAACAATGAAGGAGATTCTCGAGGACTTCGCGCATTTCGCCGAGGAAAGCGGATTCACCGTAATGGGAGACTACTCCGGGCGCGGGATGTTCGGGCACAGATGCTTCGCTCTGGTCGGAGACGAATCGCCCCTCGCCGTCATCTTGAGGTTCCTCACGGAGCAGCTCGACAACGCGGTGTATTACAACGCCTACGACGACGAAAAACGCGACAAGGAAACCGCGGACGGGGATGGCGGCAAAACGAAAACGCAGGAACTATGCATGCTGGAGAGCGACTATGACGCGGTGAGAAGCGTCATGGAACTGCTGCAACACACGATGCGTTGGGACGACATGGGAAGGCAGGCGGTGTTTTACTGGCCTGACATCGACTACTCCCCTTCTGACGGGGATGACAACTGAACCGTCGCCCACATTATAGCACCGCAATCCGCATCCATGCGATAAACAACAAAGCGCGGCGGAAATACCGCAGTAACTCGATCAAATACCAGCTCGTCAAATGAACCCTCAAACTCCGCGAAAGGAACAGCAATGCCCGACACCACCCTGTACCACGCCGAAGCGGCCGAACATGCCCCCGCCGAACACGAGCGGGTCACAACCCCAAGAGGAGGGTTCCGCGTCATCACAGCCGACAGAGGCGACGATCCCGACCTGTCCGTGTGGTTCGAACACGGGGAATGGCTCATCGTCACCGACGGCGACTGCGCCTACGCCATAGCCAAGACCGACTGGCGCCGTCCGCTCCTGAACCAGGACCACGTCCGGCGGGCGAACAACGCCAGCCATTTCGACGCGGGAACGGGCATCGAAAACGACGCCCGACACGCGCTCGCGCGGTTCGGACGGGAGTTCCCCGAAGACGATCTCACGGACGAACAGAAGGAATACCTCGAGCAACGCCGCGCCGACTGGCGGAAATTCGCGCTGACCCACTACAACGAGCAATGCCGCCGGCGCGCCGATTACATGCCTGTGAACGTGTGCGGCCCGGCAAGATACCCCGGCAAGAAAATGACGCAACGCGCCGACAAAATCCTTGCCAGCTCCGCGGAGTTCGCCGAAAAGGCGCAACGCTTCTTCGACAACACAAAGAAACACCTGTACGAGCTACTCCCCCTGGAAGTCAAACGGGAACGCATCCGCGCCGGAAAATGGGACAGAGGCGAGACGATCCCCGCTAACGATCCCCATGTCGTCGAACTGCTGGAGGCGAAGATCGAGTTTTTACAGGGCACCATCCACAAAGGAATGCCCACCTACGCCCGCCGCAACGCGCAAGCCGGCATCAAGAGCACCAAGCGACGCATCGCCGAGATAAAGGCGGAACGAGAAGCTCCCACGATGCAAGGGTGGCGGTTCGACGGCGGAAGCGTCGTCGCGAACTACGACGCCAACCGCCTCCAGATATTTTTCGACGACAAAAAACGCGTTCCGGAAAGAAGCGAGGCGATGCATGGCGCCGCGTTCAACTGGTCCCGTCGCAACCAGGCGTGGCAGCGACAGCTCACCCCAAACGCCGTGCGGGCGGCGGAACGCGTACTGGAGTCGCTGAACCACAGCAAACTGGAAGACGCACAGGAAGGAGAGCAAACATGAACACCAGCGGCACCGGCAACGGAATTCCCGATGAATACCAATACCCGCGCGAGGACGAATGGGGATTCGCCGGCGAGATCGGAAAGCGACGCGGCGACCCCGGGATCGGCGGACGACTGTGGCTTCGCGCCTGCCATGCCGTCGAGGACGCCTTCCCCGGAGCGGAACGCCGGTTCGTCAGGAATTTTCTGCGCTCCGGATTCGGCATCCACGTCGTCGACGAATTCTGCGGTACGCTTGCCGTCGATGACCATAACGAGCGGCTCCTCGCCGCCGCGCTGGAACGGATCGACTGGAGCAGATGGAAACCGGAATTTCACAAGGTGGAAAGGGACACGCGCGAGGGACTCTGGAATAACAGCGAAAGGAGGGCGTGATGGAGGACACAACCGCGGAAGTATCGAAGTTCGAATCCCCGTACCATGAAGCCTGGGATTATATCCGGCATTACCGCTGCGGCGGGAGCGGTCGCCTCGCAAAGCTCGTGTTGAGCCTGTACAACGAATATGATTATTCTTTCTCCGTGACCGAGTGCCTGAACAGTCAGGACTCCATACTGACACGACTGTCTCTGGACATGATTGCCCACTACGTCAATCACGGCGAAACTCGGGCGCTGCGCGATATCGGCGAAAAAACCAAAAAACGGTATCCCAACCTCGTCGCCCTTGGCGAAGCTATCCACAATGCGAGAAACGTATTTGAGAACAAGCGGTAAAGACAATACAATGATCGCCCCTGTGGTTCGAACCGACGATCAAGCCAGGAGAGAGTGATGACGACAGAACAGATTCGCGCATTCCAGGAGAGGATTTTGCCATACCTGGAACGGACGCAAGACAAGGAAGAACTCCTGCAGGTGTGCGAGATGGCGGTACAGGCGCACCGGATGGAAGAACCGAAAGAATGAGCGGATGCTTCGACAATGGGCGTGGCGGATGCCCCGTGCTTCCGCCACGCCCCGCTTTCCAAGGGAGCAACAGCAATGGCAACCCCCACCAATACCAAGCCAGGGCTGCCGCCGCGGCCACCGACCCCGGAGCAGATCCGGGAACTCCGCGCCAGGGCGAAACTGAGCCAGACGGAAGCCGCGAACCTGGTACACAAGCAACTGCGCCAGTGGCAACGGTGGGAATCGCACGGCGCCAACCGCGCCACGATGCCCGCCTCGGCGTGGGAACTGTTTGTCGTCAAGGTCAGGCGGAACGGCGTCAAAATGCCTGCGTACCTTGCGGAATACCTTGCGCGGCACTGGAGTTAGGCGAATCGGCGCTGCCAACTATTTTC
>DAIOFH010000150.1:0-4009 GCA_036745875.1 Planctomycetota bacterium | reverse complement strand
AAAATCGATACATGGGAATCCACCATGTCCTGGGAGGAAACAAAAGCGTTGATGGATGCGGCGGACGTTGAGATGGAAAAAGGCAATGAGGACAGGGCCTATGAGATTCTGCAGGAAATTCCTCTCGCTCCGGAACTGGCCAAGTGCCTTGCGACCATGGCCGGAATGGATCCCATGGCATTGAAAACAAGCGGCCTTAACTTGAAAGACGCAGAGATAAAATATGGAACGGATTGGCTTGAACGAATCGGAAGTTAGATTACGCTACCGTTTGGCGGTCGCCGCAAATGCGTACTGGAAGGCCAAAGACGCGGCTCTTTGCGATATGGGACCGCAGGAACTGGCCGACAAAAAATGCCGGGAACTCCAGCGACTTCTTGCACGGACAGGGGATTCAGAGAACTTTCACATGGTTGTCGCCGCGGAGTGGGTCGTTTGCATTGCGGATTTACAACATTATCAGGTCACGTCACAGAAAAATCGCGGCACCTTCCCGCAAAACACCATCCTGAGCACCTTGCGGGCAGCTGTTGATGGGATGAAAGAAATCAATGACAACCTGATGTTCCGAGACCAGGACGCGCAAAGGTTTCATGCCTACTCATCCCGCACGAGACTCAGAAAAAACGAACACGACGGCGCCGGCTTGCCAAAAGACGCTATTCGCAGGCTCTTGTCGGGCCACATGACGAGACTGCAAAACAAGGCCAAAGGCATGGACGGGACCAGCGACGAGGAGCAGAACCTTGTCTGGTATCGGCATCGAAACATTCAAACGGCGGAACGCCTGTACAAGGCAATGCAACGCGAAGCCCTGGGCATCGACGATAAGTCAAAGAGCCAGGACCGCCAACGATAGAATAAGCAAGGAACAGCCAAGCCCTGCAAAAAGCGCCACCGGTGTAACACCGGTGGCGTGAGTTTATTCTACTCGCTGTCAGGCAGCCCGATTTTGCTCGGGTCATGGTTCTCTACCGCCGCCCTCCATTGGGCGATCTCGTCGTCATACTCCGAATGTTCATACGAAAAGCCGCCGTCGTCGTCGAAGGCGCTCTGCCCAAACTCGGCATCCTGCCCCGAGTCGTAGCCGTCGGCGGAAACGCCGTGGCGACCGCCCTCTCCCGCTTCCTCGGAGGCGGACGAGCCATTCCCGCCGCCACCCTCGGAAGATGGCCCGAACAGCGTCCCGCCGCCGTCAAAAGGGTTCGCGTCGGCTTTCCCTCCGTTCGCGTCCGCTCCGGACGAAGCGGCGTCACCCCCGCCGGCCTTGGAAGCCCCCGTGTCAAGGTTCTGCTTCGCCTCGCCGGGGGAACCGCCCGACGCGCCGTTCTGCGCCGTCTGCTTCTCCTTCTCGGCCTTTTCCTTTTCCCGTTCGGCCTGCCTCTGCTGCACCTTCCCGTCGATATTGGAGGACATCATGCCGGGAGTCGTCCGGGTTTGCGCATAGCTGCTCTTGAGGCTCGACTTCATGTCGGAGAGGGAATTCTTCAAGCCGCGCAGCCCGGTGGTCGCCTTTCCTTTCGCGAAAGCGCCCTCCCCGTTCGCCTTGTGATCCTGCATCGCCTTGTAGGCGCTGCTGAGAGCCATTCCGGCTCCCGACGCCTGGGCCATCATCATACCGGCGCCCGTCGCCATGCCGGCGGCAGACCCCATCATGTTCCGCGCCGACCCCACCGCGCCACCGACGCCGCTGAAGGCCATCGCCGAAATGGACGAGCCGTTGATCACGCCGGCGATCATGCCTGGGACGCGGCTCACCAGGATGCAAAGAATCACGGCGAATACCAGCGCCACGCACATGCCCGTCATGGTCAGGGTTTCCGAGGTGACCACCTTGGTCGCGTCTTCGCCGGTGAGGCCGAACAGCCACCGGTAATTCGCCACGGTCACGCTCTTGGTCGTTCGCAGACCGACGGTCAGGCTTCGGATCTCGGCCTGCCCGATTCCCAGAAGAAGGCAGAACGTGAAGACCTGCATCGCCTGGGCGAATACCGTCTTGAAATAATTCTTGGCGATGTCGCTTGTCCAGTTGCCGCCGCCGAACCCGAGGTAGAACACCCCCCCGTAGATGAGTATCCACGACGAGCAAAGCAGCACCACCATTTGCGCCGCGATCACCGCGTAGACCAGGGCGATCATGAGCGCGATGACGATGACCATCACTCCCGTCGCATAATCGCTTTTCCCGAATTCCGCCACGGCGTCGTAGATCAGCCCGAAGCCCTGGGTGCAAATGTCGGAGGGCGTCAGCTTCACGTTGTAGGTGGACGACGCGTTCTGACCAAGCAGCGTCATGGAGTCGATGATGGCCTTCGCCATCACCGGCCCGTTTTCGAGAAGGTAGTAAAATATCCCCATGGTTATGCCGAAGCGGAGGAACTCGGTGAAAAAATCGCCAAGCCCCATGCCGCCGCGGAGAAATCCGTACCCGGCGGTGAACACCAGGCTGATGATGCACAGGGTGATGAACAACCTTTTCGCCGCCTGCTTGAGAACCGGCTCCCAACCTTTGGCGGCGGCGTTGTATTTGCCGACCACGGTGTCGAGTATCTTGGCCTCCGCCCCCTGCGAGACGGACGGCATCGCCACAAAAGACACCGTCAGCGCCAGGAGCGCCGCCAGAATGAATCCGCGCATACGTTCCGCCTCCCTAATCGGTGAAGCCGAACGATTTGCCAGACCCTTCCCTCTCGGCGCGGAACATGTCCGTTTCGCCGAACTGGAGCGCGCTTCCCATGCGATTGCGCGCCTCGCGGTTGTTCTCCGTCTGCGCAATCGACGCCATCATGTTGTTCTGCGCCATCATCAGCGTATGAATCTGGGTCAGCAATTGCACTTGGAGCGATAAAAACTGGTTGCTGGCCTGTATCGCCTCCTGCTGGCCTTCGGCGGATGACGCGCTGTTTTTCAATTTCTCGAACTGGCTATTGTACTGCTCTAGTTGCTCCTCCTGTTCCTTGATGACGCGAAGCAGATCGTCGGCGGTGTCCTTCTGCATTCGCGACCCGGCATAATCCCCGGCCATCAGGCTGGACGACGCCTTCGAATGTCCTCCGCCATACCCCGCTCCGCTCGTGTAGTCGTCGTAGGAACCGAACTGCGACAGGAGCTGGTCGAAGCCGCCCGCCATGTTGGAGAGGTTCTTGATCGACCCCATGGTGTTTTTGAGCTGGTTGATGGTGTTCTGGACGTCGCCCCAGGCCCAATCGCCAGGATTCATCGCATCCTGAAGCATGCGCTGGTACTGCTGCAGTTGAGTTTGCAGCTGGAGAATCTGATTCTGCGTCTGCCGCATCGCCTCCTGCGCCGCGACAATATTCTGCGCCAGGTTGGAACTGTCGATCACGGCCATGGCGTGCCCCTTGCCGCAGCTGGCCACGACCGACAACAACAAAAATAGGAAAATCCTTTTCATCAATGCCCCTTGTTTTCCAAGAGGCTGCCTATGCGGGTTGGGTGGTGTTACAGGTACCGCGGATCATACGGTAATGCCTGATTATCGTTGGAGCTTCGAGGAAGGGAGATTCTCCTTCTCCGTGCCCTCCCGACTTTCGTTTCGCGCGATCCTTTCATCGTTGATTTTTTGCCAGGCGTCTTTCATGTGATTTACAACGGCCCGGTGCAACTCGGGATACATAGAGTAAAGTCGTTCTTCGGCATCATCGAGGGCCTTGCTTTTCATCTCCGCGCCGCCGACCTCGCTCCGCGCATCATCGATTTTTTCGAACTTCAAGTAAGCCTGCTTATACAAATCCTGCAGACATTTTGCTTCCGCGTCCCATTTCCGTTGTGCTTTGTTTTGAGGAGTGTCGGAATCCACCGGCGGGGGTTTCAATGACTCATGCTCAAGAAGATTCTTATAGCAGCCAAAAGCATCGGTCCTTGCATTTCGCCATTCCGCAATGCCATAATCCGTGTATGACTTCGCGAAATCCTCCAGAAGCGCCATCCAAGCGGAGGACGCCTCGTCGCCAGCCAGGCGGCTGTATCCGTTCCGCTTCTCCAAGAG
>DAIOFH010000149.1:0-9277 GCA_036745875.1 Planctomycetota bacterium | reverse complement strand
CGCGCGTAGCGCGGCCTATGCAATACAAAATTCGTTTTACCCAGTCTGTCGTTACCTGCTGTAAAATTCGACCAGAAGCTGTTCATTGACAGGCAGACGAACGTCTTCACGGACAGGCAGACGGACGATCTTTGCAGTAAGGGTCTTGGGATCGACGGCGATCCAGTCGGGAGCGACATAGCCGGACTTCTTTTCGACAATGTCATTGACGATCTTGCGGACGCCGGGCCTGTCTGAGATGGTAATGGAATCGCCTGTATCGACCATGTAGCTGGCGATGTCGACGCGCTTACCGTTGATCCTGATATTGCCGTGGCAGATTATCTGCCTGGCCTGGGCGCGGGAGGAGGCGAAGCCGGCCGAGTAGACGACATTATCGAGACGACGTTCACATGCAATCAGGAATGCCTTGGAAGTGTTGCCTTTGGTACGGCGGGCGAGATTGAAGAACTTGCGCATCTGGCCCTCGCGCATGCCGTAATAGAACATGACCTTCTGTTTCTCGAGAAGACGGCGGCCATATTCCGACTGTTTGCGGCGGAACGGTTCTTGTTCGCGTTTCATAAACGCTTTTTCAACATTGGTGTTGTCATAGATCATAAAACCAAGACGACGGCAAACCTTGGTTCTGGGTCCAATGTAACGGCCCATAGAATTCCTCCAAATATAAAAAATATACCTCAAATACCGGAGCATCGGCAACTTGAGGCTACCAGGAGCAAGATGGCTCCGGACATTGATGCGTTATCGACACAAAACATGTACGATAGGTAGATCTATGTCAAAAAAGCAAAAAAACCCCACCGCTCTTCGGAAGCGGTGCGGCGGCTTTTGGCAGCACGGTATCCGGCCGGAAATACCCCTAATGAAGGAAATTCGGCTGGAACTCAATATATTTAATTAATAGTTGGCCCATGAGTCAAGGAAAAAAGTCGAGCCAAGGAGAAAAATGCCGAATCACACGTTGTTTTGATTTGTAAATATTAGTTAATCCATTATACTGCGACTGGATCAAAAGGAAAATATTTTTTCTTTGTCAGCCTTTGGCTGAAAGAAACCGTCGTTTTCAAGAAATTATGAGTATACGATTCCCAAGACACTCGAAGATTGGTTTTGCATGGCAGCCAAAAACCTTGGCAATAATAAAAATAACTCTGAACCAGACCGGGACGGCGATCCAATACTGGACGATTCCGTTAGGGACAAATTGTGGAAAGAGTACCGGGAGGGCGACCGCGAAGCATACGAGGCGTTGGTTGACAGCTATCTGCCGCTGGTGAAGATCACCGTGTCCAGGATGGCCATTAACCTCCCCTCGTTCATTTCGAGGGAAGACCTCTATTCCGCCGGGTATGTGGGTCTGGTGTCGGCGATAGACAGATATGATTCGTCCAGGGACGCCAAATTCACCACATACGCCATAACAAGGATCCGCGGATCGGTACTGGACGAACTCCGTTCCCATGATGTCCTTGGCCGCGTGGTTCGCGACAGGGTTAGCCGCATAGAGCGCGTTGAATCAGAATTATTAAGTAAAAACTCCTTCGCCTCCCCCGAGGAAATCGCCGAAGGTGCGGGCCTCACCATGGACGAATACTGGGATGCGGAAATGGGTTCCCAGGCTGCGCGAAGGATCAGCCTTTCCGACAACGGTCCCGGCGGCGGTAGGAAGTCCCTCGAAGACATCCTTCTCGCCAATCGCGACGACAGCCCCGGCGCCCGCCTTGAAGCGGAAGAGATTATTGAAAAAGTCATGGAGATGCTGACTGAAAAAGAAAAACAACTTGTCGTCATGTACTACGATGAAGAGTTGACGCTCAAGGAAATCGGAGACCTTTTGAATGTGACGGAGAGCCGCGTTTGCCAAATCCACGGCGCAATGATTCAAAAAATCCGCAAGCGCCTCGCGGCATCCGGGATTCCGGTGTGATCGATTGATTTATGCCCATTCGACATTTATTCAAAAAAAATTGACTAGCATCTTGAATAGCTATTATCGGACATGTATAGTTATTATCAGTGTGAGAAAGCGGTCGGGCAATCCGGTCGCGTGAGAGATGGGGAGAAAATATGGTTGATCATGTACATGGCGTGAACAGCATGGGGGGCATGCATCCCGCGAAGAAGATCAAGAATGCCTACCGGATGTCTGAACCGGCCAAGGCAACCGACTCGGTCGAGATTTCTTCCGACGTGATGCGTCTCAAGGGTATCGAAGGCATTAGGATGGACAAAGTGATGGCCATCCGCTCCCAGGTTAATGACGGGACATATTTTACGCCTGAGAAACTGGACAAAGCCCTTGACGCAGCCCTGAACCAGCTCATGGGCATTTAGCCCGCGAACAGGAATGCCCTGCATCGCCTTGCACCAGGCAAATACAACCTGATTCAATACAGCGCCTCCGGCTTGGCCGCAGGCGCTTTTTTTGTAGTTCCTCAACAATCGGTTAGGAGATTGCAATAATACAATTCGCCCCTTATAATGGGCAGCAAATAAAAACCGACAAAAGGATGTATAAGGGATTATGAAAAACCTGATCCTGACATTATGCTGCTGCTTTTTCCTGCTGGCATGGCCTGCGGCGGCGGAGGATGTGGATCTCCGTACCCTGCGGGAAAAACTTGCCGCCCAGCAGGAGCTTTCGGACGACCTGGAGGCACGCATGAACTACAGCGCCGCCAACGCCAATTTCGCAGGAGTGCCTGAAGGCGTTCTCGGCGTAAACAAAAACGCCTCGGCCACCGTCGGCGGTCGTCTCAACACCCGCTACTATTTTTACGACGCCAAAATCGACAGCATATACGCAAATCCGGATGGTGCGGGCCAGCCGGCCGGCAGCTATATCCGGCGGGCCGACATCACCCAGGCGGACCTGAGGATTTCCCATGCCAGGGTCTTTGTGAAAGCGAACGTCAGCGAGCATTTCGATGCCTTTGTCCAAATAAACCTGCAAAGCTCCTCGAGCGCCAGTTCCGACAACGCCCAGACATACTGGGTACGATGGAAAAACATCCAGAACAGCGGGTTCGGCGTCCTCGTCGGTCGTGAATCGCTTATTTTCGGCGAAGACAATGCGGTAGGCATTCTCGGCAATTACGCTGAGTGCGGCGACGGTGCATTCACCGACGGTCTCTGGGGAACATACGCCCCCCAGAGCGGTTCAAGAATATCCCAGGGCGTGACCGGCGACTTTCTTCCGCGACACAATTACTGGGACCATGCCAGGATCACCCAGATCGCGCCGTATTGGGAGGGGTTGGACGGGCGGCTTTTGGTGGAACTCTCCCTGTTCCAAAACCATAACCAACTCAATGGCCGCAGAGACAACAACTCGCCAAAACAAATACATCTCGAAAACCATACCTACAAAAACCGCAATTACGGAACCAGTTTCTCCGGCCGCATTGGCTTTGAAGTCATGGAGGGCTTGAAATTAAGCGCCAGCCTTGCCAACTTCCGCGACAACGCCTACCAGGAAACGCTCAATCCGGGGGAAAAACAAAACGGGTTCAGCATCAACAATACCGCACTCTCCCTCGCGGCCAGCTACCGCCCTGCCTTCGCCGACCGCCTGTATTTCTGGGGACAATGGATGCGCGGCTGGAACGTCGACCATTACAAGGATGTCGACTCCGATTCCCTCAGTTACGGCGCATCATTCGACCTGAGCAAATCCTGGATACTTTTCGCCGCCGGCGATTACCTGCGCAGCAAGGACAAGTATCAGGGCCTGGGCAATACGGCGACAGCCTGGGCCGCGTACGCGGGCATTCGCCACGTACTCCCGTATGGCGTAACCCTGGAAACCGGATTCAAGCACGAACGAGTCGCCTGGAAGGAACGGATCAACCAACAGCGGGTCACAACGCTCAAGGGCAAGGGAAACACAGCCTATATTCATGTTGGATTCAGGTTTTAAAGCGGTCTGGTGCCCATCAATCGAAAACGAACTTCCCGCCCGTCGCTCCCTTGCCTGCGGTGAAGAGGTGGATTTCAGGTTGGATCTTGGTTTTTTCGAAGTATTTGACATTCAGGTCGGCTGCAAAATTGGCCGCGTTCTCATTCTTGATCAGGTTCACCGTCGCCCCACCGAACCCGCCGCCGCTGAGCCGCGCACCATAGCAGCCCGGCAGCGAGATGGCGATATCCACCATGATGTCCAACTCGGGAGATGAATTGCCAAACCAGTCCCGGCTGGACAAATGAGACTCCGTCATCAACTTCCCCATGAGTTCGGCATTACCGGCCCCGAGCGCCTTTGTCGCGTCCAGCACACGCTCGTCTTCCGTCACGATATGATGGGCGCGCCTGTAGTCGATCTCGTCCAGACGGTCCTTTACCGCGTCCAGTTCGACAAGGTCGACGTCCCGGAGATGCGTGATCTTCTTGTTGGGGAACGCCTCCTGGCAAACCTTTGCCGCTCTGAAACAACTTTCCCGCAGCTTATTGTATGCGCCGTCAACCAGGCTATGGGGGGCGCAGGTATTGGCGATCACCAGACTCAGGTCGTCCCCCAGCGGATAGTAATTGTAATCGGTGAGGTTGCGGCAATCCAAGAAGACCAATTTCCCTTCCGCGCCCATGACCGAGGTGAACTGGTCAAGTATGCCGCTCTTGACGCCGACGAAATTGTTTTCCGCAGCCTGGCAATTGACCGCCATGTCGATAGGGTCCAGGGTGAAGCCGTTGATTTCCTTCAGGAATTGCGCCGTCGCCACTTCTAGCGCGGCAGAACTCGACAGGCCAGCCCCAAACGGCACATCCCCCATCACCAGCGCCTCGAATCCTTGGCAATTGATGCCGAGGTTCTTCAGTTGCCAAACGACACCGGCGACATAATTGATCCAGGGGACTTCATTGGAATGGGTAGGATTTGTCACATCGAAGGAGCTGCCGGACTTGAACGAGCTTGAATGCACCCGCGCCTTGTTGCCCTTTACCGGGCGTCCGACAATGGTGATGCGCTTGTCGATGGCGGCGGCCAGGATAAAACCGTCGTTGTAATCGGTGTGATTGCCGATCACCTCCACCCTTCCCGGGGCCAAACCGAAATAAGTGGCGGTTCCACCAAACACATTGGCAAAATCCTCGCGAGCCGCTGCAATCAGGCTATCCATCCCTTCTCCCCGTTTAATTAATTGTCAGGTGCTAGTCTCTTGACCGGTTGCCGCCCAGAAGGCCGAGCCGATATGCATAATACAGCAGGGTCAGCAGGGTGCCGACCGCAGCCGCGATATAGGTCATGGCTGCTGCATTTAGGACGGCAGACACCCCCCTTGTTTCCTCCCCGGGCGCGACAATGCCGTTGTGTACAAGCGCCTGTTTGGAGCGGGCGGAAGCATTCAACTCTACCGGCAATGTCAGAAGCTGGAAAATGAAGATCAGGCTGAACAGCGCCAGGCCAATTTTGGCAAGTCCCAAGGAGCCGAGAAGCATACCAATGATGATCAGCGGCACGCCGAGGGCGCTTCCCAGGTTCGCGGTCGGAACAACCATGTTGCGCAATTTCAGCGGCGCATAGCCGCTCGCGTGCTGGAGCGCATGTCCAGCCTCGTGGCAGGCAATGCCGACAGCCGCGACACTCCTCCCGTCGTAGACGTCGGGGGAAAGGTTTATCACGTTATTGGCGGGGTTATAATGGTCGGAAAGCCAGCCGCCTTCATAGCGGCGGATTTCCACATTGCTGATTCCTTCGGCTGAAAGCATCATTCGCGCAGCTTCGGCTCCGGACATGATGCGGGTATTGCCATAACGGCTGTATTTATTGAAGGCCGACTTCACCATCCATTGCGCACCGAGGGAAAGCACCATCGCGACGCCGAAACACACCAGATACCAAGGGTCCATTGCATAAAAAAACGGCATTGAATCATCTCCGAGGCAATTTCAGAAATCCTATAGGGAAGTCCCCCTACACTATACTCTATATTGATGTGTCTGGTCGCTGTGCTAGTCCTTTTTTGCCGCCTTCGCGCTGTTGATGATGGGCATAAAACCCTCAAAGCCGGATATGCGCAGAACGTTGAGCACCTGGCCCTGCGCGGCGATTGTCATGTTTTTACCATTGTGCTTGGCCTGAAAAAAGGTCGCGGCAAGAAGGCCAATGTACGTGGAAGTGATGAAACGCACTCTTGACAAGTCAATTACGACATCACTCTCGGATGAACATACAAGCTCGGTGCATACACGGTCAAAGCTGACGTCGTAATCGTCATCAAGCTGTTTATTGACGATGAGGACACCTTTTTTGATTTCGTAATCCACTCTGCCGCCCTTTACGATAAAGGCCGAGATATACTGAAAGTGGAACCGGTGATGAATTCTGGATTAAACTATTTAGATATTCCAGGTATCGATTTCGGATTTCATGCCAGGATTGCGCACCTGTACATTGACTTGCCACAATGAACCTGAGTCGGCCAGTTTGGTAATGTTTGCGCACATGGTAAAGGCGGGGCCATCGATGAATTCATAACCTGAAGTCGGCAGCCACTTGTCGACCAGTTCGCGATAGGCGGGATACACAGCGGCGAGCCCCTGTACCGTGGTGGATGCATACATCCCGCCCGGTATTTCCCAGCTCACCATGCCTTCGGGAATGTCTTCCAAGGTTAAAACCATCATACCAGCGACATATTCGAACACCTGTCGTGGACTGCCGGGGATTGCACCAAAGACGCCGAAGGCGGCACTTTCTGTACCGGGAGCGGCCTTGATTTCTTTTTTGCGAGGAAGGACCTTTGTTGCCCAGAGATTTTCAACCGATGTGGAAGACAAGTCCCACAAAGTTCTTACGCCAACAACAAGAAAATCCGGCTTCTCGATGATATCAGGTTTCATAACATTCCCCGGTAGACAAAACCCTTCTTATAATAATTCTTTTTGACGCCGTTCCCTTCTCGACAGCCAAAATCAGTTACCGCAATTGTACACATTATCGATCTCCGGGGCAAGTCGAAACACCCAAAGTCAGGTCATAAAAACAGGGCGGCACCCAACGCACCCGCGAACTGGGCATGATCCGCCACCCGTATGGCCAGCCCGCTCTCCCGCTCAAGTGCGTGGCGAAGTGTTTCGTTCGCCGCTACGCCGCCGGTAAAATACAGTGGTTCAACCGCTGATACCTGTTTCAAAAGGAGGATTACCCGACGGGCGATCGCTCTGTGTACAGCCTTGAGGGATTCTTTCGGAGGCGTACCTTTTGCCGTGAGACCAATTAATTCCGATTCGGCGAATACTACACAGGTAGAACTGATTTCAAAAGAACTTTCGGCAGATTCGGAAAGTGGATCATGGCCGCAAAATGCGGACAATTCCCCTACCGTAAGGTTGAATTTTTTGGCCGCAACATCAAGAAAACATCCGGTTCCCGCTGCGCAACGATCGTTCATGGCAAAATCTTCCACGCCGCCGTCCGCATCGAGGCGTATGGCCTTGGCATCTTGGCCGCCAATGTCTATGACTGAACGCGCATCGTGATGCATGGCGCGAACTCCGCGGGCATGGCAGCTGATTTCCGTGATTTTCCTTACAGCCATTCCGGCAAGGGATCTACCGTACCCTGTGGCCGCGACGGAAGGAGAAGATAAGTTGTGCTCAGCAATAAAAGCCTCGACCATCCTGTTCGCCGTTTCGGCCGGCGCAGTATTGGCCTGTTCCAGTTTCATTGCAATAATAGCACCGTCAGGATTGATCAAAACGCCTTTTGCCGAGGTCGAGCCGAGATCAAGCCCTATGCGCCAGCGGGAATCCGTTTCATTCGCCATCTACCGCATTCTCCACTTCGGTATCGTCCTCTTGTGTCGCACCGCCGAAAACCAGGAATTCGGCGTCTGATTCCTTTACCGTAAATTCTCCCTGTCCGTCGATGGCATAATCAATTCTGGTGATGGTGTCGTCAGGTTCGACTATAAGCATAACCACCTGGATACCTTTATTGAAAAGGCCAAGCGCCTGTTCGCGCAGAAATTTGCCGGCTTCGACCCTTCCCAACACAGACAACGTGGTGGCCAACGCGTCGGCCGACATGCAGGACTCGGGATGGATCACGGTCACGCTCGCTACGCCCTCCGAAAGGGGCAATCCCTTTCTCGGGTCAATAATATGTTCGTAGCGCTTTCCCTGATAGATGAAATAGCTGGCATAATCCCCGGAAGTCGCAACAGCCTTGTCCGAGATGTTTGAAATGACGATAGTCCCTTCGCCGCGGGGGTTCAAGATGCCCGCATTCCAGGGAGTAGGTAGAATCTGTCCCGGTTTTTGTCCAAGCGTCCTTACTTCTCCGCCGACTTCGACTACAGCGTTGACGACGCCGTTTTTCCTCAGCGCCTCGACCGCGCAGTCCACGCCATAACCTTTGGCAATCGCGCCGAGATCCAGCTTCATCCCGTCTTTTTTCCAGGAAAGAAGCATCCCTTCGCGCTCGAATTCGATTTTGTCCGCGCCAACCCGCGCCTCGGCGTCTTTGAGATCTTCGTCAGACGGCCAGACCAGTGCTTCACGCCGGTCAAAGGTGAAAAGTCGCTTCAGCGGCCCGATAGTCGGGTCAAAAGCGCCTCCTGAGAGGCGATGCCAGCGCAGCCCCTCCATAACGACAGTCCATGTGGACGGCGAAACCGTCACCCATGTCCCGCTTTCTGCGTTGTTAAAGCGGACGACATCGCTGTCCTCGCCAACCGGACTCATAAGCCGGTTGACTTCGCGAACGGCTTCCTCGGCGATGTCGGCGAGCTGTTCCGCCGACAGACGAGAGCCGTGCTCCGCCGGGATAGTAATGGTCGCCTCAGTGTTCATGACGAAAAACCGCCTGACAACACCGTTTTTATCAGCCATCAGCCCGTCAAGCCGGCTGGCAACCATATAGCCGAATGCCGCCGCGATCAGGGCAAGCATGATCGTACCGGCGTTCAGGGTGCGTCTGGCTGGTTTTTCGCCATTGTTCTTGTCCGGCATTTAGACATCCATTTCGCAGATGGGATCGCCGACCTTGATGCTGTCGCCTTCGGAAACGAGGAGCTTGACAATTTTGCCGTCTTTGGGAGCGGGGACGTTGAACGTCGCTTTGTCTGTGACCATCTCCACCAGGTCGTCATCGACCTTGACCTGGTCGCCGGGCTTGACGTAAACAAAGCTGACCTGTGCTTCATTGCCGGCGTCGTCGCCAAGTGAGGGAAGGTTTGCGATAAATTCTGCCATCATCATTCCTTTTGCACATACATAATAGTAAAAATAGGGCGCCAACCGCCCCGACGAAAATACAACTTTTTTCGGATTT
>DAIOFH010000148.1:0-9485 GCA_036745875.1 Planctomycetota bacterium | reverse complement strand
TGATTCTTACTTGTAATACATAAAAAAAAGGCATTGATTGAGTGGAATGACCTGTTCGTCATTCCCGCGAAGATTTTATGTTCCAGCGATTAAGGAAGAAAAATGGCAGAAGCAAATGAAGCCCCATCGGCTGTGATCACACAGGGTCAGACCACGTCTGTCGGCGAAAACACGGAAGCAGTGGTGGAAGAACTTTCCCCCGTCGACAACCAGGCGGCCGAACCGCAGGCCAGCATATGGAACAACTGGCTCCTTTACGCCGCCGTCGGCATGTGGGTATGGTGGCTTCTCACCAACAGGAAAAGAAAAGCCCAGCGCGCGCAGGAGAAGAAGGACAAAGAACGCCGCGAAACCCTTCTCAAAGGCGACAAGCTGGTCACCATCGGCCGTATGCACGGGACTGTCGTCGCGTTCACTGACGACACAGTCACCGTCCGTCCCGACGCCAAGTCCGACTTCACCATGACTTTCGACAAGCAGGCCATCTACCGCGTCCTGCCGCGTCCGGGCGAAGAAGAGGACGCCGCGAACGCCGCCAAAAAATAGAGATATCGCATTTCGCCGCCGGGGATGGGCCCGGGGTTATCGTTTATAACTGAGTACGAAACGACTAGCGGGAGTCCGAGGCATGTTCAATGTTTTTACCTACCAGATCGTCGTGGTGGCGATTATGGTCATCGGTTGTGCCATCCTGATGCTGCGAAGCAAGGTCACGCTTTCCAAGCTGCTGGTGGCGTTGGCTATTGGCGTAATATGCATATTGGAACTGACCAATACGCCGCTGAAAAAACGGATCGAACGGCTTGAGAAGGAAATCACCTACAAAGAAAAGCACATGCCGCACGATCAGAGTTTGCCGCAGCTGCGCTTATCCCTCGATGATGCCCGCAAACGCTATAACGAAGTCTACTCCGATCCGAGGCGCTGGTCGGAACGGCTTCCTTTCAATCTCGGCCTCGATCTCCAGGGCGGCACCGAAATCCGCCTCGCCCTGCGTCTAGACCCCGCCCGCGTTGGTCGCATCCAGACTGAAATCGACAGTCTTCAGCGCCAGCTCGATGAGTCGCGCGCCGCAGGAAATCTCGATGCCGTCGCCGATGTCGAGGAACGCATCTCCAATCAGAGGGCGAGGCTCGCCGACGAACAGCACCAGATCGACCAGGATTTGACCAACGCCGTCGACGTGGTCCGCCGCCGTCTCAACAACTCCGGTCTCGCCGAAATTCCCGTAACCCTGCAAGGCCGCGACAAGATCCTCGTCCAGCTGCCCGGCATGGACCAGAGCCAGGCCGAAGACGCCCTCGCCGTCATCCAGCGCCAAGGTGAACTGGAATTCCGCCTGGTCGTATCGGAAAATGACGAATTGTTCGGTCGCCTGGTGTCCCGCATCCGCCAGATGAACCTGACAGCAGAAAAATACAATATTCATGAAGACACCCTCGAATCGGTTCCGCCGGAAATGGTCGCGGAAGACGGCACTTGCGTCACCGACGGTCGTATGCTCTTCGACTGGCTCAAGGAACAGGATGAGATTCGCCCGGACGGCTCTATTTCGTCCCGCCCGTTCCACCTGGTCATGAAGCGCGTTGAAATGCGCGGCGACTCGATCGCCTCCGCCCGCGCCGAACCCGATCCCGCCCGCGCCGCCTGGCGCGTCCTTCTCGCCTTCGATTCCATCGGCGCGACGGAATTCGAGCGCGTCACCGCAAGGAACCTGGGCCGCCAGCTGGCCATCGTCCTCGACGGCCAGCTGCAGTCCGCCCCGACCATCCAGTCGCGCATCGCCGGCGGCAGTGCCGAAATCACCGGCAACTTCGACCAGCGCTCGGCGCAGCAACTTGACGTCGTACTGAAGTCCGGCTCCTTGAAAGTAAAGATCGAGAAGGAATACGACAACACCGTCGGCGCGACCCTCGGTGAGGACTCGATCCGCTCCGGCATCACCGCCATGATCATCGGCGCGGCCGCGGTCATCATCTTCATGGCGCTCTACTACCTTATCGCCGGTCTGGTGACGGACGTCGTTTTGGTCCTGAACATCCTCATCATTCTCGCCGTTCTCGCTATGTTCGGCGCTACCATGACCCTCTCCGGCTTCGCCGGCCTTGTCCTTACCATCGGTATGGCCGTCGACGCCAACGTCCTTATCTTCGAACGCATCCGTGAGGAAAGAGAACGCGGCAACCCGCTCGCCAGATCCATCTCGCTTGGCTACGAGCGCGCTTTCACCACGATTGTCGACTCTAACCTCACCACCATCCTCACCGCGCTTGTCCTGCACCAGTTCGGCACGGAGCAGGTCAAGGGCTTTGCTCTCACCCTTATCTTCGGCCTATTGGCCAGCATGTTCTGCTCCATCGTCGTCACCCGCTGGGTCATCGACTTCCTGGTCGAAAAGAAATGGGTCACCGACCTCAAGATGAACCGCTTCTTCGAAGGCGCGAACATCAACTTCGTCGGCATGCGCAAGAAGGCTTTCGTCGTCTCCGCCGTCGTTATCATTGCCTTGATGGTGCTTTTCGTCTCGCGCGGCGACAGGAACCTCGGCCAGGACTTCACCGGCGGCGTTCTCGCCAACGTCACCCCGGCCGCCCCGCTCACCATCGCGGAAGCACGTGAACTCGCCGGCGAAAAATTGGTCGACTTCCCGGACGCCAGGGATACCCTCCAGTCCTACGGCCCGGCGGATGCGCAGGGGCGTTACTCCGAGTTCGTCGTCAGGACCAAGTTAGTCGAACTCGACGCCGACGCCCTTGAGGAAGCGAGAAAGTCCGGCAATGTAAAATACACCGCCGACGATTTCCGCAAATCCCTCAGAACCGCCTTCAACCTTGTGCCGGACGGCTATACCGTCGTCGGCGCCACGGAAGCGGTTGAACTGGAAAACGCCAAGGCCTATGACGTGAGGTTGTCCGTCATCAACCCGAAAACCCCGGCAGAAATGTCCGAACTGCTCCGCATCCAACCGGACGTCACGCCGCTGTTCGTCGGACCCGCCGGTTCGACGCCGGTGGTGGAAGACGGTTCCATCACGAATCCCCTCGCGGACGCCGATACTCCGGTCAGCGAACTATCAATCGTTCTCTCTGTGCCTCAGTTCAACCCGTCCGGTTCGATCCGCGACGACGCAGCCATGCAGGGCGTCGTCAGGGAAGCGCTGCAGGAACTCCGCCGCAACAAGGCGATCGACTTCACCGATCCCTTCCCGCGCTTCACCTCAGTCGGCGCGACTGTCGCCAAGGCGATGGAGACTGACGCCGTCATGGCCATCGTCTTCTCCTGCATCATCATCTTCGTCTACATCTGGCTGCGTTTCCAATTTCGCATCGGCTTCGGCGTCGGCACCATCGTCAGCCTGATTCACGATACCCTGTTCGTCATCGGCGCACTCGCCCTTGCCGACCAGCTCGGCATCCTGAACGGCCAGATCGACCTGACGATCATGGCGGCGATCCTCACCGTCATGGGTTACTCGCTGAACGATACCATCGTCGTTCTCGACCGTATCCGCGAACACATCGGCGATGCCGAACACCCCAGTGAAGAGACGATCAATGCGGCCATCAATCAAACATTGAGCCGTACCCTCATCACCAGTTTGACCACGCTCCTCGTGATCATCGCGCTGTTGATCTTCGGCGGCGACGTGCTACGGGGCTTCTCCTACGTGCTCCTTGTCGGTGTCGTCGTCGGCACCTACTCCTCGATCTTCATCGCCAGCCCGATCCTCGTGGAGTTTGCCAACTACAAGCGCCGCAGGCAGAAGGTGGCACTGGAGAAGAAGGCCTCCGTCGCCCTGAACCGCAAAACGGGCGCAAGCACCAAGAAAACCACTCCTGCCAAATAGGCGGACGGTTCCATTACCTCGTCAATCTCTCCGGAGGAGGCCGACTGGTCTCCTCCGGTTTTTTATCATGCAATGTCTTGCAATATTCATTGCTATGCGCGAAAATATGAGCTTATTAAGCAATTGCATGCAACTTATTTTATCACGACCTGAAGGCAACGACGACACAATGAATTCGACAGACCAATCGCTACGCAGCACTATCCAGAACACCACCGTGCGCAGGAAAATGCGCCCCCTCGCCACTGGGTTTGTCGTCACCATCATCGCCGTGGTCATCAATCACTATACCTTTTTCAAAACCCAGCCCATCCTGACCCTGGAGCGCTTCGACCATAGCTCGGTAGAAGACGGGTTGGTCATGGACGGGCGGCCCGGCAGCAGCTTTGACCGTTTCTTTTCCTTCCTTGCGGAATCGGTGAACGCCTTCGACAACTTCTCCATCAATTCCATGACCAGGGCCGACAACGCCGCCATGACCAGGACCGACGCCGGCGGCGAGAAGAAGATCGCCGTCGTCGCCATCGACGACGCGAGCCTTCGGAAGGTTGCTTCATGGCCGTGGTCGCGCCGGGATTTTTCGGCTATCCTGGACAAGGTCTCGTCCGCCAAGGTCGTCGGCATCGACCTCCTGATGCGCGAACCGGACCGTACCTCCCTCGAACGCTACATGGAATCCTTCGCCGATATTTACGGCAAAATCCCGGAGCCTTACAAGGAAATCGACCCCGAACAGCTGGATAACGACCTATACCTCGGCAGAATCATGTCGCAGCTCAATTCGGTCATGGCCGTCTTTTTCTACAACGATCCGGAGATCGACGGGTCGAGTGAAGAAATCAAGCATCCCTTCACCGTCGAGGCGTTGTTCCCGGACGGGACAACGGCGACATTGGACGACCCGGCTCTGCGTCAGGCGGGCGATGTCTTCCTTTCTCTGGAAAAATTGCGTTCGTCCGGAAAGGGGCCGCTCGGGGAAGGTTTTATGAACTTGTTCCCGAACGCGGCGGGAACCGTCCGGTCGGTACCGTTGTTTATCCGCTATATCCCGGACCCGACCGACAAGGCGGCGGGGCGCGAAGGCATCCTTTGCCCGTCCTTGCCGCTGGAGATGGCCCGCATAGGCCTTGGCTGCGACAAATACGTTATCGAACTGCAGGACAGGATCGTCACTTTCCACGACCTGGTGGCGGCGCGGGACGCGCGCGAACACAACCTGATCGAGGCGGTTGCCCTGGTTGATTCCACTACCGGCAAGAAGATGCTCCACATTCCTGTCGACGAATTCGGCGACCTTTTCGCCAGTACCAGCCGGAGCACCTGCAGCTATGAAGTCTATCCCGCCTGGGAGGTGCTGGCCGGCATGCATGACGGCGAGTTCGACGACAAATACGTCCTTATGGACATCACCGCCGCCGGAGTGGGGAACATCCGGGCCTCGCTTCTTTCCGGGGATTCGACGCCGGGAGTCTATATCCACGCCAACATGCTTTCCAGTATGCTTAACCGCGATTTTATGCACTACAGCTTCAGGAACGATTACCTGTGGCAGCAAATCCTCATCCTGGTGGCGGGGATCGCGGTGACGATAGTGCTGGTATATGGCGGATACTATACCGGCCTCATCGTGTGCGTCGCCGTGTTGTTATTGTTGACCGTCGGCAACTACTTCCTCTTTTACCGGCGGGGCGTCGTCGTCGGCATGACCTTTCCCATGCTGTCCACGATTCTCGTTCTTGTTGTGCAGTTCATATCGAACCATTTAATGTTGGGTCGCGACAGGCGCTTCATCCGCCGCGCGTTCTCGCTGTCGGTGAGCCCCACCATCCTCAGTTATCTTGAAACGCACCCCGACCGCATGTCCGCCCTTCAGGGGGAGCAGCGCAACATGACGGTTTTGTTCTCGGACATCCGCGGCTTTACGGCGATATCGGAGAAAATGACGGCAACCGATCTGGCGCGGTTCCTCAATGAATACCTCACCCCCATGTCCGACATCGTCATGCACAACTTGGGCACTGTCGACAAGTTTATGGGCGACGCGCTTATGGCGTTCTGGAACGCGCCCACCGACGATCCGGACCATGCCAGAAACGCCGCCCGGAGCGCGTTGTCCATGCAGGCCAAACTCTTCGAACTGCAAAAGGAATGGTCATCCAGGGGACTTCCCGAACTGGCTATCGGCTGCGGCATCAATACCGGGCCGATGTTTGCCGGATACATGGGTTCCGAACAACGCAAGAATTACACCGTCATGGGTGACAGCGTCAATATAGCCAGCCGCCTCGAAGGACTTAACAAGCTGTACTCGTCCAACATCATCATCAGCCAGTCGACCAGGGCCGAACTCGGCAACACCTTCCTGACTTGCGTCGTCGACAAGGTGCGGGTCAGCGGCAGGACGGAGCCGATCGTCATCTATGAGTTGCTCGGGGAGGGGATCCAGGACGAAGAGAGGTACGAGGAAGTGGCCGCGTTCGAAAGGGTTTTCCAACTCTATCAGGAACGCGACTTCCAGTCCGCGGAAGCGCTGCTTAATGAGCTTGTCTTTATCAGCCCGCGTCCGCTGTACGACATGTACCTCGACCGTCTTGCAATCTATCTTGCCCTGCCTCCTTCGCCATCGTGGGACGGGGTTTTTACGGTGACCCGCAAATGACAGCACCTGCCAGCTATGCCGCTATTTTCACCTCATTTTTCAAAATGGGCCTTTTCACCATCGGAAGCGGATATGCCATGATCCCGCTTATCGAGCGGGAGGTCGTCTCCCGTCGTCAATGGCTCGACTCCGAGGAATTCCTCGATTGCCTGGCGGTGGCCCAATCCATCCCCGGAGCGATGGCCATCAACACGGCGGTTTTTTCCGCTCACCGGATCAGGGGCTTTTTCGGTGCGCTGGTGGCGCTCCTGGGGGTGGCGCTGCCGTCCTTTATCGTCATGATCATTGTCGCCTCGTTTTTTACGGGGATCAAGGACGATCCGAATGTTATCGCGGTTTTCACCGGAGTCAGGCCGGCCGTGGCGGCGCTTATCGCATCGTCAGTGATAAGCCTGTCACTGAAGGCGAAATTGAACTGGTGGAAAATCATCTTGGGGTTGGCTGCGGCTTTGGTAGTGTGGCTCGGTGGCGTTTCGCCTGCCTGGGTGGTTGTGGCGCTGGTTGTCGCCGGATTGCTCATGGCCAAGCGCATGCCGCTGGCGGATTCCGAGGAGGACCAAAATCGTGGATAATCTCTATGGTTCCCTGGCGTGGTCGTTTTTCAAGATCGGCTTGTTTGGCTTTGGCGGCGGTTACGCAATATTGCCTTTGATCAGGCATGAGATGGTGGATATCCATGGCTGGGCGACTCTCGGCGAATTTTCCGACATGGTCGCCATTTCACAGGTAACCCCCGGCACCATAACCATCAATTCCGCAACCTATGTGGGCTTGACCTCGGGCGGGATACTCGGTTCGACTATTGCCTCGGTGATGGTGTGCCTGGCCCCGTTCGTGCTTGTCCTGGCAGCGTCCAGGTCCCTTTCCGCCATGCGGGACAACGCCTACATCAAGACGATAGTGTCCCTCCTGCGGCCGACGGTGATCGGGTTTGTTCTGGCTGCCGCGTTATCCCTGCTCGACAGGAGTAATTTCGTCGATCGGAAAAGCGCCGTCATTTTTCTTGCCGTGTTTGTCCTTGTCCTGAAGACGAAAATACATCCGATCATCCTCATCGTGGCGTCGGGAGTGATAGGTTGGCTTCTCTACGCTTGAACGAAAACGGCTGCGGGGAGAGCCGTAGCCGACTCTCCCCGTTATGCCATCATTTGAAATACCGCACGTCATTATTACATCAGGTGCCTGAAGAGGACGTCGGCGATTGCGCCCGTGCTGCCGTCCGCGCGGGTGAACGCCGAAGTTTCCGCGATGATATTGCCCTTTCCGTCGTTACGCTGGCCCAAGAGGTAGTTCAGGTCGATCGAGGTGACGCCCGCTTCTTTCAGACTCATCGATTCGTTCATCTGGTTGACGCCGTCGCCATTGAAGTCGCGCCAGACCCTGAGGTCGGCGTAGGCGTCGTCGTTCTCATCGATCACGCCGTCGCCGTTGGAGTCGAGGGCGCGGAGCTTTTCGAAACCGTTCGCATAGCCATCGGTGTCGCCGAACAGTTCATTGATGTCGTCGGCGAGGCCGTTGCCGTTTTTATCAAGGTAGAGAAGCGCGTCGTTCCCCTGGATAAAGCCGGTCTTCACTTTGTCCCCGTTGCCGTACATGTCGAAGTATACTCCGTCCTCCGCCGCAGAGATGTTGAAGCCTTCACCGCCCAGGTCCAGGACCAGCGGGTCGACCAGCCCGAACAGGCCGAACAATCCGGCCGTCGGGTTCATCTGAATTTCCATCTGCATCTGTATTTCCAGGATTGCCGTAATGGTTTTGGAGGTTTGGATGCCGGAGGAGATCAGGTCGTTCCCCGACGAGGAACCGAACATCGAGGTCGCACTCATGGAGAAAAACCCGGAGAACTGCCAGGAGGAGGAACCGAAGCTGTTCGCGAGCTCTTCGAAATTCCAGCCCTGCAAGGCGGACGAGGAGTTTCCCGAACTTTGCTGGCTCCTGCTGCTGGCGCTGCTGAGGAGCGATTCGAGGTTCTTCGAGACGCGATAATCAAACTCCATCCGCAGGTTGGAGATGGCGACGGTGGTTGCGCCGTCTTCGGTCTGGTAGGATTCGTAATAGCCGACATAATCCACCTGGACGTTCAGGGATTTCCAGACCTGGCCTTCGAATTCCTTGGAACCGATAAGGTTTTTATCCCAGCCGCCGCCAAGGAAGCCTTCCATCATTTGCTGGATCTGGGTGGCGAGGGTCGTGTCCGCCGTCATGTTTTCGAGGACGTTGGCGCTGATCTTCACTTCGTTGTCCGAGGTAACCCTGTCGTAATTCTTGCTTCCGGATTCGGTCTCGTCGGCGACGGTGAAATTGGCTTTCGGAAAAAAGTCCTTCAACGTCGAAAGGGATGCCTGGATTTTATCCGCCCGGGTTTTCAAATCCGAGAACCGGCTCTTCAGCTCTTGGGCGAAAAGGCCGATATCATCAGGAGCGGAACTGGTTTTCCCATTTTTCGCAGCGGCTGCGGCGACACTGGTGGCGCTGGTGGAATTGATCATGGTCAATCCTCCTACAAAGGAACAATAAAACTATCCTGCCCGAATACCCATGCACTACAGCCCGGGCAAGTAACAATGACCAAAGCGGCGCAAGATGCAATATCCCCCTTATCCCGCCTTTTATAGGGGATTGTGCCGGGCCGCGACAAGGTTGACGGCCTACTTGCTTGAGAGCAAACCTCAATCGCGCCTTTTCTATGTAGGTGCGGAGGAAAGGTGCGTCCTGTTATAAGGAACCCCGCTTCCGGCGGAAACAGGCATCACAACTTGGAGTGCATTACAAACGATTTGCCTAAACGATAAACCGCGTAAAATGCCGCTCGGACAAAAGGTCTCGTTTCTTGAGTGAAAATAAAAAAATTCGATAAAATCAGTGTATTTCCGGTGAAAGTTGACAATCGCAAATTTTTGCGTCGTATTGTGGCGTGAATGGGCGTCCGGATAAATCTGCCGAAGAAATAGGAAAACCGGAAAAAAGCGGTGAACCTCA
>DAIOFH010000147.1:0-9565 GCA_036745875.1 Planctomycetota bacterium | reverse complement strand
GCCGGTAATGATAACCACGCGCTTGTCAATCATCGTTTTCTCTCCTTTCAGGATGCCTAGTTTTTCTCTTTCAAACAGATCAACCATGATCTTGTCGCACCGTTTGCAGCAGCGCTTGTACCTATTGAGCTCTCCTCCCGGAACGCCATCCGATGTGCGGTACAGGCATTGGTGAATCGTGGCATGCCGAACAGCAGCGCTTATTCAGTGTCGGCTAGCTCCCGCAAAAAATAAAAGGGGGAGCTATCCGGCCATGCGGAATGCAGGCTGGCGCTTGGCGATGCTTCAACGCTGACACGTCAAGTCATCGGGCATTACGGTTATTGAAATAACGGAGAGATAGACCGAAGAAAAAACAGCGTAAAGGCAATGACGTTAAACGAAGGCGAATGCAAGCGAGAGCAAAGTGACATGTCTAAGGATATTTATCGAAAAAGGTATCGCGGAGGCGGAAAAGTCGAATTTGAGGAGAACGCCGAGACGGCGTGGCAAGCTGCTTTTTCTCACGGTGCGATTGTTCAGTTGCATTTCACGTCTTTGAAGCGGCAGTTTTCAAGAAAAACGGCTACCTTCAAAGGTGCGTGTGGACAACCATACCGACAATCGTGGTTCCTTGATCTAGGGACTGGCTGAAGCCTTATCACTCAAAATTATATCCACCTCACCTCCTTTGCGTACTTGGCCGTATTGCGTCCAGACTGACAGGAATGGACTTCAACTTCTTGTTAAGCAATGGCATTGCCAAACTTCCGTGCCCAAAAACTAAAGATGAAGCCTTTTGAGACATGGACTGGTTCGGATCGTCCCACACCGGTGAAAGTCGCAAAAGCATTGCCGCTCCTCAATGCTTGGCGGAGACCATACAAGCTGAGTAATACATATGATGTATAGCCGCATAAGGAGTTCCCATTCTTTTAATTTGTCTTTTTCAGGAAACATATTCTTTAATATTCCCTGGCTCGAAATGCTCAGCACGTAGGTGAAAATTTAAAAGCTCCAGCAGGCAAAACATTCTGCGCCATCACCAACGCTACGCGAATACGAAATTCTTATGCCATTTTTACGTCACTTTAATGTCATTTGGGATTATTGTGACAATTAACTGACTCGCCGCTTTGCCTAAATTCGCCAAATAAAGGAAAAATAAGGATTTTGTCTGCTTTTTGCGTACAATACTATTGCGAGGGGTATTTTTTTGACTTTTACACAAGATTGTCACCTCTTTTGCTATAGAGGGTTATATTTTGCGGGCAGGAGGAGTGAGGCATGAGCTTTACCAACGAATACATGAACCACGCCGGAAACTGCTGGCGGAAATATGTTTTGGAGGACAAGCCGATCCCACCAACTGAAAACCTGATCCGGGCGGAAGTCCTTGCCTCCTGGAAAAGATCGAAACGGTATGGTGTAGATCCTTATCTCATGGACGATCCACACCTTTCCGCAAGTGAACTTGAAAAGGTTCTCGATGAGAACGCATTTTTCATGCGAATCGCAACCCCATATATGAACTACCTTTACAATTTCGTCAAAGGCAGCAATTCCACCATCCACCTTACCGATAAAAATGGCTGCGTGCTTCAATTTGTCACCGAGGACGAACTTATCCAGGAATTCGACAACATTAGTTCAGAACGAACAAAAATCGGTTCGATCCGTACCGAACAATATACCGGCACCAACAGCACCACCGTCTGCCTCGTCCTGCGAGAGCCCGTTCAACTCATAGGCGAGGAGCATTACTTGAAAAGAAGCCAACCTTTTTTTTGCTGTTCTGCGCCAATTTTTGACAGTTCCGAGGATCTTGTCGGCGTTATGACAATTTTCAGCCCTCGACGGTTTTATCAGTCACATACACTTGGCATGGTCTGCGCCGCGGCCAGCGGGATACAGGGCAACCTCCGCATGCAGAGGGCCTATGACGAATTGGCTCTTGCCAACAAGACCCTCAGCACCACCATAGGCAGCCTGTCATCGGCAATTATTATGCTGGACAAGGATCTGCGGATTGTTCAGCACAACCAAAATACGGTAAAATTGTTCCGCCCCGGCAGCGACAACCTGGTCGGCATGGAGATAGACCAGGTTATCAAGCGTTCTTCACTGCCGAAACAATTCCACGGCTATGACAATGATACCAATTCCTACGGATTCACATTGGTGACCACCACAGGGAAAAAGGTCAATGTATCCCTAACCACCAAAATCATCACCAACGAATCGTGCGACGACCGGATGACGGTGCTTATCTTCGAGGAACAGGAGCATTTGCATCAGCTCGTCAGTAAAATCAGCGGTTTTTCCGCCAAATACACTTTCGAATCACTGATCGGTAGTTCGGAAGTGATCAACTCCGTCAAACTCATGGGAAAGAACGCCGCCAAAGGCATGTCGAATGTGCTCATCCTTGGCGAAAGCGGCACCGGCAAGGAGCTCTTGGCCCAGTCCATCCACAATGCCAGCGACCGCGCCAACGGGCCCTTCGTAGCGGTCAACTGCGGTTCCATCCCCAAAGAACTGATTGAAAGCGAATTGTTCGGATATGAAGGCGGAGCCTTCACCGGCGCGAGAAAAGACGGCTGTCCCGGGAAATTTGAACTCGCCCACGGCGGAACGCTTTTCCTTGACGAAATCGGCGACATGCCGTTCGAACTGCAGGTATCGCTGCTGAGGGTGTTGCAAAACAGGCAGATCATGCGCATCGGCGGCAAATACCTGCACAAAATCGACGTGCGCCTCATAGCGGCCACAAACAGCAATCTTTTCGAGGCGGTCAGGCAAAAGAAATTCCGTAGCGACCTGTTCTACCGACTGAATGTGTTCAACATATCCCTGCCGCCGCTGCGCGAACGTGTGGATGACATTCTTCCCTTGATCCGGCATTTCATGCAGATCTATAGCCGCTCGATGAACAAGGAAGTAAACAGGATAGACGAGCGGGTCATTGAAGTGCTTGAGAACCACACCTGGCCCGGTAATATTCGGGAATTGGAAAACATTATCGAGCGCGCAATCAACCTGGCACAAAGTAACGCGGTCACCATACACGATTTGCCAGACGATCTCTTAAACCAAAGCGCTGGACGCCATCAAATAACCACATTGCCGCCGAAACAGGATATTCCCTCAACCGCAGAATTTACCACGACACGAGCATCTGTCCCGTATCATATTAGCGGCAACGGCCCTGCGAATCCTCTCTCCCCCGAAATAAGGGAATACAATAGCATTATCTCAGCGCTGGAACAGGAAAAAGGACATGTAGACAGCGCGGCGACTACCTTGGCTATGCCCACCCGTAAGCTTTACCGCAAGATCAAGAAATACAATATCGACCTGAAAAATTACCGCCACTGGTAGCGCTACCGGATTCTAATAGACCTATATCCCTTGAATTCCAAAACCAATTGGCTGATATATTATCCAAATGTCATGTAAAAGCCCTGCACTAAAAGAAAATCCGCCAAGGCTTTATGGCCGTTGGCGGACTCTAGAATACTCCCCGGCAAACTATTAGCGATGAAGAATCCGGAGATGAGTGCTATCAATTATCATCTCATTCGATCGATAACAAGATCGAATGCGACAGCCATGCCTCCATCTGCGCAGGAGGGAACAACCATATCACAGAGTGCCTTAACTTCCTCCGGAGCGTTTTCTGGAGAGAACGAATAGCCACATACATCGAACATGGCGGCATCGGTCATGGCGTCTCCGGCAGCGAAAGTTCTCTCCATCGGTATCCCTAACTTTGCCGCCAGCAATCGAAGGCCGTTACCCTTATCATAGCCTTTCGCTACTACCTCGGCAAAACGCCGACTGGAAAAAGCAAAGTAATGCCGCTCGTCAAAGCAGTTGTCGGCGGCGACTTGTAGTTGCCGCGGTTCCGGATGGGTCAGTACCAGTTTTATGATATCGCCCTTGATGTCTTCTACACTTGTCGTCTTGTCTTCCAGCTCTTCCTGAATGCCTCTTTCTCGCAACAACGGAGTTTCCTGAATCAGGTACACCCTCTCCAAAGTATAGGCCTGGACGCTTATGCCTGGGCACGTTTTTATGAGACGCGATATCACGTCCTTTATATCTGCGGGAAGCGTGGTCACATGTACAACCGAGTCCTTGACAAAGTCAAAGAGCACAGCGCCACTATACAAAATGCATGGAGTTGAAATTTTCAGGTCTGCCGCCAGTTTCCTGGTGGACTGGAGCGCCCTGCCGGTGCAAAGCGCCAGAAGCCCACCTGCGGCGCGAAAACGGTTCATGGCATCCGCTACTTTTGGCAATACCGGAAAACCGGTACGTAAGAGCGTATTATCCACATCGGTACAAAAAAGCCAGGAAGCGGCTGAATTACTTGGCATACTCATCGTGAAATACTCCTGTACGAAAGTATTATTCCGAATATTTACATCCGGTGCATAAGATCCTTGTTGCGCTCATAAAGTTCCGTATAGATAGCCAGCTTCGGTTGGTATATTTTCGAATTGTCGTAATTCGGTGTGACTGTGCCGTTAAAGGTGACGAGGCGGCCCAAATCGGCGACCGAGGCAAAACGACCGACGCCAAGGGCGGCCAGCAGTGCATCGCCAAATGAAGCGCCAAACACTCCGCCCAATTGAAGCTCTTTTCCCGAAATGTCGGCGATAATCTGCATCCATTTCGGGTTCTTCGTGCCGCCGCCCACTGCAACCACCTTTTCCGTTTTCATACCAATTTCCGCATAGCCACGGAAATGTTGCGCCACTCCATAACCAACGCCTTCCAGGCAGGCTTGATAGACATGCGCCCGCGTATGATGCAACATTAGTCCAAAAATCATGCCCTTGGCCAGTGGATCGTTTATCGGGGTGCGCTCGCCACTCAAATAAGGCAGGACAATAAGCCCCTCCGAACCTGGAGGCACGCCGGCGATCTCATTGGCGAGAAGGGCGTAGGCATCGCCCTCCCCCCATTTTTGCCGTTCCAACAGATCTGGCGCAAACTGGTCACGGAACCACCGGGTCAGCGTACCCGTGGTGGACATGCCGGAAGCCACCATGTAGGTGTCTTTAAAAAGGAATGGTCCGGCCCAATAACGCCGGTCGGTTGTCAGCTTGGGAACTATGTGGATCATATAGACGGATGAACCGAACATAAGCAGCATGTCGCCCGGATTGGATACGCCCACCCCGATGGCATCGGCAGCGGCATCCGCCGTGCCGACCACCACGGGAGTGCCTTCGGCAAGGCCGGTCTCGGCGGCAGCACGCACACTGATGTGTCCTGCCAGTTCATCCGCCCAACGGCATTCGGCCAACTGTTCCGGACGGCAAAACTGAACCAGGTTGGCATAGTCCCAATCGTCCGCGACCAGGTCGTACATGGGGGTAAAATATGCGGCCGTGTAGCGGTCGATGCAATATTTTCCCGTCAGCTTGGCGACCAGATAGCTTGATGCGGTAAGGAATTTGTAAGCCGCCGCATACACCTCCGGTTCATTTTCCTTGATCCAGAGGATCTTGGGGCCGATCGATTGCGAAGTAATGGGATTTCCGTACTTTTCCAGTATGTAGTCGATTCCCAGCTCCTGGTTGAGACGCTCGATCTGGCGTTCGGCGCGAACATCCACGCCATAAAGGATAGCCTTTCGCAGAGGGCGCAGTTCCTTGTCAACGGGAAGGCAGCAGGGACCAATGGCGCTGGCCCCTACCCCGGCAATCGCGGATGGCTCCACGCCGGACATGGCCACAAGCGCTTTCGCAATCTGGCAAAAATCCCCCCACCAATCCTTCTCGGCATCATGTTCGGCAAAACCGGGTTTTGGGGACTGCATTTGATGCGAAACGGCATGGGTAGCGATGCATACGCCGTCCTCATCGATAAGCATGCCTTTTGACTCAAACGTCCCGATGTCTATTCCCAGAAAATAGGCCATTATTGGCGTCCTTTCAATAGCGGTTCAGCGAAAAGTCGGAATCAAGCCGAATCACCATCCCTGCCAAAAGATGGCCCAACTTTTCAATATCACCGATATTCGCCACTTCCGTAGGCGTATGGGTGTACCGCGCCGGATAGCCAAGCTCAATGGCGGCCAACCCGTACCCCTCGAGTTGCGCATAGGAAGAATCGGTAAGAATGCCCAACGACGCGAATCTCTGGAGAGGAATACCGTCCTCCACTGCGGTGCGTTCAGCAAGTTCGGCAAGTCCCTGGTGCGGCAGTGTCCCGTTCAGAGTTCCGCGTCCGTGGAAGCTGTAGAGGATGACTGCCGGCCCCTTGCCGCAGGCGACATCGTAACGGGTGTGTAAATCGCGTGTATCGCCGGCCAGTACAACATCAAGGCTGATGCTGATGTCTGGTTTACAAGTGCGGGCAGCTATCATTGCCCCTCTCAGATTGAACTCTTCCCATACCGTTCCAACCAGGTATACCGTCGATTTTGGCCGTTCCATTTTAAAACGATTGGCCGCGACGACCAAGGACAACAATCCGCCACGGTCATCAATGGCGGTGCCACTGACATAATCTCCGCACAAATCCTGTGCATAGGGAAGGTAGGTGACGGGACAACCGACGTCGATTCCCTTGGTCTTGACTTCCTCGGCGCTCCCGGCTCCGATATCAATAAACAACGAAGTTACAGGGTCTACCTTGTACTTGTCCTCGGCCGCCGCCGCATGATGGGACTTGTTGCCGAACACGCCGTCGATATAACTGCCGGTACGGGTAAGGATCCGTATATTCAGCCCGGGAAGCACTTTTTCCGGAATGCCGCCCAGGCGGTCGACCTGAATATAGCCGTCATCCTCGACTTTCCTGACTATAAACCCAAGCTGGTCCAGATGCGCAAATGCCATGACAGTGGGTGCAGCTGGATCTGTCCCGTCGAAGCGGGCAATGACATTTCCGATCCTGTCGATTTGCACGTCATCGGCCAATTGGTTCAGTGTGTCCCGAAAGCAATATGCCATTTCCTTTTCATATCCTGATGGAGCAAATTTACCCATAAATTCCTTGAGCAGAGATTTGTAATCCATTTGTTTCCTCCAATGCAAAGAAGAGAATAAGAGTTTATTTTTATTATCAATTAATGCCATTTGTCGACAAGACCGGCTTGGGACGCATAAAGGGAACGCAGGGTGGGATAAAGACCGGTGTATGTCTGGTAATAGTCATTGTAGAGTTCTACATTTCTGGGGTCGGGTTCGCATTCCCGTATTACCTTGCTAACGTCCCTTGACGCTTCCTCAACATTGGCATACATGCCCGAACCAACCGCCGCCAATAATGCGGCGCCGACTGCCGGAGCTTCCTGGACGCTATTGACACTTACAGTGGCACCGAAAATATCCGCCTGCATTTGCAGCCACAATGGACTCGCGGCTCCACCACCCGCCGCATACACCCTTTCCACCCCAATGCCGTGTTCACGGAAGATTTCAACAGTATCACGAAGGCTGAATACAACGCCCTCCATGACGGAGCGGCAAATGTCCCCGACACCATGGCGCTGGGATAACCCAAAGAACACTCCTCGCGCGTTCGGATCAGGATGAGGCGTGCGCTCGCCGCTCAGATAAGGCAGGAATACCAGGCCTTCGCAGCCCGGCCTGGAGCGAGTGGCACATGAATCCATGAAGGTGTAAATATTTTGGCCGCCTGTATCCCATGCGACATTCTCATTTTTAAAAATGCTGTTGCGCAACCACTGATACGCACCTCCCGCAGCCAGCGTGCAGCCATACAGACACCAAGTATCGGGGACGCTATGGCAATACGAAAGCAAGGCGCGGGGTTCCCGGTCAATCACGCAACTCGCACTTTGCGTAAATACACAACCGGAAGTGCCGATGGTGGAAGATACCGCTCCTTCACGCACAACACCCAAGCCGACGGCGCCGCACATTTGATCGCCTCCGCCAGCCACGACCGAAATTCCAGCCGGTATGCCAAGAAATGTTGCCGCATCTTTGCTGACCCTGCCGATAACTTCAATTGATTCCGAAGTTCTGTCGGGAACAAAAGCGGGATCTACATCGAGGGCATGGAATAGTTCCTTATCCCATGTCCGCTTTGCCGTATCAAAGAGCATTGTGCCGGCGGCATCGGTTACGTCGACATCGTATTCACCGGTCAGTCGAAATTTCAGATAGTCTTTGGGAAAGAGTATCTGGTGGATTCGGCTATATGCCTCCGGGTCATTTTCCCTTAACCATAGGAGCTTGGGAGCCCATAGGCTGACAAGTGGATAATTTGCGGTCCGATCGAGAATACGGTCAAGCCCGATGGTCTTTTCAACCCTGTCGCGTTGCTTGGCTGCGCGTTGGTCCATCCAAATGATGCAGTGCTCGTCGGCGTCGCCGTTTTTATCCATCAGGACGCTTCCCAACATTTGTCCCGACACGCCAATTCCGGCAATCTCAATTGATTGAACACCGGAAGACATTGCCTGGTTTACGGCACTTCTCGTGCCCTCCCACCAATCGTTGGGGTTTTGTTCGGCGAATCCGGGAGAAGGAACGGTAAAGTTGAGGGCACAAGATCCTTCACCAACCACCTCTCCCCTTTCAGCCAATAAAACCGCCTTGACCGCGCTGGTGCCTATATCGATACCAAGATGCACCTGCATAAAATTCTCCTCTAAAAGATATCGTTTAATGCGAAGCATACAAAAGGTTATTTGAACATGGGGTTTTATTGATGAATAAGCGCTGCAGACCCTACTTTTGAATTTTTGTTCAGTAGCTCCTCAAGATCATGCCACGCCGCAACAGGATCCTTCTCACTCCAAATGGCGCGCCCCGCGATTATTGTGTCTGCTCCCGCGCGCGCGACATCCATTATTGTATCGAAGCCAATATTCCCGTCCGCCCACACCGAAGCGGATGACGGCAACAAACGTCGGGCGGCTTCAATTTTTCCCAACATTCTTGACCGAAAAGTCTGGCCATGGCCATCGGGCTCGGCGGTCATGATAAGCACATAATCGAGAGAATCGGCAAAGGGTCGAAGAGCCTCTGCGGCGGTGATGAAATTGAGCGCCAGACCAGCTTTCATCCCTGCCTTGCGTATGGTTGCGAGTGTGTCGAGAGGATACCTTAGCGCCTCATAATGAACGGCGAGGTGTTTCACCCCGAAGCGAGCCAGCGACTTAATATAGTCATGCGGGAATTGGACGAGCAGGTGCGCATCGAGATCCGCGTTGGTAGTGTCGGCCACAGCGCGAACTGTTTGCATGCCAAAAGTGATGTTTGGCACAAAAGTACCATCTTCAATATCAAGATGCAGGCGAGGTATGCCGGAGATACGACCTATTTCGTCTCTAAACGCTAAAGAATCGGCTGATGCCAATGATGGAATGACAGGCACGGCGGCTCTCCCAAAGCGAATATAAAGGATGAGGCTGTAAAACAAATGTAACTTTCTTGAGTCGAATATACTTGACGATGATTACTTTTGCAACACAATAAATTATTTTCCATCAAAAAAGAATTATAAAAAATCAACTCATAAAACCATATCACGCCAATATATAACAATTTACAATTATTTTCAAAATTTAAATTTATTTCCTTTGTGATCTTTT
>DAIOFH010000146.1:0-9620 GCA_036745875.1 Planctomycetota bacterium | reverse complement strand
GATTTATGCATTATCTTTACATGCTCAACCATTGGCAATAACCCTGTGTTGTCCAAATCGTGATCTGAAAAGAGGCGCTCATGGCCCGCATTGATATTGGTATTAAACTGGGACGGGAAAATATCAGATGTATTATACTCGACCAATCGGGAAAAGTGTTGTCCCGACGCGAAACACCTTCCTATAACGAACAGGGTACCGATGCGGTGATGAGCCGGATGGCCAAATTGACTGTCGACATCACCGAGCAATCCGGGCAAAACTACGAGGATGTCCGGACGATCGGCATCGGCGTTCCCGGTCCCCTCAATAACAAGGCCGGTATGATTTTCGGCCCCCCCAATTTCGCCAGATGGGATCGCGTGCCGCTTGGGCCGCGCATGGCGGCGCTGACCGGAAAACCCGTGTATATCGAAAACGACGCCAAGGCCACCGGCTGGGCGGAATACCTTTACGGCGCTGGAAAAGGCTGCCGCAACATGGTCGCCATCGCCGTCGGCAACGGCGTCGGCGGTGCGGTCGTGATCAACGGCGACCTTTATTCCGGCAAGGACGGCATGGCCGGGGAAATCGGCCATATCCCGATTGCCAAAAACGGGCGTCTCTGCAAATGCGGCAACCACGGCTGTGTGGAGGCCTATGTTTCGTCCAGGGAGATAGTGGCGCGGTTCAGGAAGATGGCCGGCAAGGGCTGGCGTTCAACGCTGGTCGGCCGGGGCGAGAAAGTCACCTGCGCCGATATTTTCGCCGCCGCCGCTACAGGCGATCCACTGTCCTTCCATATAGTCGAAACGACAGGCAGATATCTCGGCATCCTTGCCGCCACGGTCATGAATTTCCTCAACCCAGACCGCATCGTCCTCGCGGGCAGCTTGTTACAATACGGTTCCGTGCTTATAGAATCCATGCGGCAGGAAAGCCGCACCCGCTGTTTCGGCCCAAATGTCACCGTGGATATTTTGCCCGCCACATTGGGAAACGACGCCAGCGCCATCGGCGCTGCCAACCTCGCGGTGCGCTACTGGGAAGAATCGGGCAAGAACGGCCGTCCACAATAAACCAAGCGGCATGGGATTGAAATCGAAAGGGAAAAAAGAGTGATCTGGCTGGTGGAGGACGCACGGGATTTGTCGGAGGAAATATCGTCTGCCCTGTCGGCGGCGGGCTTTGCCGTTCGGGTATTTACGACTGGCGCGGAAGTGCTGGAGGAGTTCGGCCGGGAACGGCCGGAGTTGATCCTGCTGGACGCATTTTTGCCGGATGTGGATGTCGACACGTTTTGCGCCCGGCTTGCCCATGCCGGTAAAATGAAAGCCACGCCTCTCATGGTCATCACCGCCAATGCCGAGAGCGCCGGCGACCTTCTCTCTCGCCACATCACCATCGCCGACTGCATCGTAAAGCCCTTTACCGCTGACGCGCTCATAGCAAGGGTATTCAATGTGCTGCGCCGCCTTCGTTCCCGCGGCGTCTCCGGGCGATTCTTGGCAGCGCGTCCCAAGGGCGGGCCTGCGCTTGCCTGCAGCCCCGATTCGCGGCAGGCGGTCGTGGACGGCGAGAGCATCCAGCTTTCCCCGGTCGAGCATCGTTTGCTTGTCGTTTTGGTCGGCCAGAAGGGCGTCACTTTGTCGCGGGCGGATCTGTTGAAATCGATCTGGACGGAGGACGCCGACATTTCCCCGCGTTCAGTGGACGTAGCCATGGTGGCGCTGCGCCGCAAATTGGGCCGAGTCGGGAATTCCATCAAAAGCGTGCGCGGAGTGGGTTACCGCTTTGTCGAATAGGACTCGAGAATGCGCATTTTTATCCTTGGCGCATCGGAAACATTGTGGACCACGGCACGGCACCTGCACCTTACCGGTTGCGGGACCGTCGTCGCGGTGGTGACCAGGAAATCGTCTTTGCGGCACGTGCGTACCGAGGCGGATTTCAAGGCGATGGCCGATGAATTGGGCGCTCCCTTCATGATCAGGGAGGAACTGGACGAGTCGGCGCTCGAATTGGTGAAAAACGCCGCAGCCGACGTCTGCATCGCCGTCGACTGGCTCGGGTCTCTTCCGATTGCCGCCGGCCTTTTCCCCCTTGGCGTGGTGACGCCGGCATTCGGCGACCCCGCTTCGCAAAGCGGGAACGACATTGACCTTTGGGCGATCCTGCACAGCCGCCAGGAATTGGAACTTTCCGTGCGACATACAAGCCCCAAAGACGGCCTTTCCCGTGTTCTTCCCGTATCGGCCACCATTAGCCTTGACGCGAACGCAACCATTGCCGACATCCGACGCTATTCGGACTCCCGCACGCCGTCCGTGGTCGCGGACGCGCTTGGCTGGCTCGCAAACAACAGTATCGAGTCCGTGGCACCCGCCCTGGACGAGAACGGCATCGCCAAATTCCATCCAATCGCCGATTCCGACCGCCTCATCGACTGGCGTGACTCCGCCGAGCGCATTCACGCCAAAATAAAGGCTTTCACCAAGCCGCTCCCCGGCGCATACACCTATATGCGCGACAATCTCGGCAATATTGTGAAGCTGTTTGTCTGGCGCTCGCGGCTGGTCATGCCTATGCGGGTGGATTATGGAACGCCCGGCCTGGTCATCCACTGCCGTGCAGACAACGGCGAGGCCCAGGTCCTCGCCGGGAACGGCATCGTGGCTCTGCAGTCGGTGTCCGAAGGGATCGACTCACCGTGGTTCGAGCCGGGAAAGGATTGGCGGGCGGACCGCACGCGCCTCGGCCTTTGCCTTGACGACGAGGTGTTCAACCTTCTCTCGAGCAGGTCCATGCTCAAGGAATAACAGGTCGCCTGGAATATGTCTATTACAACAACCGGTCGTCATACCGGCAGACGCCGGCATCCAGAGAGATTGTTCGCGGGACGGGTTCGAACCCATCAAACGCATACCGAATCGATAAATACGGGATTTTCATTTTTGCCATCCACAACCGTTCTCCTATGCGGATGTCCGCAGGGATGACGGTGCTTCTTGGTGGTTATTGTGGATGATATTTTGCAATGAACCGCGCCAGCGAACTTTTCAGCGCTTTTTCAAAAATCTCGCACTGAATCGGGGCAGAAGCAGGCTCATGATGAGCAGGCAGCCGATGATGATTTTCATCAGTTCCGGCGACAGGTTCAGCGCGTACATGCCGCTTCGGATGATGCCGATGATGAAGACGGCGAGAACGACGCCAATGAGGTTGCCTTTGCCGCCGTCCATACTGACGCCGCCGAGGACGACGGCGGTGATGACGTCCAGTTCCAAGCCCTGCGCCATGTTGCCGCGGGTGGAGTTGTTACGGGAGGTCATGATGATGCCTGCGATGGCTGAGTAGAAGCCGGTGAGGGTGAAGATGGTTATCAGGACCCGGTCGACCTTGATCCCGGAATAGAGGGCGGCCGTTTGGTTGTTGCCGATGGCGAAGGTTTTGCGGCCAAAGGTCGTGTGGTGAAGGATGAACCAGGACACAATGAAGAGGACGATAAAAACGAGAAGCGGTATCGGAACGCCTCCGAGCGTCCCCCGGCCGAGTACGGAGAACGCGGGAGGGTATTTGGAATAGGTCTGGTCGCCGGTGACGACATACGCCGCGCCGCGATAGAGGGACATGGTGCCGAGGGTCACGACAAGGGCGGGGATTTTCATCTTGGTGATCAGGTAACCGTTGAAGAAGCCGCCGATAGCGCCGACCGCAAGGGCAATGGGTATCGCCAGCCACAGTGACATGCCATACTGCGACAGGGTCGCCAGGACGACGGAGACCATGGCGATGATGGAAGCGACCGAAATGTCGATATTTTTGGAAATGATGACAAAAGCCATCGCCAGGGCGACGATGCCCATTTCCATAAAGTTGATGGTGACGCCGAGAAACACCCTTGGCTGCAGCATACGGGGGAAGTAAAACCCCAGGAGGATAACCTCCACGACCAGGATGCCGACAAGGACCAGTTCCCACCAGTAGGCGAACCCGCCGCCGGCCTTGCCTTGAGTGGATTTTTTCGACATGTATCTATCTCCGTATGCCCGTTATATTATGCCTTGCTTCTTCTCGACATGTACGAGTCGAGAATCACCGCCGCCAGGATGATCGCGCCCTGGATGAACATTTTCCAGAACGGCGATACTTTCAAGATGTTCATGGCGTGGATGATCATGCTGAGGAGGAATGCGCCAAGCACCATGCCGAGGGTGGAACCCCTGCCGCCCGTGACGCTGGTGCCGCCGATGACGCAGCTGGCGATAATCGTCATTTCATAGCCGACTCCCGTGCTGGACTGGGCGAAATTGTAGCGCGAGCACCACATTCCCCCGGCAAGCCCGGTCAAAGCGCCGCAGGCGGCATAGGTCAGGAAAATATACCATGACACCTTGATGCCGATCAGTTTGGCGTTTGTCTTGTTGCTGCCGATGGCGTAAAGCCTGCGGCCGGGCCGGGTGCGGTTGAGAAACACATGGATGAAAAAAGCCACTATCAAGCTTATCACCAGCATGTTGGTGATGACCGGCGTGCCGAACCATTCGGCATTGGCCATCTCGGTGTATTTTTTCGGCAGGTCGCGGGAGACGACCCAGCCGCCCTTGCTGATGAGGAAGTTCAGGCCGCGGTAGATGCTGAGGGTGCCGAGGGTGACGATGATGGCGGGAACTTCGGCAAAGGCGATGATGACGCCGTTGACGATGCCGAGGATTAGGCCTATACCGAGGGCCAGTAGGGCGATACAGACCAGTGGGGTGTCGGGATAGTTCTTCATCATCAGGGCCGAAGAAAAGCCGGATACGGCGATGATGGAGCTAGTGGAGATGTCGATGTTCCCGGCCAGCATGACAAGCAGTTGTCCCGAGGCGGCGATGATGAGGATGGCGGTGTCGGAGGAGATGGTTTTCAGGTTGTTGGTATCGAGAAAATGTGGGTTGGAAATGCTGACGGCCGCCAGGCAGACGACAATGAAAACAAACAACCCGAGAGTCCTGTAGCCTGCCGCGTCCAACAATGGACGGCGTGGAACTGTGCCTGATGGGCTGCTGGCCATGGGTGGTGCTCCTTTATTTCCTGTTGATAAAACAATTAACTGATTACGCCGATTCCGCTCCCGGACTGGCCTTGAACATGATGTCGTCCTGGGTCGCCTCGCCACGCTTGAATTCGCCGGTGATGCGTCCGCCGCACATGACCATGATCCTGTCGCTCATTTTCAGGATCTCGGGCATTTCCGACGATATCATGATGATGCCCATGCCTTGTCGTGCCAAGTCGTCCATCAGTTGGTGGATGACGTCCTTTGCGCCGATGTCGACCCCTTTGGTCGGTTCGTCGAAGATAAGCACCTTGGCATTGGTGAGCAGCCATTTGGCAAGGACGATCTTTTGCTTGTTGCCGCCGGAGAGGTTGTCCACGCACTCGCCGACATCGTGGTAGCGCACATCGAGAGTCTGGAAGATGCGTTTCGATTCTTCCCGCTCGTGCTGGCGCTTGACGATGCGGCGGGAAAACATGTGGTCGATCACCGACATTGTCGCATTTTCATACAGGCTCATCTGGAGCACAAGCCCCTGGGTGCCCCGGTCTTCCGGAATAAGCCCGATCCCGGCCTTGAGCGCGCTGTTCGGGGAGGATGTGTCCACCGGTTTGCCTTTAAAGAGCACCTCTCCTGAGGTCGCCTTGGCAATGCCGAAGATCGTTTCCGCCAGTTCCGTCCTGCCGGAACCAACCAACCCGAAAAAGCCGAGAATCTCCCCCTTGTGCAACTGGAACGACGCGTTCTGGACCAGTTTTCCCCTGGACAGATTTTTCACCTCCAGGACGACTTCATCGGTCGCGTGAGTGGTATGGCGCTGGTTGACGTCGCCGAGGTCGCGGCCAACCATCATGCGGATCAGGTCGTCCGTGGTGATTTCCTTGATGTCCCGGGTGCCGACATAGGCTCCGTCCCTGAGGACGGTGACCCGGTCGGAAATTGCGAACACCTCGTCGAGCTTATGGGAAATAAAGATGATGCCGACGCCGTCCGCGCGCAGTTTGCGCATGACGTCGAAGAGGTTTTGCGTTTCCTCCACGGACAGCGCAGACGTCGGTTCATCCATCAGCAGGACGCGCACATTGGAAGCGGACAAGGCCTTGGCTATTTCCACGATCTGTCGTTCCGCGACCGACAGCGACTCGACCTTGGCGTAGGGGGAAATGTTCCTGGCCTTGAGGTAGTCGAGAAGCTTGGCCGATTCCGCGTATATGTGGTCCCATTTCACCAACCCGAGGGAGGAGGTGAAGGAGTCGTGTTCAAGGAAGATGTTTTCCGCAACCGAAAGGTCCGGGAAAAGGCTGAGTTCCTGGTGGATGATGGAGATGCCGTGCGCCTGCGCCACGGCGGGGTTCCAGTTGCCGACCTGCTTGCCGTCCAGGATGACTTCGCCGGAATCCGGCTGATAAATTCCGGCGATGGTGCGGAACAGCGTGGATTTTCCGGAGCCGTTTTCGCCGAGGAGGGTGTGGATTTCCCCGGGCATCAGGGAAAAATCGACATCCCGCAAGGCCTGCACGCCGGGAAAACCTTTCCAAATCTTGCGAACTTCAAGAATGTTCTCACTCATACATCACATCCTTTTGCCGCTGAAATAAAGATCAACCTAAATTGCCGATTCTTGCCAGAAATACTCCCCCTCACCCTAACCATCTCCCACTTGGGGGTGCGAGCGTTAGGGTGAGGGGGAGTAAACAAACTAACATCAAGGATCACGGAACCAATGAGCCACGCGACCCGTTATAGTATCTTCGCCCACTCGTCAACGTTGCCGACGGTGAAGATTTCGTTGGATTCGGTGGTAACTGTCGGCAGGCCGTTCAGGTCCTTGACGGTGAACTTGCCGAGGCGGCCGGCCTCGACCACGTCGCCCGGTTTTCCGGTGATTTTCTTGGTGAGGATGGCGTGGTTGACGTGGATCGTCAGATAGCCGACGTCGACCGGGTTCCAGAGGATGATTTCGGATGCCGCGCCGGACTTGATGAAGCCGATGTTCTGGCTGGGCAGGCCGAGGCCGTTGACGGCTATCTGGCCCTGTTTGCCCTGGTCTTCGACCGCTTGGGCGGAACCGACGACGCCGATCGTCGTGGGGGAAATGATGCCTTTGAGGTCGGGGTAGGCGGTGAGGAGTCCCATGGCTTCGGTGTAGGATTTTTCCATGACGTCATCGCCATAGACCGTGGCGACAAGTTCCATCTTGCCGTATTGGGATTTGGTCATTTCGTCCTTGAGCCACTGGATGAAAGTGTTCTGCACCGTCATCTGCGCTCCGGCGGAGACGATTGCCCACTTGCCCTCGTAGTTCATGTGGGCGGCAAGGAGCTGGAGGTGGAGGCGGGCGACCGCTTCCAAGTCGCCGGGCTCGACGAAAATCTTGTTGCCGGCGGGGGCGACGCCTGAGTCCCAGCTGCTGACCAGGATGCCTTCGTTCATCGCCTTCTGGCAGACGGGGACGAGGGCGTCGGGGTCGTTGGCGCTGATGGTGATGGCGTCGACGCCCCTGAGGATCTGCGCTTCGATGACTTCGATCTGGCCTTCAGCCGTGGGTTCGATGGGGTTGACGTAGCTGACGGTGATGCCGAGTTCCTTCGCCGCCTCCTGCGCGCCGTCGTTGATCGCGTCGAAGAACGGGATACCCGCGACTTTGGAGACGAGGGCGATTTCCATTGCCTGCACCGCCGCGCCGAACGTCAACATCACAGCCAATGCAACAGCAACCGCATTTTTACTTTTCGTCATGCCGGGTCCTCCATTTGTGAATGTTTTCGTATGACCAATGTCACGCAAACCGTTTGCGGAACATGTGAATTATAAACTCGACAACATACTGCCGCCGCATCGGAAACGAATACTCTTTGAAGCGAACGCGGGGATTTAAACATATAGTGAACATTAATGGAAATGCACGATTACAGGTGCGGGACTGAAGTTTTTTGTAGCCTGCCGGCGGATTTCTGTCAAGGAGTTATTTAGGCGATTCACTATAGGTTATTCTCAATTTAATTGAGAATAACTAATTGGCCTGCATGGAGTTAGTGGTGTCTTTTTATAACAGATTCGATGAGAAGTGGTTATCAATTTGTAAATTGATTCGTTTTTAGTAATGAATAATTTACGATATGCGATAAATATGCTGTTCGTTGAATTTTTGTAGGATTTGCAGGGTTCGGAGGGGCTTTGCAAAAAGCCCCTCCTGAAAAGAATTAAATGCTTTTGATGGTGGTGCTGGAGCCGGAGGAGTCGATTGACGGTAAGCTTATGTCCGCTCCTGCGGCTGTATTTTCAGCCTCGACAGTTGATTCGGAAGACTCGTTTTGTTTCTCTTTCGCTTCCTGTTCCGCGACGAGGAGATCCGTGAGGTCGCGGTTGCGTTGCCATTCGTCTTTCTGGGCAAGCCTGGAAAGAATGTCCGCAGCTATGTAATCGTACTTATCCCGATCATCGAGCGGCTCCTCGATAATATATCGTTCGTCCCGGCTCGGTATGGCGGCTGTCGGTGTTTCCATGCCGTTTTCTTCGCCGTCATCGGTTGTAACGGCGGGAGCGGTTTGCTGCTTTTTTGTTATGAATTGCTGGACGTTTTCGGCGTTCGCCGTTTGTTCGGCAGCTTTCCTGCGCGCTTCCTCCATCTGCCGCATCATTTTGATAAGCTCGTCTTCTTCTTCGTCCTCCTTCTTTGTCGACCTGCTGAGCCGGTCCAATGTTTCGGCATCGAAGCTTTGGGTAAAGCTGGCCATCATCGTGGCGAAGGATTTGCTTCCGCCGCCGCGCAGGACGCCGGCGATGAATTCCTGTCTCGCCTGATCCGCCTTTAAAGTATCACTTGAGATATCAGTTTGACTTCGGCTTGTCGTTGGATCGTACTGGGTAAATGCATTCCCGAAGCCGTCTATCGATGACATAAGGTTGCCTTTCCATTGGCTGGCTGGAGATCTTTTACCAAACCGGCAAATTTCTCCGTTTTCCTAAATCTAACTATGGTTTTCTACAACCTTGCAACTCCACTTCCAGGTTATGGGATTATTTTTCATGTAGTTGACTTTAGAAGTATCGGCCAGATGCACTTGACTAATTCACACAGGCTGAGAATATGTTGCTCATATATAATGTATTATTGAAAACTTTCTTCACTATCTCCGAAGGTAGTTTATTTTTCAACCACAGTTATCTATTGAACACCACGGGAAATTTATGGAGGATTTATCATGGATACGACACCATTTCACGGCGTTCTTGGTTATGGCAGCGCCTACGGCATTATTATGATCCTTTTGGTTGGTTTGATTATCGGTGTAGTTGCCAACATCATCATGGGTTCTGGCGGCATCGGCATCGTCTGGAGCATCGTCCTTGGCCTTATCGGCAGCTTGGTAGGCTCCTTCGTCTTCTCGCTCTTCGGAGTGAGCTTCATGGGTATGTTCGGTCAGATACTGATCGGCGTAATTGGCGCATGTCTCCTTATATGGATCGCGCGTCGCTTCAGAACCGTGTAGTCAATGGCAATGTTTATGTTTAAAAAGCCCCGTTCACTGGAACGAGACATACGTGGGGGGGGAGGATTAACAAGACCCGTGGATAACATAAACCACATGAAGCCGTG
>DAIOFH010000145.1:0-9632 GCA_036745875.1 Planctomycetota bacterium | reverse complement strand
GCCAGCGAACGGCCGGGGCTTTTTTTATCCTGCGCAACTCCAGCTATAAAAGTGAGTAACCGGGCAGCTTCGTACGGATGTCAAAGCAGATTCCCGGCCGGTTGGCATCTTCGCGGCGAACCAGTTCCTGAAGCTGCCAAAGCTTTTCCGCGCTGGTAAGTTCACCAGGCATTTCTCCAGTGTTATACGTTCCCCAGCGGACGACCGCCCCTGAACTGGAAACAACTTCATAGCGCCGTGTTGTTTCCTGCCTATGGTTGTCCTGATCTCTGAATGCCCCGCCCACTACAATCACGCGCTCGATCGGCAACACTTGCGCTAGTGGCGAAGCCCAAAAGGCCCGCATCACGCCAAGAGCCCCTGCCACTCCGCTGTCATTCCACGCCTCCCCCGCCTTACCCGGACGCTTGCCAATCACTCCCGACGTCGCTTCGGCAATCTCCGGCAACGCCGGGAACGGTTGATCCGAACCGGTCACCGGCAAAAGGATGGCGTCCGCGTCGATAAGCCAATATCTGCCGTTTTGCCTGACCTGCGCCACAGGCATGCGGATAAGGAATTCTAGTTCGATCCTGTTGGGAAAATGACGCCGCATCCGGTTGATCCGTTTGATCCAGACGCTTTGGCCATAGGCATTTTCAATATCGGCTAGTAGAAGCGGGTCAAGCAGGCTGCGGCTGCTGAATTTTTTACCTATGGCCTCCAGTGCAGCCACCGATTCCGGGCATTCGCGGACCGCTCCCGCCATAGCCAGAGTCTCGCCATCCATAAGGAACCGCGGATCATTCGCGGCTTTGAGCCATAAACAGGCGATGCCACCGACAAACGCCCCGATAACGGCAAGCAACATCAGGAGGCGAAGAAACGCAGGCGCGGCAGCGACCAAAAGCCGCTGCCGAAACTTTTGCTTCTTCATAACCTGCTTGACCTTAGGGGTCATCCATTTAATCCTACAAAAGGCCGCAGCGCTTGGCTGCCATTGCGACCAATCTCTCGCACAACTGTCCCATATCCATACCGGCTGTCCGTGCAGCCAGCGGCACCAAACTGTGTGAGGTGAATCCGGGCGAGGTGTTGAGTTCCAACACCATCGGCGACACGGGGCCTAATAGTATATCGACACGGGAGAGGTCCCGAACCGACATTATTTCAAAAACCTTTTTCCCAATATCATTTATCTTGCCCGCAGTATCCCCATCCAGCTCGGCGGGGCAAATATACAAGGTCTTTTCCGATATGTATTTTGCATTATAATCATAAAAATCGCCGTCCGGCGCGAGTTCGATTATCGGCAAAAGCCGACCATCCAGCCAACCGAGGGTCAGCTCCTTGCCCTGGACGAATGTTTCCAGGAGCACTTTTTCATCCACGGCTAGGGCTTTTTCGACGGCGGAGGCAATTTCCGATGCGTCGCGGATGATGGATATCCCCACCGAACTGCCTTTGGAGTTCGGTTTGACTACAAAGGGGACGGTGATGCCTGACACGCCAAGCGCCTTGTCGATGTCGGTGACAGATTCAATCACCGCCCAGTCCGCAGTGGGAATCCCCGTGCTACGCAACAGCCGTTTGGTGGCGTCCTTGTCCATCGCAAGGGCGCAGGTTTTCGCATCGGGACCGGTATAAGCTATTCCCTTGTGCTCAAGAATCGATTGGGCATGGCCGTCTTCGCCAAATTCGCCGTGCAACATCATGACCGCCACCTGACAGTCGAGATTCTCGACCGTTTCCTCGTGACCATGCTGCGGGACTTCAACCTTGACGACGCGGTAGCCGTTTTGCTTCAATGCGGAATATACCGTGTCGCCGCTGGCGAGGGAGACCTCCCTCTCCGGTCCGGGACCGCCGCAAAGGACTGCGACATTGAGCTGTTTCAAAGAGTTTTGTTCATCCAAGGAAATCGTCATTGTCAAACCCCCAGGTCTTTATCTCAAGCTCCAGCCAAAGGCCATGTCGGTCATGGACGCGTTGGCGAACCTTCTTTATCAACATCGACACATCCATGGCTGTAGCTTGACCCGTATTGACAATGAAATTGGCGTGAAGAGCGCTCACCTCCGCGTCACCCTGCCTAAGGCCCTTACATCCCGCCCGGTCTATAAGAAGCCCGGCAGAGGAGCCTTCGGGGTTTTTGAAAATACATCCGGCGCTTCGCAGAGTTAAAGGCTGCTTCTCCGCTTTGAGGGAGCGTTGTTGCTGCATGATTGAGAGAAGCGCGGCCGGGTCGTCCTGTTGCAAAAAAAGGAATTCGGCGGAAACGGCGAATTGGTCACCGATTCCGCTGTGCCGGTAGGAAAATGCAAGCTTGTCCCGTCCGCAGGAGTGAAGTTGGCCTGTTTTGTCAATACAGGTTGCCATGACGACATGGTCGCCGATTGCAACTGCGGGAATGCCTGCGTTCATTTTCAACGCGCCGCCAACCGTTCCCGGAATGCCGGACAGTTTTTCCAGCCCTAAAACGCCCTGGTCAGCCATCTTCCTGACAAATGCCGGAAGCAATGCGGCGCAGCCTACCCGCCAGCGCAATCCTTCCGCATCAAGCTGTTCAATTTGCCCGAACTCGCCGTCGGCAGCCAGTTTGACGACAAGGCAATCGACGCCCTGATCATGGACAAGCAGGTTGCTGCCGCCGCCAAGACACAGCCACGGAATATCTTTTCCGTTTGCCCATTGGGCAACCTGACGCAAATCGTCTGAGTTTTCGACCACGGCGTAATAACGCGCCCTGCCGCCGATCCGGAACGTCGTCTTGTCGGCCAGGCTGATGTTTTCCCGTACCAGTGCCGTCAACCGACCATCTCCCTGGCGATCTTGTCGATGTTTCCCGCTCCCATCATTATTATCGCGTCAAAATCGCCGGCCATTTCCTTGACGACGGACGCGGTGTCTTCGAGCGGCATGGGACCGGTGATATTCGGATTTGCTTTTTTGGCCGGTTCGGCGATGAGGTTTGCCGTCACGCCGGGAATGGGTTCTTCGCGGGCGGGATAGATGTCTGTAAGCAATACCGCGTCCGCAGCCGCCAGAGCTGTACCGAATTCGTCGCCATAATCCCTGGTCCGCGAATACAGATGCGGCTGAAACGCGACAAGCAACCGCCCAGGAATGGCCTGCCGCACCGCCTCGATGGTGGCGGCGACTTCGGTAGGATGGTGCGCATAGTCACTGTACACTTTTGCGCCGTTGATGGAGCCGAGCAGTTCCAACCTCCTCCCGACGCCGCAAACGCTAGGAAGGGCCAAACGCAGATTATCTATCCCCGCGCCCAATTCCAGGGCAGCGCCCAATGCGGCAAGTGCATTGAGAATATTGTGCTTGCCCGGCAGGGGCAGGGTGAAGTTGCCTAGATTGTTGCCATGGTAACAAAGGTCAAAAGTGGATTCCGTAGCGTTGGCGATAATGTCGGTGGCCTGGACACAGGCTCCATCCCGCAAACCAAAAGACAATTTCCTTCCCTTGTGTTCTTTGTATATGGTCGCCAGTTCCTCGCAGTCGATCCCGGCGATAAAGAGGCCGTTTTCCGCCACCCCGTCGGCAAAGCGCCTAAAGGCGCGTTTCAAGGAGTCGAAATCCTGGTAATGACTCATGTGGTCGGATTCGAGGTTGGTGGCGATTGCCACATTCAATTTCGGCAAGAGGAAGGACTCGTCGCTTTCGTCGAGTTCGGCTATAAAGCGCCCTTCCCCGAGACGGTAATTGCCGTGCTCCAAAGCAGGCACCATGCCGCCAATAAAAACAAAGGGATCTTCCCCGGACTGGATCAGGAGATGCGAAAGGAACCATGAAGTTGTGGTTTTGCCATGGGTGCCGGAGATGCCGACGCCTGCATATTTGCCCATCAGCCGGGCAAGGAATGCGCCGCGCGGTTCCTGCTTCTCTCCGGCGGCGAGGCGTTCGGGATGCGATTCCGGGATGGCGCTGGAGTAGACCAGGAGAGCCTGGCCAAGAACATGGCTCGGATCGTGGCCGATCAAGACTTCAATCCCTTTTTTGCAAAGATCACAGGTAGCCGCGGACTCTTCCCGGTCGCATCCGGACACGATAGCCCCCTGCGCCAACGCGATTTCAGCCAATGCGCTGACGCCGATGCCGCCAATACCCATAAAATGCAAATGCGATCCCTGCAAATCCATTCCTACTCCATTCCTACTCCATTCCTACTCCATACCTACTTTCATCATACCATAAGTATACATCAACTATTACCGTTGCCAGTTCTGCAGCCACACTGATTCATACAGCAACCACGTTAGCAACCAGCTTCGAACCGGACGCCCTATCCTCTTTATCGACAAAAATATTCACTTATCCTTATATATTACTCTAATTTATTATAGATATTGAATTTCTTCCTTTAATGTCATCATGATGGATTTCAACTTTTTTCGTATAAAAATCCAGCATGGTCTTGATTTTCAACTTTAATCGGAATAAAATGAGAATACCGGTATGTTCTTCAATAAAAGTTGACGATAAATACCTTGAGGCATTTTATAAACCCTGTGGATTGCGTTGTGACTCATTCGGATTGCTTGTACACCCTGTGCTTTGGTCCGGTGGCCTGTCGATTCATTATCCTTTTTTCTATGGCAGTGAATTGAATTTTTCAGTCCACCGACGAGACGCCAGTTCCGCGCCCGGGGGGGTGCGCAGAATGGGGGAGAAATAGATGTTTGATGTACGATCCATCGTGCGCAGTTCACGCAATCTGCGCATTTTTGCCATTATATTAATAGTATGTCTCTTATTCGTTTGCAATTATTCGGTGAGTGGCGAACTTTACGAGCAACAGACCTTTCCCATGAAAGGCCGTAGTTCAGCGCTATTGACAGCCCTGTTCCACTACGATGCACCAGTCACCCGGAACAATTCCCGCAACGACAGCCAGCGCTTCCACTCCGCCTCCCCCGGATCGCTCACTATCTCGGGAGAAAGGGTAAAGGTTACCGAATTTGCACAATCACTCATCTATGAAGGCGGCTTTTTCCCAAGCGAAATCTATCAGCTTCTCGGACTGGACAACAAAGTCACTTCCCGCGTCGCCCGTATAACCCGGCAGCTAGACCGGGCCTCCGGAAAAACGCCTGCGCCATGGGAGGTGGCGGGCCGCATCGGTCGCTCCGGCATGGCCGGTTCATCAGACAACTGGGCTATGGCGCCAGGAGAAGCCGACGAGGACTCGCTCCCGAGTCCCGGCACCCTCGCCTACCTACCCGCACTCGCCGTCACCTACGCGGCATACCCCGAAGACGGCTTGGAAGCGGCAAGCCAACTTGCCGTGCTGAAAGACGACGACATGCGTGCCGCATCCACCGCGCGCGCCGGAATCGGGTTGCTGATGGCTATACTCGTCTCCGAGCGGCCGGACAAAGACAATTGGCTGCGCAAGGCCGCCACAGGTAGCGGCGATTCCGATACTGACCGCGACATCCGCTCCGTGCGCATGAAGGATTGGCGTTATCTGCGCGGCGAGGAATGTGCCATGGGCAGATTGGAAAGAGCCATCCACATCTGGTACAAGGGCGACAGCTACCAGGAAATAATGGCCGAAGGCATGCGGAATTTACGCTCCCGGGAGGGTTTGGCCTACCTGGCCAGCCTTGCTGCGGCAACATACGGCATGGAAAGCCTTCCCAACAACGTGATCGCCAGGGGCGCCGGGGACGTCACGTTGCGGGAGCTTATCAACGACCTCTACGACCTCGGAACAAGCGAGGCTGTTTTGCGAGTTGCACCGCCGGAAGAATAAACCCATTGCGTCGCTTCCCCGTAATCCATATTATTTTTCTGTCAGGGTCGTCGCTATGACGAACTTGTGACTGGTATGGCTGAGCCAAATCCACCGCATCAAACGCAATCGGGCCGTCATACGGCCCGATTTGAAAATACAAGGAAAAGATATGCGTACTCCCATCGTTCACAAAGGTGTCAAGCATCTGGAATATGAAATACGCCAGATTGTTGACTATGGCAATGAATTAAAACGCCTTTTCGACCTCAACATGATTTGGGAAAACATCGGCGATCCCCTGGAAATGGGCGAACAGGTCGCTCCATGGATCATGGATATTGTCGGCGACCTGGTCAGGCAAAACAAGTCGTGGGCCTACAGTCCGAGCCGCGGGGTGCTTGCTTCCCGTGAATACCTTGCCAATGAAGTGAACGTGCGCGGCGGCAGCCAAGTCGGCCCGGACGATATTCTGTTCACCAACGGCGTCGCCGACGCAGTCGAAAAAATCTATGACTTTATCCGCAAGGACGCCCGCGTCCTCATGCAGTCGCCGTCCTATCCGACCCATTCCTCGAACGAGGCGAAACGCGGAGATTACGAACTGATCCAGTTCCAGCTCGACCCCCAAAACGACTGGCAGCCCGACCTCGACGACATGCACAAAAAGATCCGCTACAACCCGCAGGTCATCGCCATCGCCCTCGTTAACCCCGACAATCCGACGGGCATGGTCTACAAACCGGAAACGCTATCTGCCATCATCGAACTGGCGCGAAAATACGGCCTTTTCATAATCTGCGACGAAATTTATGCCCACATCGTCTATAACGGCCAGAAAACACTGCATATATCCGAACTCTTGGGGGACGTTCCGGGACTCGCCCTGCGCGGCATCAGCAAGGACTACCCCTGGCCCGGTTCCCGCTGCGGCTGGATTGAGATGCACAACCGCTATCGTGACCCGGCGTTTTTGACCTATACCAATTCCCTGATCACCGCCAAGATGATGGAAGTCTGTTCCACCACGCTGCCCCAGATGTCGGTACCGTTGGTGTATGGCGATCCTCGCTACCAGGACTTGAAAAAGATCCGTGCCGCCGCTTTCGAGGAAAGAGGCAACGAGTACTACGAGTTCTTCAGCAAGATCCCCGGCGTACGGGTCACCCGTCCCAGCGGCGCGTTCTATTTCAGCGTGCTTTTCGAGGAAGGCATCCTGAACGACAGGCAGACGCTGGAAATTGCCAATCCGGACGCCAGGCGCTATGTTGAGGAAAAAACCGCAGGCGTCGCCCTCGACAAACGCTTCGTCTATTACATGATGGCGTCCAAGGGCGTATGCGCCACGCCCCTTTCCGGCTTCCATTCCCAGTTGCGGGGATTCCGCCTGACGACGCTGCGCCCGCAACCGGAAAAACGTATCGAATCCCTGGGCAAAATCAAGGAAGCGATCAAGGAGTATATCGGTTAGGTTTTTACCACCGTAGAGAACGCAGAGATCTTCACTCGAACCGCTCTGCGTTCTCTACGGCGATTTTTTATCCTTTAAAGATGAAATCAAGCCCTTTTTTCAGTGCGGGATCGAAGAAATCCCAATCGTGCTCCCCGCGCCACTCCTCATAAGTGAAGTCATAGCCAAGCCGGCGCATAATCTCCGCGAAGCGCCTGTTGTCGGACAAGAAGGGATCCTCCATGCCGCAGGCGGAATACAGCCTCGGCAGCGCCCCGGATGCTGCAGTTTTTCCCGCAAGGAAAGTGATTTCATTTTCTTCGCCCGGTTCCAGTTCCAAACCGAGAATTCCCTGGAAGTCGCGAAATATCTGTGGGCCGTATTTTTCCAATGCAGCCTTGCGACCGGCTTCCAACTTCATGCCTGCCGTCCTTTTTGAGAAAAACAGGCTGGCTGCCGAGAAGACGCAGCAAAAACCGAAGCGCTCCGGATAGGTCAAGGCGCTTTTCAACGCGCCGAATCCGCCCATGGACGCGCCCATGATGCCTGTGTCCTCGCGGCGGGCGGATATGTTGAAAAACCGCTTCGCCAATTCAGGCAGCTCCTCCGCTATGTAGGTGAAGTATTGCGGTCCGTATTTCATATTGCAGTAGAAGCTTCTCGCAACTTCCGGCATAATGATATAAAGGGGAAGTTCAGCGGCATAGCTGGCAAGACGGGAACAGTCGGTCCAGTCGCTGTGCCCTCCGCCCAGGCCGTGCAGGAGAATGGCGACCTTGTACGGCACACTGTCCGGGAGGTCGTTGGGAGCGAAGATCGTGATGTTCGTGTCCATTTCCAGGGCGTTGGAATATATTGTCCCGCGTAGCAGCATTGTTGAAATCCTCCAGTAGAAAATACGAGATGCAAAACTGTATTATACGGCAAAAGCCCTACCTATTTGAAACAGGAAAGTTATAAGGATCTGAAAATGCATTACACCGGCAACATAATCAGGCCTCCCCACGAGGCGAGGAACGTATTATTGCAGGTCACTGTCGGCTGTTCCCATAACAGCTGCACGTTTTGCAGCCTGTACCATGACGTCAAGTTCAAGATGTCGCCGATGGAGGAGATAGAAGCCGACCTGCGCGAAGTCAGGAGCGTATACCCGGAAGCGCCGAGGGTATTTCTCCTCAATGCGGACGCCTTTGTCATGAGTTTTGAAAAGTTGCGGGCGATCGCCTTGAAAATCAACCAATACCTGCCCAACTGCAAAATCATTTCCATGTACGCAAGCATATCCAACGTCAAAAACAAGACGTTGGAACAGCTTAGAGAACTTCGCTCCCTCGGGATCAACAAGCTCACAATTGGCATCGAGTCGGGTTATGACGAACTTCTCAAGGAGGTCAACAAGGGCTACAGTTCCGCGGACGCGGTAGAACAATGCGGGAAATTGACTGCCTCAGGCATTGATTACAGTATCATTTATCTTGGCGCTCTGGCCGGATTGGGACGCTGCGAAAAAAACGCCTATGAAAGCGCAAAAATATTCAATCAAATCAATCCCACACACATCGGCGCGACATCCCTGACGTTGCTCCCAGGTTCCCAACTCTATGACGACGCCGTAAATGGCCGTTTTCAGGAGGCATCGGAACTGGAGCGGGCGAAAGAGATGTATGTGCTACTGGACAATCTTTCAATAGATACTTTCTTCGCCGCAAACCATGTTTCCAATGCGGTGGTAATCAAAGGCCGCATTCCGGAGGACCAAAAGAAGATGACCGCCATGTTGCAGAATTACATCGAAAATTTTGACGAACATATCCACCGCAGTTGGCGCGACAATTTGCGTTCAATTTAATTTCCCGGAAAATAAATCCAGCATCGAGGACGTTTACCCTCAGGGAAACGTCCTTTATTCTTAGTACAAACCATCTCATCTATCTTCTGCCTAACAGACAAAACAAGGGTCACGCATAAGCTTGAATGCACAAGTAAATAGTGTCCTATCGATCAGAACAAGTAAGCATTAGTAATTACATCTTTTTAACCTTTATTAATTTATCACGTTAAGGTGTGGTGATTTTACACACTTTTCAATTATTTCCGAAATTCACTCGCTTACTGCCATATCAATAACATACACAATTACAAAAGTTACGGTCAAGTGTCGGCTGCCTGACATGTATATATGAATGTATTAATAACTTAAACGGAAGTCATTCCGATATTCGAATTCTGATTTGTGCATCACAATATTATCATAAGCTGGGTAATATTTCAAAATCATTCTTAAGCGGAATTTTTTTATTCCTCTTGATTATTATCGACATGAGTTTATTATAAACCTAGACAGTCTATCGTAATAATAGAATTGGAGCTACGTATTTCCAAGTTTTCACGAATGTTATTTAAATTATTACTTTAGAGAGATATAAGAAAAAGTACATTTAAAATAAATATTCT
>DAIOFH010000144.1:0-9709 GCA_036745875.1 Planctomycetota bacterium | reverse complement strand
CGACGATAAAAACAAAACGCTTTAATTTTTGGAGTAGATTTCTTTCATAGGAGCGTTCAATGGAGAAAAATCCGACGATCAGCGGTCGTTTTGAAGAAAACCCCGTCACTTGGCGGGGAATAGTGGATGAATTTGTCCTGATCTTGATTCTTGTCGTTATGGTTGCCTTGTTCGGCATACTGAATTCAAACTTCCTGAGCATGAACAACATGCTCAATGTCCTACGGCAGATTTCGATTTACGGGATCATGGCGGCGGGCATGACGGTTGTTCTGCTTTGCGGACACATCGATATTTCCGTCGGCTCGGTCGTGGCTTTCTCCGGCGTCATCGCCGCCTATTGCGTCAAGGCGGGGACCGGGATGTTTACCGCCACCGTCGCGGCGATTCTCGTCGCCATGCTTATCGGGCTTTTCAATGGCCTGGTGACGGTGCGCTTTGCCTTGCCGAGTATGCTGGTGACCCTCGGCACGCAGCAGGCTGTTCGCGGTCTCGGCTATGTGATTACCAACGGCCGTCCTGTGTACGGCCTTCCCGAGTGGTTTGGCGAATTGGGCGGCGGCTATCTTTTGGGCATTCCTCGCCCCGTAATAATTTTGATTGCGGTGGCCATAGTGTCTATCGTCTACCTGAAATACACCAGGTTTGGCCGCGATATCTATGCCGTGGGCGGTAACAAAGAGGCTGCCAGGCTTTGCGGGATCCATGCCAAGCGGGTGATTGTGAGTGCCTTGGTGATCTGCGCCGGATGCGCCGGCCTAAGTGGCGCGATTTGGGCGTCACGGCTTACTTCCGGCCAGCCCACCGTAGGTACAGGGTATGAGATGCAGGTGATCGCGGCGGCGGTCATTGGCGGCACCAGCCTCAATGGCGGGCAAGGCAATATTGCCCGCTCCTTTATCGGCGCGCTTATTCTTGGCGTTCTTTATAACGGTCTCAACCTGGTTGGCGTTTCTCCCTATTGGCAGCTGGTCGCCACCGGCTTTATCATCATTCTGGCAATCGTTCTCGACAGTATCCGCAATATCGGCAACACCAACTAAAATGTGAAAGGGCTAAAAATGAACTGTATCGACCTTAAGGGCCAAAGCGCCGTGGTAACCGGCGCGGGCGCGGGAATTGGCCAGGCGATAGCCTGCACCTTGGCAAAGCACGGCACGAATGTGATGGCATGCGACCTTAATTATGACGCAGCCGTGAAAACGGCGGATATGGTGAATGTGCTAGGCGTCAAGGGCATTGCCTTTAAAATGGATGTCGCCAGTGAAGAGGACTGTGGAAAAATGGCGGCGGAAGCTGTTGCCGCTTTTGGCAGGATCGACCTGTTGTACAACAACGCCGGCACCATCAGCATGAACACTATTGAAAAAATGGCTGTCGAGGATTGGGACATTATTTTCAGGGTCAATTGTCGCGGGGTGTTCCTTTGTTCGCGGGCGGTTATTCCGCAAATGAAAAAGCAGGGCGGTGGCCGGATCATCAACACTGCCTCGCAGGCGGGTAAAACCGGTTTGAAGCTTCTGACCCATTATTGCGCCACCAAGGCGGCGGTGATTGGCTTTACCAAGGGTCTTGCTCTGGAGCTGGCGGACGACAATATCCGGGTTAATAGTTTTTGTCCTGGTTCGGTGATGACTGACATGACGCGGCGCGAAGCGATGTGGGCATCGGAAATCAACGGAGGCGACCCGGATGATATTCTCAAGCAGTGGGAAAAGGCGATTCCTCTTGGCAGGTATGCTACTCCTGAGGACATAGCGAAGGTTGCGGTTTTTCTCGCATCCGATTATGCCGAGTATATGACGGGCCAGGCGATAAACGTGTCAGGCGGCCAAGAGATGCATTAAAGCGTCAGATGGGCGATAGCCAATGGCTATCGCCCCGCCGGGCGGGATTGACAGCAGGTATCCTTTATGAATAATCGTGTCTAGATATGCTATTGATAGAATTCTTTTAAATAATACACTAGGCAGGATTCGATGAAATTCCCCCGAAACGACGTTACTCTGGTCAAGGAAATCAATACGGACATGATCAAGTCCGCACTGAAATTCCTGGGCGAAGGGACCAAGGCGCAGATATCCGAAGCGACGGGTATCAGCGTCGCCACCTGCGGCAAAATCCTTAATGAGCTCAGCGCAAGCGGTGAAGTGGTTGAAACATCCCTGGAGCAAGCGGACTACGGAAGGCCGGCCAAGTGCTACCGCTACAACGCGCTTTTTTCCCTTGTCGGCTGCGTTTACCTCCACACCGAAAACAACCAAATCCGTTTTTCATCCGTGGTCGCGGATCTCGTCGGCTCCATCCTGGAAGAATCGGTCGATGATGTCGTAGGCGTTGATTATGACCTTATTCGAAGCCGGATTTCCTCCCTGCGCCAGAAATATCCGGCGATAAGCGTCGTCTCTGTCGGCATTTCCGGCTACATGACGGATGGTATAATAGACTTATGCAATTTCAGCCGCCTGAACGGACTGTCATTGGGCAAATTGTTGCGCGACGATTTTCCAGAAATCACGATTATGGTGGAGAACGACGCCAACGCCGCGGTTTACGGATTTTACAACACCGAATGCAAAGCAAAAGATACGACAGTGGCGTTCCTTTTTTCCCCGGATAAAATGATCAACGGCGCAAACGGGGCGGAGCGGGATTCGGCTCTGGATAAAGATGCAGCTCCGGTTTTCAACTTGGGGGCGGGCTTTGTCTCGGGCGGAAGGATTTTGCGGGGATTTTCCGGGTTTGCTGGCGAAGTCATGTATTTGCCTGTAAACGGGGTGGCATATGACGCCGACCGATCAGTCATGAGTTATGTAAATATGCTTGCCGATATCGTCTTGTCGATAACATCCATCATCAATCCGGAAATACTCGCCGTTTCCGGTGGTTTCATCACCGAAAGCATTGTTGAGGCAGTCGAGGAACGCTGTGCGCACCTCATACCGGCTCGTCACATGCCTAAAATTGTCCTTCGAAAGAATATCCATAACGACTATGTCAATGGTCTTGTTGCAATTGCGTTGGAGACTTTGACCTGTAATATCCGTCTCGTCTACAAGTATTAAAGCCTTTCAGGCAACAGTCCAACCCTAATCCGGAAATTCTTTTTTCCCCCAGCAATTTTCTGATTTTATAGTTGACAATCAAGTATTATATACTATAATGATAATATATTAGTAGATTATTGAAGAAGATCGTTGCTTTCTCAGTCGTGTAAATCGTTGCCTCTCTGGATTTACGGCTGTCATCAATAATAAAACGAGTTTATCCCCTGATAGTAAAACTATTGCTTTTTGATTCCCGCATACCCATCACTGCCTTGCATTCTGGAAAAGCTGTAAACACTGGAATGTAAAACCAGAACCGCAAAGGTGGTTGTTTTTCATCGCTATCGGGTGTGGCTTCGGCACAGGTCTTCAGAAGCCGAAACTGCTTCCGCTTACATAAAGACAAAATTTTGAGTGGGTGTTTTGTGTGTTTTTGGGAAATATATTAGTACGCATGAAGAAAAGAGGGTATCATGGCTAAGAAAGTGTACGAGGAACTCCTCGAAAGAGTAAAGACGAGCAAGAGCGTTACTTCGGGCAATAGGGCCGGCTTGGTTGATTTCCTGGAAAATGAGCACCCCGGCGATGTCCTCTTTACCAAATGGACCATGCCGCAGATTATCGCCAAGGGCAAGGGCAGCCGCATATGGGACGTGGACGGCAAGGAATACATCGACTGCATCACCGGCATGTCTTGCATGAATATCGGTCACGGCGACAAGCGTATCGCCGAAGCCATGTACAACCAGTATGTCAATGAACTGGACAACTGGTTCGACTTCCCGACTCCCGAACGCTTGCGCCTCGTCGACAGGCTTATCAAGCTGGCTCCCGGCGATTTTCGCAAGCGCGCCCGCCTGGCGCTCAGCGGTTCCGATGCGGTGGAAAATGCGATCCGCCTCGCTCGGTACCATACCAAGAAAACCCAGATAGTCTGCTTCTATGGCGGCTATCATGGCCAGAATACCGCCACCATGGGCTTTACCGGCGCGGGGAGCATGCACCGCTGGTACAATACGATTCCTTCGGCAGACCACGGCATCGAGCGTTTTCCCTACGCCTACTGCTATCGCTGCCCCTACGACAAGGAACCGGAAACCTGCAACATGCACTGCGTCAAGGTAATCGACGACCTGATGTGCAGCGGCCAGACCAGCATGGGCAATTACGGCGCAGGCTATACCAATGTCGCCGCCATGCTTGTGGAGCCCTGCCAGAGTTCAGCCGGCTATGTCGTCCCGCCCATCGAGTTCCTGCAGGCGCTCAGGAAGCTGGCGGACAAGCACGGATTTTTGCTTATATTCGACGAGGTGCAAACAGGCATGGGGCGCACCGGCAAGATGTTCGCTTGTGAGCACTGCGACGTGGCTCCGGATATTCTCGTCATCGGCAAAGCCCTCGGGGCGGGTATCCCCATGAGCGCGATCGTCGGGCGGGCGGAACTGTTCGAAGACACCGCTCCCGGCTTCATCTGCTCGACCTACGCCGGCTATTCGATGGGCTGCGCCGTCGGCAATAAGGTTCTCGACATTATTGAAGAGGACAAGATGCTTGAGACCTGCACCAATACCGGCGAATATCTGGAAGGCGTTCTCAAGAACTTTATGGAAGAGCATCCCCTTATGGGCAGCTATTCCCGCCGCGGCCTTTTCTTCGGCATTGAAATGGTCCGCGACCGCGCCACCAAGGAACCGGCCGCCAAGGAAACGCTCGAACTGGTCGACAACCTTAGGGACGCCGGTTTGCTGGCTCAGTTGAACGGGTACTACTCGAACCGCATTTCGTTTATTCCGCCCATCAACATCAAGCCGGCCGATGTGGATGAAATCTTCGGAATCCTGGATGCGGAGACAGGGAAAATCGAAGAGAAGTACGGCTTGCGCAAAGTCGCCGTCGGCGCCGGCGCTTGAACGGGAAAGGCAACGGGGCGGCGTGAAATATAGCGCCGCCCCTATCGCCTTTGGAGGTAGAGCAAATGCTGATCCTTGGTCTCGATACAGGCGGAACCTACACCGACGCTGTGCTGTTGGATCCGAAAGTGCGCCGTATCGTCGCCAAAAGCAAAGTTTTCACCGACAAGTCAAATTTGGATTTATGTATTGGCGAATGCGTTCGGTCCCTTCCGGGCGATTTGCTGCGCACGGTCTCCCTTTTCTGCATATCCACCACCCTGGCGACCAATGCCGTTGTCGAAGGGGATAGCGGGCGGGTGGGCCTTTTGCTTATGGGCAGGAAGCCCGACGGCAAGCTGCCTGTCTCTTTTTACCGGCAAATCGGCGGGTTGCTGGACATAAAGGGGAAAGAGCTGCATCCCCCCGACGAGGCCGAAGTGCGCGACGCTGTGGCCGAGGCGCTGGGACAAGTCGATTCGTTCGCCGTTTCCGGCTTCGCCAGCGTCCGCAATCCCGCGCATGAAGTCGCCGTAAGGGAGATAATACGCGGGGTGGCAGACCTCCCGGTCGTGTGCGGTCATGAATTAAGTTCCTCGCTTGGACATTACGACCGGACAGTGACCGCGGTGATCAATGCCGGGCTGATGCCCAAAATAAAACTACTGACCGCCGCCGTCCGGGCCACCGCCCGCGACCTGCGCATAACGGCGCCGATAATGATAGTGAGGGGCGACGGCAGCCTTATCCGCGACGATGCCGCCGCCGCCAGACCGATAGAAACGGTTCTCTCCGGCCCAGCGGCCAGTATAGCCGGAGCGTTGTATTTAAGCGGAGCGGATGACGCGCTTCTTTTGGATATGGGAGGGACGACAACCGACATCGCCCTTGCGCGTGACGGTAAAGTCTCAATCAGCGGAAGGGGGGCGTGGGTTGGTGGATGGCGGACCATGGTTCGCGCCGCCGCGGTAGCGACATTCGGTTTGGGTGGCGACAGCCGTATTTCCCTCGGCGCTTTGCCGGGTGAACTGCGGATTGGGCCTCGCCGGGTTATGCCGATATGTGTGGCGTCACGAGACGATCCCGGGGTGGGAGAATGTTTGACGCGCTACTCGAGCTGTGACGCGGCGGAGCTATCCGTCGCTTCGCATGGGACATTTTACCGTTTGTCGCGTGAACCCGAACTCACCGCCTCGAAAATTGAACGCGACGTGGCGAATGTCCTTCGAGAAGGAGCGCTGAACCCGGTTGGGATAGCCAACCGCCTTTTTCTTGGGGTGGCTCAAATTCCCGCCGAGGAAATGTGCAGGCGGGGCATATTGACGGCTATTTCACTGACGCCAACCGATATATTGCATGCCATCGGCAGCGTATCGATCTGGGATTCGCAAGCATCCCTTGCCGCGGCCGAACTTTATGCAAAAAAGATGGGGCTGGAACCCGGCGACTTTCTGGACAAGGCGCACAAGGCGTTTACCGGGAAGCTGGCGGCGGCTTCCATCGAGTCAGCCCTGCGCTTGTCGGGGCGAACTGACGCCCATGCCCCGACGTTGGGCGCGTTGGTCGAAGGAGCCTTGCTGGAAGACGACGACGTCTTTGAAGCTTCCTTTATCTTGAAAAAAAGCATCGTGGCCGTCGGGGCTCCGGTGGAGGCGTGGATGCCTGCCGTGGCGCAATTCCTGAACGCCCGGTTGGTTGTTCCAAATCACGCGGAAGTCGCCAACGCCGTGGGCGCGGCGGTTGGCCAGATACGCGTTTTCTTTGATGCGCTGGTCAGGCCGGACCGCGAGAGCGTCACCTATACCGCATACACCCCGCGGGATAGGCGGGATTTTACCGGCCGGCAAGAGGCCGAAAAATGGGCGCTGGAGGTTATCCGGCGCTTGGCCGAGGCAAGAATAGAGGAATGGGGGGGGGATAATGCCGTTCTCTCCGAGCGGATAACGCCCAATCATGTTATCGATGGTGACGGAACCCCCCTTTATGTCGAGACGAAAATAACTGTCGAGGCGATTGGCAACCCATCGGCTATCCAAAATGATATGGGAGGATGATCATGGATTCGAATGCAGTGCAGTATTTGAAAAGCCTGAAACCGAAACCGCACGTGGACGGTCGCGAAGTGGTAAAAAAAGGCATTGAACTCGGAAAAACCATTACAGCGGGAAAAGGCGCGTTTATTCGTCAAAGCGACAAATACCGCAACCATATGGAGTATAAGCTTGATCTGGCCAAGCAGGGGAAAATCTATTGGAACATCCTGCTTGGGCTCGCCACCCTGGAGGAGGAGGTGGCCGCCATCAAGGAGCTCCACGCCTTTACCCAACGCACCGGGCTTGACATCAATTGTATTCAGATGATCCCCAGCGGCTTGATCGCGCTGCCGAAGGAATACCGGGACAAGGCGCCTACCACCACCAGCTTCGTCATAGACGGCCTTGCCGATTATGAAGCGCTCGCTTATGCCGCGCCGATCGACATCACTTTCAACGACTACCATCTGGTCTCGCCAAACTCCCTTGAGACGACAATCAACGCGGTGAAAGTCGGTTCTCCGCGAATCGGCGACTTTACCCAGTTCTATTGGGGGTACGCCGGATTCACTGACGATGTGAAACGTTTTACCGACGTGGTGACGTCCTTGGGCATACTCGCTTCCAAGCGGGATGAAATGATCTGCGCCGAGACCTATCTCGACGATGGTTATCCCGGATATTTCATCGACTGCGCTTCGTATGTCGGCTACGCGCTTCTCGAGCACTACATGTGCACTAAACTCTGCGGCGCGCGGTATGTCATTAGTTTTGGCGGGTTGTTGAGCGAAAACGACACCCGTTGCGCCATCGCCATGGCCCTGAACGAACTCATGTCGACGGAAGACCAGACGGTATTGACCTATCTCAACAGCTCCACCAATTTGCAATGGGATCAAAACATTCACGGCAACTACGGCGTCAGCGTTCCAGAAATGCTTTTCGAAATCCTGGTCGAGAAAAAGTACCGCATGGCGCTCGGAGTCAATCCCGTCTCCATTACGGAAAAAATCAAGGTCGCCACCCTGGAGGATCTCGAGAATATTTTCGCCGCCGGAAAACGCGCCGAAGAAAAGGCCGAAGAATGGCTTCCTTTCATGGACTTCTCCAAGCTCGAGGAAATGCGCGACGTCATGGTGCGCGAAGGAAAGGTTTTCTTCGCCAATGTGATCGAGGGCTTCAAGGAGGCCGGCATCGATGTCGAAGATCCGCTTGAAATGTTCCTCGTCCTGAAGAACTGCAATCCTATCCGCTTCGAGCAGATGTTCCACTCCAGCACCTATAAAAAAGGTACGGACCAGATCACGCCGTTTTATCCGACCGTCCTTGGCCGGCAAACATTGGAAATGCGTCAGGAGATAATCGACTCCCTGCAAAAGGACGGCATGGGCGGGGCGCTTGAAGGCAAGAAGATCGTGGTTGGATCGGGCGATGCCCACACCTATGGCCTTGTCCTGGTCGAAGGCGTCCTGAACGGGATGTCCGCTGATGTTATCAACGCGGGCGTCGACGTGGACCCGGTCAATATTCTCGACCTTGCCGACGAGGTGGACACCCCCTATGTGGGCATTTCCTGCCACAATGGCCAGGCGCTCGATTATGGTCGTCAACTGGTGGCGCTGGCAAAGGAGAGGGGAAGGGAGTATTGGCTCTTCATGGGCGGCAAGTTGAATGCCATCCTACCAGGAGATTCTGAACCGACCGAAATCGCGCACATGCTGAAAGACCTTGGCATACATTCTGAAAACGACATCTCCGCGACTGTTAAAGAAATCTCGCGGCACAAAATCTAATTATGCGCAATATACCGATGCGCGCGGAGATTTCGATTCTTCGATCTCACCACCTCCGTGCGCGCGATCGGGCTTGGGCCTGGCGTTTCCCGAATACCAAAACGGCTCTGGTATAACAGCAGCACGCAAGCTTATTATGGACGCTCCCTGCCGGGCATTCTGGCGTAATAGCACATGCCCGGCAGACACTTCTGCCGCTCTCTAGCAATATCCTTGCCGACATCGTTCGGCCAAGGATTGTCATATCCATTCTTACCGAACCGGTTCCTAAAATCAAAACAGAGAGAAAGGATGGTGAAAAGATGGCTCATACCATTGTGAGAAACGATATAAAACCGGCGCATCGAATCGCCTTTTATTCTTTTCTTGTCGGCATTGCCGCCCTGGCGGTATTTTTGTTGAACGCCGTATATGTTGAAAGCAAGCTGTACATAGAAATCAGAAATATCTCCACTTCCCTTGATCGCATCGAGAGAGTCGCAGAAGAGTATCGAATAAAATACGGCATAAAAAATGATACGGAGAGTTTGGATCTCCCATATGCCTCATCCACTGCTGTCATGTTTGAAGAATTCAGCACGGCAAGGCGGTCTTTTGCAATGAATGCCGCCGACATCTCACTGCTCACAGGAATTAAGCCGCTTTCCTGCGACCAGTACGATAGATTGAGTTGGGATTCCATCGCGAAAAACGAAAAATACGCGGGATATGAAAGACTATATCATCTCGCGATGAAGTTCGACTATGTTTTGCGAGAAGCGGACATTGATACTTTCTCCCGGCATGACAGCGACGAGGCGATCGGGAACATCAGAACCGCGTTAGCAGACAGGGGACTGGCTGCGCCGAATTTTTGGACATTGATGTATAAAGCGCAAGTTGCACGTTATTCCCTTGCTACACCGGGCGATTTTAAATAGTCTCATTGCATTGCACAACCTATTTGC
>DAIOFH010000143.1:0-9730 GCA_036745875.1 Planctomycetota bacterium | reverse complement strand
CGCCGCGACGGCTGCGCAGCGGTTTTCGCGGAAGGATGTTTTGCAGCGGGTTTCTTTTTTCTGCCTTTCCCCGGCATGGTCGGCCAATCGTCCTCTTTGGCACGGATCTTGGCGATGCGTTTTTTCTTGTCGGCGGAGAAGCTGCGGTTCGAGGCCGGGTCGGGCTTGCCGTGGCGCGGCGGGGCCTGTTTTTTCGGCCTGCCACGGGGCCCGCGCGGTTTGCGCCCGGCGGCGGAACCGGCGGGGAACATCATTTCCAATTCCTCCGGGCCGGCGTCGACGCCGGCCATCAGTTTTTTCAGCCCGTTCAGTTCTTTCGGTGTGAGCGCCCTGGTTTGCCCCCGCTTCAATCCGGCAAGGACCAGGGGGCCCGTTTGGACGCGGAGCAGTTTTTTGACTTCATGGCCGAGGGCCGCGAAGATGCGGCGCACTTCGCGGTTGATTCCTTCGGCGACGGAGATCATGGCGACGGTGTTGTCGTTGTCGTAGCGCACCAGTTCCACATGGGCCGGCTTGACGAGGACGGGCCCCAGGCGCATGCCTTTTTCAGTCAATTCCCTGAGGGTGTCTTCCGGCACACGGCCCTCCGCCACCACGCGGTAGGTTTTCGCCACGCCGAAGGCTGGGTGGGTGAGGAAGTTCGCCAGAGCGCCGTCGTTGGTGAGGACCAGGAGCCCTTCCGATTCGCGGTCGAGGCGGCCGACGGGATAGACCCGTTCCTTCAGGTCGGGGAGGCAGTCCATGACGGTTTTGCGGCCAAGGTCGTCGGAGACGGTGGTGGTGACGCCCTTGACCTTGTAGTGGATGTAATAGGCCGGCTTTTCAGCCTTGAGTTCGCGCCCGTCCACCCGGACGCGGTCCTTCATCGGGTTGATTTTCACGCCCGGCTCGCGGACGACGCGGCCGTTCACTTCGACCATGCCGTTGGCGATGAGTTCTTCGCATTTACGCCGCGAATCGACGCCGCAACGCGCCATGTATTTTTGCAAACGCTCTTCCATGATATCCTGTCGTTTCTTGTTTTGACGAGATTGCTGAACCGTATATATATTGATTATATACCCCGCATGATGGATGAAAAGCCCTATTTTGCCTGCATCAACGCCAGTGCCGCCTTCCAGCCGTCAAGGGCTGACGTCATGATGCCTCCGGCATAACCCGACCCCTCCCCGGCGGGGAACAGGCCGGCGATGGACGGCGATTCGCCGCTGTCGTTGCGAAGGATGCGGACCGGGCTGCTGGTGCGGGATTCTATGCCGTACAAAACCACCTCGTCCGGGTTTACCTTCCGCAACTTCGCCACCATCGCGGGTATCGCCTGGGACAAGGTGTCGGCAATGCGGCCGGGAAGGAGTTCACGGAGGTTCGCGGCTGCGGCGCGCGCGACGCCGCGCGCTTCCGGGAGGGGACCCGTTTCTCCACGCGAAAAACTGGTCAGGCTGGACGCGGGAACCGCATAGCGGCCGGCGGGAAGCCCGGCCTGGAAATTCTTCCCTTCCCAATAGCGCTGGAAGGCTATTCCCGACAGGGCGGGACACGCGTTTTCGGCATCGGGCGGGATAGCGTCGAAGTCCTCCGGCGCGATCGGGGAAAGAAAGGCGGCATTGCCCCAGTCGCCGGCCCGGGCGTGAAAACTCATGCCGTTGACGGCGAGGCGTTCCGGTTCGGACGCGCAGGGAATGACCACGCCTCCCGGGCACATGCAAAAGGTATAGCAGGCCGCGGCGCGGCCTGTGGGCGGCCTGGACATGCGGAACATCGCGGCGTTGCCGCGCGCCCTGAAGCGCTCGCCCAGTTGGGACGCGTCTATCGCCGCCTGCGGCATCTCGACCCTAAGGCCTATGGCGAACGGCTTGGCCTCCAGGGGGACCCCGGACGCGGCGAGGGATTCGTAGACGTCCCGCGCGCTGTGCCCGGTCGCCAGGATGCAGGAGGATGTTTCAATGGTCGTGGTTTCGCCTTCGGCGGCAACGGTCGCACCGACAACCGCGCCGGCTTCGAGGTGCAGTTTGTCCAGGCGGCAACGCCGGCGGACATCGCCGCCAAGCCGTCGGATCTCTTCGAGAATTCGGTCGACGACATCCACAAGAAGATCGCTGCCAAGGTGCGGTTCGGCGTCGACGAGGATGCTTTCCGGCGCGCCCGCCTGGGTGAACGCCTCCAGGACGGCGCGCATGCCCTCCCGATCCTTGTGACGGGTGTTGAGTTTGCCGTCCGAGAACAGCCCCGCCCCTCCGGCTCCGTAGAGCACGTTGGATTCGGGGTCAAGGTCCCCCTCCCGCCAGAAAGCGGAGACAAGGGAGCGGCGCTCCACCAGGCTGTCGCCGCGCTCGATCATGATTGGCCGCCAGCCTGCCCGTGCCAGCCGCAATGCGGCGAACAATCCGGCAGGCCCTGCGCCGACCACGAGAGGGCGGGGACGGCCGGGTTCGGGCCGCGGTTCCGCCGAGGCGGAAAACAGGGGCTGGGCGCGTTTCTCGAATTCTATATCCAGGCCCGGTGTTTCCTTGAGCCGCTTTTTCCAGGCCGCGTCCATTTCGATCCTGACGTGGAAAATGCGCAACGGCCGCTTGTTGCGCTTTCGCGCGTCGAGGGAACGCCGCACCGGGCGGCAGCTCAGGATGTCCTCCTCGGTGCAGCCGAGTTTTCGGGCCGCCCGCGCCTTGAGTCGGCTCTCGTTTTCGTTGGCCGAAAGGGTGAGCTGGCGGAGGATGAAGAAGAAGGTTTTGGACAAGACAAATCCTTAAGATAAAAACGAAAAACGAAGAACGAAAAGTTAAGAGTTGTGGTAGAGCTGCATTTCATCGCAAGCGAAAATACACGCTGTTTTCACTCTTCACTCTTCACTCTTCACTCTTCACTCTTCACTCTTCACTCTTAACTCTTAACTTTTACACTCCAAAATCATGGCGCTATTTTCCGAAACACCACAAGCCTCCTCGGCTGGTCGCTGGCGGGGAGGTCGTATTTTACATCCTGGTCCAGCACATACGCGCCCTTGTATGCGGACTCCGCGTCCAGGATTTCCTGGTCGCTTTGCGGCCCTTTCATAAAGGCGATTTTGGCGCCGGTCCGCGTCAGCGGCAGGACGCGCTCCAGCGTCGGGGGGATGGTCTCCAGGGCCCGAGTGACCACGTCGCCGACCGGTTTCCCGAATTCGTCGCCGAGTTGCGAATCCTCCCGCACGGAACGCGGGAATATCTCGACGTTTTTCAGCTTCAGCGCCTTGACCGCCTCTTCAAGGAAGGTGACGCGTTTTCCCCGGCTTTCCGCGAGAATGAACTGGATGTCCTGGTTCATGATCGCCAGCGGCAGTCCGGGAAAACCGGGTCCGGTGCCGATGTCCAGGACCGGTCCCGAAAGCTCGACCCAGCGGGTAATGATGGCGGAATCAATGAAATGCTTGAGAACGGTCGCCTCGATGCCCATAATTCGGGTAAGGTCGAGACTGGCGTTATGCTGCCGCAGAAGGTCGTATAAAAGCCAGAAGCGTTCGAGCTGGCGTTTGTTCACCTCGTGCGAATGTTTCCGGAACAGCCTGCCCATGTATTCGGGCGTCGCCGGTTCCAGCTCGTAATAGGCGTAGTCATAGGGCCGTTTGCCGTCGGCGAAGCCGCTTTTGCGGTTGGGGGTGACCGCGGAGGGCCGTATTGTGTGCGCTCCGGATTGTGCGGGCCGGTTTTTCCTGCCTCTCGCCGCGCCGGAGGAATGGTATTTGCCTTGCCCGCCGGGACGTCCCGGGTTCGGCGCGCGGTTGTTTTTAGCCATAAGGAAAGTGTTCCAGTTCAATGCATGTTATTTACGAAGACAACCATCTGCTCGCCGTCGACAAGCCTGCCGGCATGCCGAGCCAGCCCGACAGTTCACAGGATCTTTCCCTTATCGACCAGGCCCGCCTCTGGGTCAAGGAAAAATACGCCAAGCCGGGGGACGTCTACCTGGCGCTGGTGCACCGGCTCGACCGCCCGGTCAGCGGCATTATCCTGACCGCCCGCACCAGCAAGGCGGCCGGGCGCATGGCGGACATTTTCCGTCGCCGGGATATTGAAAAAGAGTACCTCGCCCTGGTTGAATGGTACACCAAACCGGACGACAATGAAAGGCTTGTCAATATTCTCCGCCCCAAAGGCGGCGGGATGGAAGTCGCGAGTGCCCCGGGTGCAGGGAAGGAGGAGAAAAAGGCAAGTCTGACCTATTCCCTGCTGGCGCGGTCGGAAAAACGGGCGTTACTGCTGGTAACCCTGGAAACAGGTGTCAAACACCAGATCAGGGCCCAACTCGCCTTTCGCGGCCTGCCGGTAGTCGGCGATTTCCGCTATGGTCCCAACGGCAAACCGGCGCGGCCGGAGCCGGTGGAAAACGGCAGGGCGATTTTGCTTCATTCGGCGCAGCTATCGTTTATCCATCCTGTTTCGAAAAAACCCCTCGACATCCGCTGTCCCCCTCCGAAGTATTGGCGGCAATGGCTGCAGGACCTGCCCTCCGGCGGCAGCGCCGCACTGAAACAGATCGGTTTATAGGTTGAAGTCCACCCTGGCAAAACATACAGTTTACCGTATACGGTTTCCCCTAGAGGTAGTTTTTTTAAACCACAGAGGGCACAGGGATCTTTAAACTACCGAAAGCGGTTCTCCGTGGTCCTTGTGGTTGAATAGTCGTACAGTTATAGCATTTTCTTAAAAGGCTTTAAGGATTTTCTTTACCTATGGCAGCCACCTCCGCCGACACCCTGATTCTGCGTCACCATACCTATAGCGAAAGCAGCCTGGTGGTGACAGCCCTCAGCCGCGAACACGGCAGGATGGACTTTCTCGCCAAGGGCTGCCGCCGCGAGAAAAGCCCGCTGTTCGGCCACCTCGATCTGTACCAGCGGGAGGAGGTGTTTTTCTATTCGCGTCCCCTCGCGAATCTCGACCTGCTCACTGAGGCGTATCTTGTCGATGAATACGCGGGACTCAGGTTTTTTCCTCCCGCCTTCGCCGCCGCCGGATTCCTCGCGGAACTCGCGCTTGCCGCCTGCATGCCGGCTGACCCGCATCCGGAGCTTTTCGACAGCCTGGCCGGCAGCTTCAACTATATGTCCCGCCTTGGAGAGCCCGCCGCAAAGGCGGGACTGGTAAAGCATTCAGGCATGCCCACGTCCGATAAAATGGTCCTGCTCGCCAGGATACTGCGACTTGTGACCTTGCAAACGCTTTCCCTATTTGGTTTTGCGCCACGCCTCGATGCCTGTGTGATTTGCGGCCGCGCCGCGAACATGTCCGATAATAACAGAGTCAGCCGCAGTCATGGCGGACTGATCTGCCCTTCCTGCAGCGCCAGGGCGGGAGGCTCGCGGATCAGCAAGAACGTATTGGAGGCGCTTCTCGCCGCGGCTGAAGGCCGGGAATATGAGGAAAACCGCCTGAGCGGATCGGAAAGACGGGAGTTATTGCGGTTTTTGGTCGATTATTGTCAGTATGTGATTGAAAAACCGCTGCACAGCGCAAAGCCGCTTTTCCAGCTGGTACGGCTTTAACGCGTAAAACAGAGTGAGGACCAACTTTGTCGAAAATATCCCTGCGGGTTTCGCTTGTGGCCATTCTGGCCCTGATCGCACTTGCCGCCCTGGCCGCGGCAGCAGACTATCCGGAGACCCTGCCGCCTCCCCCGGAACTCATGGAAGCAGGCGATACACCCCCAACCGCCGAAGAAATACGGGACGCGCTCACTCCGCCCCCGGTGGTGGTCGCGCAACCCCAACCGGCGGCGCAATCGTACACGACAACCGCCGAACCGGCGGACAATCCCTATGAACCGAGGGTGGTATACACCGCTCCCGATCCGGTGGATCCGACGTATATCCCGCAAACCACCCAGCCTGCGCCGACCGCGACGGCTCCGGTTTTCGTGCCTGTGTCGCGCGGGTATTCCGGCAGCGGCATTGTCATCTCGGCGCCCTCCTCCTCGATGCCGGTGGATTATTTCGAACTTCCCGTCGACGACGGCGGCACCATGATCCCGGGTGTTTTGATCCCCGAAATGGAAGATGATTTTTATGCGCCGACGCCGGCCCGCATCGAACCGCCCCGGACCGGGCTTTCCGTGCGCCAGCTCGAGCCGTTCTTCGCGCTTGCCAAAGGCACCGAGGGGCAGGCCCTGGAAGCGCGGCGAACAGGGAATGACGCCGCCTACTACGAAATGCTCAGGAAATCCATCGACGCCTATATGCATATCGTCACCTCCGCCGATGCCGGAGGCGAAGCCAGGGAAGAGGCCTGGTACGGCATCGCCCGCTGCGAATACAGGATGGCGAACTGGTGGCGCGCGTTCCAGGCGCTGGAGCGTTCGTTCCCGGAGGAATACAATCCCGGCGAAGTCGCGGGAAGGATGAAATTGGAATCCTTCATCGGCGAGCGCCTGTGGCGGATGGGAGATACGCCGGTTCAGGACGCCAGGGATAAAAATATGCCCTTGAACGGTTACCAGTCCGCCGCCCGCGTCTATGCGGCAATGGTCGAAAATGTTCCCGCCCACGACGACACCCCGCTCGCCCTCCTGCGGCAGGGCGATGCCGCCAGCCTCATCAACGACTGGGACAACGCGGCGCGCTATTACCGTCAGCTTGTCGAATACTTCCCCGACAGCGAAGAGGCCATGCAGGGGCGCTCGTCATTGACCGAGGCAATTTACCGCCAGGAATGGCCGCGCGGTTTCCCGGAGGCGGCCAGGGACGATGTGCAAAACATCATGGGCGACGTTGTCCGTGCCGACAGCGGCCTGTCGGCGGAAGCCCTGGACCGCCGCCGCCGTGCCGAGGAAGTCGCCAACGACCTCGACGCCGACATCAAGCTCCGGCACGCCAAGGAATACCTCAAGTCCGTCAAGCTGAGGAAGTCCCGCGAAGGCGCGGTTTTCCTGCTGCAGGAAATTGTCAGGATGTATCCGCGCACCGAACAGGCGGCGGAGGCGGGCGACCTGTTGCTGTCCCTCGGCGTCACTCCGGAGGCGCCTGTCGACCCCGTCGGGCACACGCCGTTTGTCCCGCAAACCTATCCCCCGGAACCGGAGTTCGACCCCTACGGCACGCCGAGCGGCTACGCCGACACGGACTCCTATGTCACCTTCGACATTCCGACAGACATTCCCGCCATGGGGCTACCGGCGTCTCCGACACGGGAAACGGTCTACCAGTCGCTGCCCGACCCGGTGCCGGTGCAGTAATAACGGTTCCGGTTATGCGTTTTCAGCCCGTAGCGGAGGCAAGGCGACCTGGGTCCCGGCAACTGCGGACGTCTTTTCGCCCGGTTCGATAGTACCCCGCCGGGATGACGAAAATGGGGGTTTGCGGCGCGACCGGGACGGAGACGCGTCTCCGCCCCGAAAGCGTCGCAAACCCCCTAAAACCGTCATCCCGGCGTCTTAAACAATCAACAGCGTAGGTCGCGTCCGCAGCTGCCGGGATCCAGGTCGCCTTGCCTGCGCCGCGGGTCGGTTGACGCTGGTTATCAGCACGCACAACCGATTTTCTCCAGCTGCATATGAAGAATCGGGAACGGTCGCCCCTGCGAGTCAAGCTCGTCGCGGGAAATGACCTTGAACCCGAAACGCTGGTAGAACTTCACCGCCCGTTCGTTCTGCTCGTTGACGTCGACGAATTCCGCCCGGAGATACGCAATGGCATGGGCAAGCAGGGCCGTCCCCAGCCGGTTTCCCTTTTCCTCCTTCGGCACGAAAAGCATTTCAACCTTGGTGCCGTTCAGTCCGAGGAAGGCGCGGATGACGTCTTTCCCGTCGCGGACGACCAGGAGTTTTTCCACCGACCGCAAACCCTCCGCCACCTCCGGGATCAAGGCCTGTATGTCGTCTTCCGTGAGAAAATGGTGGCTGATCCGCACGGATGATTCCCATACTTCGACCATCCGGGAAAGGTCGTCGTCAAGGCATTTTTCGACTATTTCCACCTGCAGTGTTGATGGCATGCTGTTCTCCTCATACCGTTCCTCCGGTATCACATCTGATGCAGCCGCTTCCTGTGCCTTGCCGCCTTCTTGCCGCCGTGCAGCATGATCAGGTATTGGAAGCTGTCCACAAGGGCTTGGCAGGACGCGCTCAGGATATTCTCCGACACCCCCACCGTACCCCAGATACGCTCACCCTCCTGCGATTGGACGACGACGCGGACGCTGGCATTGGCCGCGGCGCGGGCATTGACGATATGCACGCGATAGTCCGTGAGGCGCACCGACTCTATGAAAGGATAGACGTGGACAAGCGCCTTCCGGAGCGCCAGGTCGAGGGCCGACACGGGACCGTGCTCCGCCTCGGACACTGTGTGCAGTTCGATTTCGCCGATGCGGATCTTCACCGACGCCTCGGAAAGGCAGTCAGACCCCTCCCGCTCCTCCGAGGATGCATGAAAGCCGAGGAGGTCGAAACACGGTTCATACGTGCCGAGAATGCGCCGTATCAAAAGTTCAAACGACGCATCGGCGTTTTCGAAGGCGAATCCCCGGTTTTCCAGCCGCATCACTTCGTCGAGGACCGGCTTCATTTTCTCCGGGTATTTTTCCAGGTCGGGATAGCGGGCAAGGACGCTCGCCTTCCCGGCCAGCTCGGAAATGAGGATGCGCCTGTTGTTGCCGACCGCTTCCGGCTTGACCGATTCATAGGTGTCCGGGTTCCTCGCCATCGCGGAGACATGGACGCCGCCCTTGTGGGCGAAGGCGCTGGCGCCGACAAAAGGCTGAAAATCCCTTCTTGACAGATTGGCCAGTTCGTATGCGAACCGGCTGACATTCGTGAGTTTCCTCAGGTTTTTCCGGCCGATTGCCGACAATCCCATTTTCAACTCAAGGTTGGGGATGATGGAACAAAGGTCGGCGTTGCCGGTGCGTTCGCCAAAGCCGTTCACGCATCCCTGCACCATCACCGCGCCCTCCTGGACGGCGGCGAGGGAGTTGGCGACTGCCAGACCCGAATCGTTGTGGCAGTGGATGCCGAGTTTGGCATCGGGATAGCGCTCCTGAACGGCGGCCATCGCCTGGGTGATGTCGAGGGTCAGTCTGCCGCCGTTGGTATCGCAGAGGATCAGCCGCTCCGCGCCTCCGGCCAGCGCCGCATCGAGCGTTTTCAAGGCATATTCCGGACTGGCGAAATACCCGTCGAAAAAATGCTCCGCGTCGAAAAAGACCCGTCCGAGCTTTTTCTTCAGGAATTTCAGGGATGATTCGATCATGTCGAGGTTTTTGTCCAGGCCGACCCTGAGGGCGTCACGGACGTGGAGATCCCATGCCTTGCCGAAAATACAGGCAACGCCGGGCTTGCTGGCGGCAATCCTTTTAAGGTTGGCGTCGGCGGCGGCGGGGTTGGCCGCGCGGCGGGTTGAACCAAAAGCGCAGAGAACGGCGTTTTTCAGGGTGATTTTCTTCATCGCCTCGAAAAACTCGACGTCCTTCGGGTTTGATCCGGGCCAGCCGCCCTCGATGTACGCCACTCCAATATCATCCAGCGCCTGGACAAGCCGGAGCTTGTCCTCAAGGCTGAAATTCACGCCCTCCCCCTGCGACCCGTCGCGCAGTGTGGTGTCATAGATTTCGATGCGCTTTGGCATTTTCTAGGCTTTCATCTGAAACACTTATTTTCCAGTGCGCAAAAATTCATAAATTCCGTGTTTTCGCTCGTAGCGGAGGCAACGCGACCTGACGAAAAAGGGGGTTTGCGGCGCTTTCGGGACGGAGGCCTGTCTCCG
>DAIOFH010000142.1:0-9830 GCA_036745875.1 Planctomycetota bacterium | reverse complement strand
TGCGCTGCCCGTCAATGCGATGCATTGACGGGCAGCGTTTTTATTATACATATCTTGCTTTCGAACTTGAATTCCATCAGAAACGGAATTGCGGCAGGCGTCACGCTAGGCTGATTTCACCACTCAATCACCCCTCAACTCGCATATTACCTTCCCGTGAGTTTGGACAACTCTTCGGGATAGCGGTCTCCCTGCAATTGAATCTTTGATGCGGCGGTGTTGACGTCATTCAGTTCGGCGGGCGTCAATTCCAGATCGGCAGATTTGATGTTTTCTGTCAGCCGCCCCGCGTTGGTGGTCCCGGGAATGGGCACGATCCACGGTTTTTGCGCCAACAGCCATGCGAGGGCGATCTGTGCGGGGGTGGCGTTCTTTGATTTCGCCATTGACGTCAGCAATTCGATCATAGTCTTGTTGGCCTTCAGTGCTTCCGGCGTGAAGCGAGGCAGTTTGCTGCGGAAATCGGAACTATCGAATCGGGTGGCGTCGGTGAATTTCCCGGCCAGATACCCTTTCCCCAGCGGACTGTATGGGACAAGACCTATGCCCAACTCTTCGAGGACGGAAAGCGTCTCCTCCTCGGGTTTGCGCCACCACAGCGAGTATTCGCTTTGCAGGGCGGTCACCGGCTGCACCGCTTGCGCACGTCGAATCGTCTGTACGCCCGCCTCCGACAGCCCGAAATGCTTGACTTTTCCTTGTTGGATCAGTTCCTTAACCGCTCCCGCGACCTCTTCAATAGGCACTTCGGTATCTACCCGATGCTGGTAAAAGAGATCGATGGCGTCGATGCCAAGCCGTTTGAGCGAGGCGTCGGCGACTTTTTTGATACGTTCCGGCCTGCTGTTCAGCCCTTTCGAAACGCCAGTTGCGTCGTCTATATCGAAGCCGAACTTTGTGGCGATGACCACATTTCCCTTGAAAGGGGCCAACGCTTCGCCCACCAATTCCTCGTTGATAAACGGTCCGTAGATTTCGGCGGTATCAAAGAACGTCACTCCCTGGTCCACCGCGTTCCGAATAAGGGTGATCATGTCTTTTTTGTCGGGAAGGTTGCTGTACCCGAACGACATCCCCATGCATCCCAACCCAAGGGCGGATACGCTTAATCCTGATTTTCCCAAAACTCTCGTTTTCATGACTGTCTTCCTTTCTTATGTCCGCGACCCTCGTCCACGAATATTTTCCATAAATGTACGTTACAGCTGCGGAATTGTCACCATACAGACATCATACAAAGTTAGAGCGAATCTAAGTCAAGTGATTTTATGAAAAATCGTGTTCTCTTGTAATGTTATCGATGACAAATGGATAGAGGCGTATTCGGTCTTCGCGATGGGAAAAACTATAGCTGGGACGACAAAAAAACTATTGCTCAGGCGATTTCCAATGATATATTTGAAGTTTGAGTTACTTCAATTTCAACAAGAGGAGAACCATTATGTTCAGCGTAAAAGAAGCGTCCGAAATCATGGGCATTTCCCCCCACTCGCTCCGGTTTTACGACAAGGAAGGTCTGTTGCCGACTCTTTCGAGGACTGAAAGCAGGAGGCGGATGTTTTCCTACGAGGACCTGGAATGGGTATACAATATTCAATGCTGGCGTGCGACCGGTATGCCGCTGGCAGAGATAAAGCGCTATATCGAGATGCTGCGCGAGGGCGATAAAACCATCGGGGAGCGATACCAGATCATTTTGCGCCAGCATGAGAGGGCGGTCGAGGAAGTCAAGGCTGCCAAGGAGCGGGTAAAAATGCTCGAGTATAAAACCAAGTGGTATCAGGCGCTTATGAAGGGCGAAGATCCCAACAAATGGCGGCCAAACATACACGCCATCGTCGACAAGGCGCTGGCGAAGAAGAAAAAGGAGACCGAGCGGATCAAAAAGGCTGGGTGACGCGGCATCGCGAAGCGTATTGGGAGGGGATTTTCCAATAAAAGGAACCATGATGGAAGAGAAAAAAGTGTCATGGCTGGAACTCTTCTTCGATCTCGTTTTTGTAACTACCGTTTCACTCATTACCCGCATACTTGTCAATGCCGATCACCATCCTGATCTGGTTCATGCGTATTTCGGTTAGTTTTTGCTCATGGTTTTCCCCATGTTTTGGCTGTGGGCTGGGCAAACCATGTTTTTAGGTTGCTGGGGATATTAAGTATCCCAAAAGCATTTGCTTCCCTGATATGGGTGCTATAATAGGTTCAACGAGATTGTTTTTAACTGTTTATAAAGAAAGCGATGGCCGAAATGGACAGAAAATATCGGATTGATACGGAAGAAAATAAAACGTTCCTGAAAGGACTTCGAGACGATCTGCTCCGATTCGGGCACAAATTCCCGTCCCCAGGCGGTAGCGCTTATTATCTCGGCGACGACGGGACGCCGTGGACAGACCGTGGCCGCGAAACCTATGTCACCTGTCGCATGGCACATGTCTACAGCATAGGCCTTTTCCTCGGACATGAGGGAAGTGGGGAACTGGTCGACCTGGCCCTCAAGGGGATCCAGGGCGAACTGCACGATGTGAAAAACGGCGGCTGGTACGCCGGTGTGGCGTCCGATGGCCAGATTCTACCTAATAAACAATGCTATACGCATGCGTTCGTGATCTTGGGTGCATGTTCGGGCATCCTCGCCGAAAGGGCGGGAGCGGAAGAATTGCTGCGGGAGGCGCTTCAGGTGTACGACCTTCGCTTCTGGAATGAGGAGGAAGGGCTTTCCAGCGATACATGGGACACTGAGTTCACGAAGTTGGACGACTATCGCGGCCTGAATGCAAATATGCATACGGTGGAATCCTTCTTGGCCGCGGCCGACGTAGCGCAGGATGAAAAGTACCGGATAAGGGCGGGGCGTATCATCGACCGTATCGTTGGCTGGGCTTCGAATAATAACTGGCGCGTTCCCGAGCATTTTACAAAGAACTGGGAGCCTGATCTGGAGCACAATAATGATCGGCCCGACGATCAGTTCAAGCCCTACGGCGCGACGCCAGGACATGGATTGGAGTGGTCGAGGCTTATCATACAGTGGGCATTGTCCACATTCAAGGACAATCCGGGTGAAGCCGGCCGGTACATCGCTGCTGCGGAAAAGCTGTATGAAAGGGCGATCGCCGACGCGTGGGACGCGGACGGCGCACCGGGAATCGTCTATACAACCGACTGGAGCGGCAAGCCGATTGTCCACGACAGGATGCACTGGACGCTCGCTGAGGGGATCAGTACTGCCGCTGTCCTTTGGCGCGTAACGAAGAAGGAAAGATATGCGGAGGATTATGCTGCGTTTATGAAATACCTGGACGAGAAGGTGGTTGATCACGTACACGGTTCGTGGTTCCACCAGCTTGACCGGACCAATCACATGATCGGCACCGTATGGCCCGGGAAACCCGACCTTTACCATGCATTGCAGGCGGTGCTCATACCGTATAGTACGCCTGAGATCTCCGTGGCTTTGGCTATAAAGGCCGAGAAATCGCGTTAGGCCGCTTTGTAAATGTTTCTGAAGCCTCAAAGTGACGAGAATGACGGTTATTGATCCCGCCTTCCTATTCATTGTCGCTTGTATAAAGAACCCAGACAAATCTTGACTGCCTGCGGATGTCGTCCGGTTGGACGCCCCGCAGGGCATGTTCCAACATGGGATACGTGGACGCCCGGACAATTACCGCCGCCGGGCGTCCATTTTCCAGTTTCCCGAGAATCAATTCCGCCGCTAGGAACACAGCCAAAGCCGACAGGCCGGCGGACAAAGCGGAAGGCAGTCGGACGGCAAAGGCTGTGCGGCCAAAAGCGCTTACGGACAAGGCGTTGAGCCAGTAACCAAGCGGGGGCTTTTCATAATACGGCAATCCGGCCAGGCGAAGCTTCAGCCATTCGCCGCTATCCACCATTTCCCGAGAAATTTCAGCATAACGGGCTTCATCCGGAACAAACAGGGGGCGCGTCTCAAGCGGCGCGATATAAAGCAGAATATAGAGGGTGAAGGTCATCAGGCCTAATATTCGTGCATCAAGGATTCTAGGTAATATGTATCTGTAATATTTATTGATTCCGCTTGCAGTCATCCGTATTGAACTCCTCCAAAATCAAGTATAGGATAGAAAGATACAGAATTCTGTAGGTCAACCAGTACTCTCCTTCGTAATTAATAATTATTTTATCTTATTATCTGTTAAGGTAGATGCGTTGAGTATTGTTACATTTAGTTGCATTAATATATTGTATTGTTATTCTATATCTTTGATGTCGCAATGACAGGTAGGGATGTGGTATCGGGGATTTTCCTCAGAGCGGTTCATTTGTCAGGCAGGTAAAGATGTTTTACCGTATAAGGAAGATTTTTCCGTGTATCGTAATATCATTTGAAATAAGTGGTTACATAAGAGAAGCGGCAGATTTTTCTTTTATTTTGAAAAATATTCCGATTTGTCCTAAAGAATTTGCCGAGACAGACGAAAACAAGAGATGAAAGCATCCGGCTCGCAACAAAGCATTGTGGAACAATGCGAAAAAAGCCGTATGCGTATTTTGGCTAATTTGGTTTCCGAGTAACATAAACCAAATTATAGGGTCGTATATCGTTATAACCAATGAGAGGAGGTGGATTGATTTAACGATTCGGCAATGTGGTTTGCAAAAAAAAGCGGTCTGGGCGTGCCGCGCATGAGGCGAAATCGTTCACGCTGAATAACGGATTATTCAGTATCAAGGATCGAGAAAATTGGGCGGTTTTTGGGCGGGACGCCATACGGCGACCGCGAACCGACCCCACACGGAGGAATTACCATGTCAATGATCATCGCTCACAACATGAGTGCCATCAACACCAACCGCCAACTTGGCGTCTCCACGCGCGGCCAGGCGTCCGCCATGGAAAAGCTTTCTTCGGGCTATAAGATCAACACCGGCAAGGACGATCCGTCCGGCCTCGTCATTTCCGAAAAGTTGCGTGCCCAGGAAGTCGGCCTTCAGCGCGCCGTCCAGAACACCGAGGAAGCCATGAACGTCGTCGGCATCGCCGAAGGCGCTCTCAACGAAATGAACAACATCCTCAAAAAGATGAAAACCCTCGCCGTCCACGCTGCCAGTGACGGCGTCACCTCCCCCGACCAGGTTGCGGCCGACCAGGCGGAAATCGACTCGGCCGTCCAGACGATCGACCGTATCGCCCGTACCACCAAGTTCTCCGACCAGACACTGCTCGCCGGCGGCAAGCAGATTTCGTTCGATACCAACACCCTCATCCAGGGTACCCAGAACAACAAGCTTCTGGACGCCAACGGCACCAACTTCGACCAGATCTTCCGCCGTTCCGACTATGCCGTCTCCATCGGCTTTACCGGCACCCAGAGCGCCGACTCCGTTACCGGCATCGGCGAGGTCGATTTCGCCAAGCAGGCGATGAAGGCGTATCTCGAGGTCGACACCGCGAAAGGCACCCTGTCGCAGGTCGACGAAAACGGCAAGTTCACCCAGGCCCAGTCCTTCATCCTCACCGGATCCAAGGGTTCCCGCGCCTTTAACTTTGACAAGGGCGCTTCCGTCACCGACCTGGTTTCCCAAATCCACTCCTCCGCCGACACCACCGGCGTCGACGCCTCCCTCGTTTTCAGCAGCGCCCAGTCCGTCAGCAAGCTGAATGCCGGCAACTTCAACGGCAGCAGCATCACCGCCACGATTGATGAACTGTTTGACTCGTCCGGCGGCAACATCGACATAGAACTGATCGGTACTCTCGACCAGAAGATCACCGCCACCAACAACGACCTCACAGTTGTCTTCAAAGGCTTCAATGACGACAACAACGCGATGTACGACGTCAGGCTCAATAGCGCCAACGGCGAAACGGTTCTCAAGGACTGGGACGGCACTGCCGGCAGGTTCGAACTTTCCGGATCCCTGAAAGGCCTTGACATGCAGGTCGCCTCCGCTATCGACCGCGGCAAGACCTACGACAGCACCAATGTCATCACCGGCTTTGCTCTCGAGAACGCCACGCTTGACTCGGACATCTACGGCGACGGCTCCAATGTGGCCTTTTCCATAGACGACTCCACAATGTCCGAAGGCCTTGTCGCCGCCATCGGCCCCGGCGGCAGCGTGGAAGTGTCGGTCATCAGTTCGGATAGTACCAGCGAAACTACCAACGCGGAGGTTGCGTTCCAGTTGGTCGCCAAGGACAAGGACGGCAACATTGTCGCGCAAATTACTACGGATGATATCACCGCCAGCGCCGATAAAGCTACCGGCGGCACCTTCACAATAGCGGCAGGCACGCCTCCGTCCGCCACCGACTTGAATGCGAGTCTCTTAGTAGGCATTGACCTGGAGTTCGCTTCCACAACCGAAACCGGCAATTTCGGACTGAAGACGTCCGCCAACCCGATGACGGTGAAGATAACCAGCGTCGATGTGGACTCCACTCACGCCGACGCCACGAAGACCAGCATCGCCAGTTTGAATTTCAATCCGGTCAACCCCAAGGGCGTCAAGGAAGCGGCGAATTATTTCGCCAGGAACGTCGACACCACCGTCACCGCCAACAACATCAAGACGCTGGACGGCAAGGGCGGACTCAAGGATCTCGACATCAAGATCACCGGCTCCCTCAATGACGCGGCGGCCTTCGGCGGCATCAACCCGAGCAGCCTCAACTTCGAAATAGCCTCCGACACCAGCGGCGGCATGACCCTCAAGTTCGCGGGACAGGAACTGGTCGCCAATTGGGACGGCAAAGCCGGCTCCTTCCAGGGCACGGGCGCGTTGGCCGGTCTCACCTTCTCCACCACGGAGGATGTCTCCATCGCCGGCACTTTCGGGATCACCGGGGTATCGGCGACGGCTGCTCCGGCGGCGACGGTATCGGGCGGGAGCGTCTTTAACGGCGCGACGGGCGGCGGCGTAATCACGGCGACACTCGCCGACGCCGACATGACCGACGAATTGCGCGGCTACCTGAATAACGGGTATGAGCTGAAATTGTCGGCGGTCGGCGGCGATGATACGGTCGACCCCGCCGGCTCCGGCGCGAAAATCAGCTTCAACGCGTCGCTGGTCAAAGGGAACGAATCCATCGATCTCGGCACCATCATGACTGCCCCCACCGCGACCGGCGCAATCGCGGCCGCCCCAGTGGATGTCCGCAATGCCAAACTGCTCGAAGGACTGGAAATTGGGATAACCGTCGGTAGCGGCGGCACCGCGCCCTACACCATCAACAGCGGCGCGACCGTCACCATTGGCGTAGCCGCGTGGACCAACAATGCCGCGAACCAGAGCAGCGGCGTGATCGAGCAGTCCCTCCTGGTCAATGGCGGAATCAAGAGCACTATCGCCTACCAGCCCTCCGTCGTAGGCGGCGTGTCCCACAACGACGACGCCTCCCGAGCCAAGGGCACCATCGCCGTCTTCGGCAACACCATCGCCCAGGACGGTTCCGGGGCGGTCGAACGCGGCGTCAGCAATGTCGCCTTCGAATCAAGGACAGTCAACGGCGTCACCACGAACGCGGCCTCAAACATCAAGTACGGCATGAATACGGACGGCCAGGGCCGCGTCTACGTCAAGTTCAACCGGGACAACAACTCCTACGCCCTGTACAAGGACGCGTCGATGTCCGCCGAATCCAAGGTCGGCGAAGGCATCAACGGACAGGCCAGCACCGAGTTCAACAACTCCGGCCTGAACGGACTGATCATCGATCTCGAAGCCGGCGCCAACGACGACCTCTTCAACGAAAAGGGAGTGTATCTCTCCTTCGCCGGCATCGAAGGCAACGCCCTCGACGCGGCCGACAACAACGGCATGACCTTCAACGGCGACGTCATCGGCGACGGCGGCAAAACGAAGGCCGGCTCCTTCGACTCGGAGCGCACCCTCGTCACCGGCGTCGAACTCGGCACCAACACCTCGGAAGAGGGCCAGATCTACATGAAGTCGGTCTATGACCACGATAAAGGCACCGTCCAGGTCTTCGCCTACAAGGACAAGAACCTGTCCGACGAAAACATGGTCGCGAAGTCCGAAGCATACAACGTCAGGGATCTCGATGGTGATTACAAGGCCATGTCCGTCGTCCTGTCCGAGATTCGCAACGACGACGACACCGCGGGCACCGGTCTTGGCATGGTCCTGTCCTATGAAGACGCCTCTTTCAAGGATATGGCCAAGTCGACGGAACTTTTCGGCAACATCACCTTCACCAACATCGGCGCGCGCATCTACTCGCAGGATTATGGTTCAAACGCCATCGTCAAGGTCAACCAGACCCAGGGCGGCATCTTCACCTACTACGACACCCCCGGCGACAACTCCTCCCAGAAACTCCTCGACGCCGGTTCCGCCGGCCTCACCAAGGAGTTCAAGGGTCAGGACGCCAGCCTGTCCATTAACGGCCAGAAAGTCACCACCGACGGTCTCAACCTGAACGTCGCGACGCAGGACATCCAGGCCCGCCTGAAGTTCCAGGAAGGCAAGGCCGGCACCACCACGATCGCGCAGGTCGGCTACGGCGAAGGCTCCATCTTCACCAAGATCGGCGCGCTGAACGCCGGCGGCGTCGAAGCCGACCAGGACGGCATCTCCGGCCTGATCTGCAACGCCGGCCACGTCACCACGGAAAAGGTCGAGAACTTCCAGAACGGCATGCAGCTCCAGCTCGGCGAAAGCTCGGGCGACCAGGACCGCACCGTCGTCTCCATCCAGTCCATGACCATGGACGCCCTCGGCCGCGTCGTGAAGAAGGGCGCGTGGGAAGCGGGCAGTTCGGTCGTCTCCGACAAGGTCTTCACCCTGCAGGACATCATGGGCGGCGGCCAGGCGTCTCTGGCCTCCAACTCGTTGATCGCGATGGAAATCATCGAAAAGTCCATCAACGACGTGACGGAACTCAGGGCGCGCCTCGGCGCGGTCCAGTCGAACCTCTTGCAGACGAACTCGAACAACCTCGCGATAACGATCGAGAACATCCAGAAGACCGAGTCCGGCGTCCGCGACACCGACATGGCCTCGACGATGACCGAGTTCACGAAGCAGCAAGTTCTGCAGAACGCCGGCATGACCATGCTGTCGCAGGCGAACAGCGCGAGCCAGAACGTTCTCCAGATCCTGAGGTAACAGTTAGTTCCACAACGCTAAATTTGCGGGAACCGCATCCGCAAATCCAGCATGAGTAAATGGTCGCGGCGTGGCGGTCACGGCGTCGCGTGCGGCATCAGGGCCCCCTGTGGAATACAGGGGGCCTTTTTGTTGTTCCACAACGCTAAATTTGCGGGAACCGCATCCGCAAATCCAGCATGGGTAAATGGTCGCGGCGCGGCGGGCACGGCGTTACGTTACCGGCCAGAGCGCCGCTTTCTTGGTGCAACCCCAACACCTTGCTATTTTGCGGATGCGGTTCCCGCAAAAGCAGCGTAGTGGGATAAAACCCAAGTATGACCATCCATTGTGCGATCCCGGCATGTCGTTTGGCACGCGGCAATACCGATTTCGGTAGAGAACTTCCGTTATCGCCACTGTGGTTCCCCGTTCAACACTTGCTCCAGTAAAGAGATAACATACTGAAATCGGTAAGCGGGAACGGAAAATCTCAACTGGGAACGGTATAAACCATTGACCACGGAGTTCATAAACACGAAACAAAAACGCCCCCTGTACTTCACAGGGGGCGTTTGCTTTTGCTTATTGTGATGCGATAGTGGCGCTAGCCGAAGAGCGCCAGCAGGAAGCCGGCCGCGACGGCCGAGCCGATAACGCCCGCGACGTTCGGGCCCATGGCGTGCATGAGCAGGAAGTTGGAGGGGTTGGCCTTTTGGCCTTCGATCTGG
>DAIOFH010000141.1:0-9919 GCA_036745875.1 Planctomycetota bacterium | reverse complement strand
CTAGGCCAACAGATCCGGCAGCATCAGCATTTTGGCGGCGTTCAAAATAACGAGATCGCGCTTTTTCATTCCCTCGTACAGCTGAAAGAGCGTATTGCCAGCATGAGGAAATACTCAACGCTTTTGCCAGGCAAGATGTCGATGTCCTGCGTAAGCTTATGAAGGAACAGTTTGACGATGCCCGCTACCGCATTGTCATGGCTCTGATGAATAAGGCCGAGAAGTCGGGAAAGTCGATGGTCGTGCATAAAAAGCGCATGCAGTAAGGCGGTAAAATGGACGCCTTTTTATCTCCAGCAGGAAATATTGTCCTTGATTTCCGGGCGATTTTGCGATAATGGAAGTTGGGATCCGTGATTGTGGCGTAGAAACGGAGCTGTGCATACCCGTTGGTCCAAGCGACCGGCGGGTATTGTGATTACGGCATTATTGATGCATGAGCAAAAACGCAAGGCGGTGACAATGGTGGATGCAAATCGGTTGATGGGCGAAACGCTCAAGAAATTTCGCAAACAAAAAAAGATGACGCTGAAACAACTTGCCGAAGAAACCGGCATCTCGACTGGATATATCAGCAAAATCGAAAGAGACAGCGCCAACCCGTCGGTGCAGAACATCCAGAAAATCTGCTATGCCCTCGGCATCACCGCCAACGAGCTGATGATCCCCCGCCCGCTAACGGAAAAACAGGCAAAACTGAACGGCCAAAAGTTCCATGTCGTGCGGAAAAGCAAATACGCGACAATCTACAGCATCACCGACACCCTCTCCTTCGAGTCCGTTTTCGAGGGAATCCCCCAGTTCAAGGTGAATGTCATGACCCTCGTCGGCGGCATGGACGAGCAATCCTATTCGGTCCATACTTACGACGAATTCGGCATCGTGGTCAAAGGAAAGCTCGGCATCACCCTCGACGACGATCACCACTACGAACTCGACGAAGGGGACTGTATCCTTGTTCGCGCCAACACTAAACACAGCGTGTCAAACCGCGCACCAGGCGACTGTGTCACCTACTGGCTTGAAGTCGGCACCGGATGAAGACAGCACGCTTTGCTCATTTCTCACGATTTTTATCCTACCGAACGCCTCAAGGATAATTTTCAGGAAAATTATCCTGTCAGGATAATTTTATCTTGCTTTTCACAAATAATCGTGTACACTTCCTCATAGACACTTTGAAATGTGGCTGATACCTTCCCCATTCGCAGTACGACGCACTATCACAACGCTCTGATTGATTTTACTCTGTGCAAAATCTTACGTCCCCTGGATCGAACCGCCGCTATTCGTAAGGCCTGATCCACGGGCGACCCTTGCATCCTTCGCCACAGCCACGACGAACGCAATGTAATTACTTCTATCATATGAAGTTGATTATGTTTTGCAAAAGAGGGCACAGCGGTCGTTTTCGGTTCATGAGGAAAACCTCATCCATCCGCCCTTGTACATGCAAGACAATCGTCATTCATTCTATTGAAGGATTGGAGGAATTATCATGGAAAGCAAGGTATATCTGGAGCGCATCAACCGCCTTAAGGAACGGGTCATGAATACCCGCCCGGAAATGGACCTGGAAAACGCGGTGTTGTTGACACGGGGCTTTCAAGAGTCGGAAGGCGAACCGCAGGTTGTTCAGAAGGCGTATGCTTTTCGCAAACAGTGCATGGAAAAGACGGTAAAGATTTGGGATGAAGAGCTGGTTGTAGGCAATTCCGGAAGCAAGCAGCGCGGCGGCCTTCTTTGCCCCGACACCTGCTGGTCGGTGCTGGACACGGAACTTGACACCATCAGCACCCGCGAATACGACCCGTTCTACCTCACGGACGAAGACCGCGAGCGTTTCGTCAATGAAATCCGTCCCTACTGGCGCGGCCGCTCCACCTTCGAAAAATGGCTTGTCCAGATTCCGGAAGACACCAAAATCCTCCGCGACTGCGGTGTCCTCTATATCAACCGCAAAGCGGTGCGCGGTTGGGGCGAAACCACCGCCGGATATGAACTGATCATCACCGAAGGCATAGAAGGCGTCAGGCGGCGCATTGAAGAAACACGCGCGACCCTGGACATCACCAAGCCCGGGCACTATGACAAACTGGTCTACCTGCGCGCCCTCTCCCTCAGCGCCGACGGCATCGTACAGCTTTCCAAGCGCTACGCGGTCGAAGCACGCCGCCTCGCAGAGAAGGAAACGGACGCCAAGAGGATGGCCGAACTCCTCCAGATCGCCGAAATCTGCGACCGCGTCCCCGAAAAGCCGGCAAGGACATTCAGGGAAGCGGTACAATCCTTCTACTTCTACCAGACCTGCATTTTCATGGAACAGAACGCCGCCAGCTATAATCCCGGCCGGATGGACCAGTACCTCTACCCCTTCTACCAGGCGGATATTGCCGCAGGCAGGATAACTCAGGACGAGGCGCAGGAACTGCTGGACTGCCTCTGGGTGAAATTCAGCGAACCCTGCCTGTTCCAGGACGAAGTGACGGCGAAATTCTCCGCCGGCTACCCGATGTTCCAAAACATCTGCGTCGGCGGCGTCGACAAGCGCGGCGTGGACGCGGTCAACGACCTCTCCTATATGATTCTGCAAGCCACCATGGACGTGCAGCTTTATCAACCGTCCCTCTCCGTGCGCTACAACATGGCCCGCAACCCCAATTCCTTCCTGAAAAAAGTCGTTGAGCTGATGAAATTGGGGACCGGTTTCCCGGCCTTCCACAGCGACGAAATCGGCATCCAGATGATGCTTCACAAGGGGATTCCGCTGAAGGAAGCCTATGACTGGAACCCCTGCGGCTGCGTCGAGACAAACCTCGCAGGGAAACAGCGCTGCTACACCTCCTACGCCGACTACAACCTGGGCTCTGTCGTCGAGTTCTCCCTCACCAACGGCATGAGCAGAAAATACGGCGTACAGGCATCGGCGAAAACCGGCGATCCGCGCTCGTTCAAGACCTTCGACCAGTATCTGGAAGCGGTCAAGGACCAGATTCGCTACGTCATCCACGCCATGGTGGGGGGCAACCACGTCAACGACGACATCTGCCGCGAACGCGTTTGCCCGGCCTTGTCCATGTCGTTCGAAGAATGCATCTCCAGCGCAAAAGACTACGCCTGGGGCGGAGCGAAATACAACATCGGAAACGGCCTCGACGCCATCGGCGTCGCCGACCTCATCAACAGCGTCTATGCGGTCAAGCATCTGGTGTTTGACGAAAAAACCGTCGCCATGGACGAACTTCTCGCGGCGCTGGAAAATAATTTCGTCGGATATGAAAAAATCCAGAAGCTTTGTCTCGAAAGCCCGAAATACGGGAACGACGACAAGGAAGTCAACGATCTTACGGCCGACATGTTCACCTTCATCGCCGACTTGATAGAATCCTTCGACAGCAAGTTCGGCCAAATGACCGCCGGCATCCTGCCGGTATCCGGCAACACCCCGTTTGGCCTGGAAGTCGGCGCACTTCCCTCGGGCCGGATCGCCAACGTTCCACTGGCGGACGGCGTAAGCCCGAGCGCAGGCACGGACATGGAAGGCATGGGCGCGATCATCAAGTCGGTGTCCCACATACCCCACGGCCGTTTCTGCCAGGGTACGCTCCTGAACCTGAAGCTTGATCCAGTGTTCAACCAGACCGAAAACTCGACCGAGACCCTGATGGGATTCCTCAAGAGCATGTGCAGCCTCGGCGTGTTCCATGTGCAGTTCAACGTGATTGACAAGGGCGTCCTCCTGGAAGCGCAACGGAATCCCGAACAGTACAAGGGACTCCTGATCCGCGTCGCCGGTTACACCGCATACTTCGTCGAACTCGGAAAAGAAGTGCAGGACGACATCATCTCCCGTAGCGCCCATGCAGGAGTTGCCGGGTAAAGTTTCCGTAAATGAACGGGTTCCGGGGCCTGCTCCACAACGATAGGCAGGCCCCGGTGTTACAACCATAACCAATTCCCTTCAAGGACGCGTCCCATGAGCAAAACCGCGCACATCCTGAGAATCGAGAAGATATCTCCAAACGACGGAGCCGGATTGCGGACGGTTGTCTTTTTCAAGGGCTGTCCCCTGAAGTGCCAATGGTGTTCCACGCCGGAATCGCTGAAGATGACGGAAGAGCTGTATTACCGGTCGTTCAAATGCATTTCCTGCGGAAAATGCGTCGAGATTTGCCTGCGCCAAGCTTTGTCGATGGATGAAAACTCCGGTAAGGTCGTGCTGGACAGGGATAAATGCGTAAACTGCGCAGCCTGCGCGGAACTTTGCCCTTCCGGCGCACTGGGTGTGTATGGCAGACAAATGACGGTAAAGCAGGTAATGAAGGAAATTCACAAGGACGAAATTTTCTACTACCACTCGGGCGGTGGTGTAACGCTCAGCGGCGGCGACGTTCTTTGCCAGCCGGAATTCGCCCGCGACCTTCTTAAAGCATGTAAGGATTCGGGAATCCATACCATGGCGGAACTCAGCATGTTCGGAAATTTCAAGAACATAGAAATGCTGTTGCCGTATCTCGATGAATTTTATGTGGATATCAAGCTGTTGGATCCCATTTTACACAAACAATGGACCGGGGTCGACAATACGACCATCCGCGAAAACACGGCAAAAGCAGCCCAGGCATGCAAGCCCTCCGCCCTTCACGTTCGAGTTCCGTTGGTTTGGGAAATCAACGACAGTCACGATAACATCCGGGAGACGGCGGACTTCTGCCAGAGTCTCGCTTCCTGCGGCGAGTTGGAATTCTTGCCGTACCACAGGCTCGGCCAGGCAACCTACGAGTACATAGGCCGCTCCTATCCACTGGGCGACCTGCCTACGATGACCTATGATGACGTCTACGGAAAAGTAGCCTTTCTGAAATCCATGGAATTTTCATTTCCGGTAAAGATTTCAGGCAAGGCGATATAGACTAATTTGCCACAAAACAAACACATCACCCTCTTCTATAATTGACTAAAGGTCAATGTATATTTCACATTCTCTCAAAACCTCACTGTGTTTAAAAACAATCTAAAAAATCATATTATTTTCTTATTTTATAGAGATTTATCTATTGACAACGACATTTTTATGATATATAATTGAATCATAGTCAACGAATCATAGACACTGAAATGCAATTTATTTTCCCTCTAGCGTTGCGAATACCTATAATCTTCAAATAAACCGTACGCCATAGAATTTATCGTGATTTTTATACTCTAATAAATATCAATAAATATTGAGTCCGAGACCCATAATGTTACTTCATTATGCTCTATCACAAGAATCAGCCTTTCCACATTCCAGCAAGTAACATTATGGGTCTCGGGCCCAATACTACCGTCTAAACCGCATCGTGGATTCAGTCGCGGCAGAACACTGTTCTGCCTGGGTAATTATTGTGATTTTTTGGAGGAGATGTGATGAAAAGCAAAGGAGAACGACTATGCCAATATGGATGATTATGATGGGTCTTCAGGTCATTTTATTCATATTTTCAGGGGCGTGGGTCCTTGCATGGATGCATGGGAAGCATGACGTCTATGATGAAAAATTGTTCGAATCGACCCGCACGTATTTGAACAACAGGGAACAAAAGCTTGCTGCGGAGAGTGAGGGCCAATCCAAATGAGCGTACAAACTGTCGGGATAATATATTTTGCCATATTCCTCGTCGGCCTGTTGGTGATCGGCTACTGGGCGTCGAGGAAAAATAACCTGAAATCGGAAACCGCCGATGTCGACTTCTTCCTCGCCGGCAGGTCCACGCCCGTCCTCGTCCTCGGCATGTCCTATTGCGCCTCTGCGGTCAGCGCCGGGTCGTTCATCGGCGACCCGGGACTTATGTCCACCATCGGCTGGCCCTACTATTGGCTCGCGCTGTTCCTGTTGCCCGGCCTGACCATCCCCGGCCTGTGGATCATCCGCAGGATGCGCCTGCAGTCGGAAAAATACAAAAGCGTCACCGTCCTCGATTACATCGGCGCGCGCTTCAAAAGCCCGGGACTCAAGCTATGGCTGTCCATACTTATCCCGCTTTGCTACCTTTTCATGCTGGTGGCGCAGTTCAAGGGCGCGGCCGTCCTCCTTGAAGTTTACACCGGCATTTCCTTCAAAGTCGGGCTGCTTATCATGTCCGCCGTTATCCTGGTTTACGTCAACATGGGCGGCCTGCGTTCCGTCGCTTGGGCCGACTTCTACCAGGGCTGCCTGATGTGCGTCCTGTGCCTCGTCCTCATCAGCGTCTCCGTCTGGTCGGTCGGCGGCTTCTCCGGCATGGAGGAAAAACTGGCCGAAACGCATCCAGGCTTCCTGAGGCTCTACGAGACTGAACCAGGCTCGACCGTTCCGGGGATGTACGGGATCATCGGCGCTCTGCTGTATGCGTTCTTCATCCAATTCGCGCAGCCACACACGACCCAGCGCTATCTCGCCATGCCCAACGTCAGCAGGAAATCGATCGGCACCTTCCTCCTGATCACACTCTGCGCCTTCATGCTGTTCAGCACCATGTACGTTGTCGGCCTCGCCGGCCGCATCCTCTACCCGGACACCCCCGGCGACTATATGTCCGTAACCATGGCGTCGACCCTGCTGCCACCATGGCTGTCCGGCATCATGATGCTCGGCTTCTTCTCCGCCATCCTCTCCACCGCTGCCTCAATCCTTCTCATCATCGGCCAGAGCGTCGGCTGCGACATCTACGCCCAGGTCAGCAAGACCAGGACCCCGCAGAAGGAAATCTTCTTCAGCCGCGTCACAATGATTGTCGTCATCTGCCTGGTAGTGGCGTTCAATTTCATACGGACCCCGTCCTTCCTGCAGCTCTTCATATATCTGGGCATGAGCGGCATCGGCTCCGCCCTGTGCATGCCGCTGTTCGGCGGCGTGTTGTGGAAAAATTCCTCCAAGGAAGGCGCTATCGCGTCGTCTATCCTCGGCCCGTTCGGCTACATCCTCCACGTGCAAATCCTGGGACAAAGCTGGTACTGGGGCATGGGCGCGGCGGTCATCTGGGCGATCTGCGCCTTCTTCATCGTTACCTGGATTCGCAACGCGCTCAAGGGGCCGGATCCGGAACTGGTGAAACTATGGAACCCACTGGGGTAAACGTTCCGACAAATCGCCAGTAAGCAGTCGATTGAGTCACCATGGCCTGTAGACGTCCTCCGGGAAGCCTACAGGCTTTTCGCTCCCGGCGATAAATAAGAGGTATTGACAAAGCAGGGAAGCGACATATAATTGAACTTGAGTCATTGAATTTCGGACAGTGAAATTTCTGGTAACTCCGCGCTGCAATGCGGAATCGTTTTTTTGGGAACCATCATGGCAAAAGTCACCTACAAACAGCTTGATATGACGCAGGGAAACATTCTCTCCTCGATCATCGCATTTTCGATCCCTCTGCTGGTCGGCAGCCTGTTCCAGACCCTGTACAATACAGTGGACAGCGCCATCATCGGGAATTTCGTCAACACCGAAGCACTTGCCGCAGTAGGTGCGTGCTATTCCCCTATGTTGATATTGCTGGCGGTGGTGCTTGGCCTGGCGAGCGGGGTATCAGTGATGGTATCGCAGACGTTCGGCAGCGGAAACATGGACAAGGTCAAGAACGTCATCGCCACGGCAAACGGTTTTTTTCTGGTCAGCGTCATTCCCGTCACATTGTGCGCCCTCGCGTTGATCGACCCCCTGTTGTCGATCATCAACGTCCAGGAAGGCGCGCGGCAATACGCGAATCTCTATCTGCTGATTATTTTCGGCGGATTGATCGGCACCTACGGCTATAACCTCAATTCGGGAATACTGCGCGGGCTTGGCGACAGCCGTTCGCCCCTCCTGTTCCTGCTGGTCGCCTTTTTCGTGAACGTGGTCCTGGACCTGCTTTTCGTGCTGGTCATGCAATGGTCGGTGTTCGGCGTGGCGGTGGCGACGGTGATGGCGCAGACTGTTTCGTGGGTCTATAGCATATGGCATATCAAGCGCCATTTCCCGCACTTGAATTACCGCTTGTTTTCTTTTCACCTTGACCGTGCGCTTCTGGGAAGAATCATTTCACTCGGCCTGCCGCTCGCGATGAACCATGCGATTTTCTCTCTGGGCTTCCTGTTCTACTACCGGTTCGTCTACGGCCTGGGACCGACATTCATGGCCGGGTATTCCATCGCCGGAAAACTCGAGGGCTTTACCTGGCTCCCCATTTCCAGCCTGGGGATAGCCGCCGTCACCTTCGCGGGACAGAACTGCGGCGCGGGCAACCTGGGACTCCTGAACAAGGGGGTCAAACTGTTCCTGAAAACCGCGATCGGCATCAACGTGCTCACGGCCGTCATCACCCTGCTCTTCGCCCGCACGCTCCTTGGCCTTTTTACTCCCGATGCCGAGGTCATCGACGCCGGTTTCACCTACCTTACCTATCTCCTGCCGTTTTACTGGATATACTCGATCATTCATATCCTTAACGGCATCATGAACGGCGTCGGCGACGTCAAGACCCCGACCTATATCAGCCTGTTGATGTTCTGGGGCATTCGCGTGCCGCTGGCGTGGTATCTGTCGACATATTTCAGCGGCAGCGTGCTGCACGCCGCTTATCCCGTCAGTTGGGTGGTAGGATGCGCATTGACGGTGATGTACTTTATGACCGGCCGTTGGAAACGGGGAATTACCACGAAGGAAAACGCCGGCGATGAAAAGACCGAACCTTGTGAATGCGACTTCAAACCAGACAAGGCGGCGTAATAATGCAAAATGGATAATGCGAGGATTTTCCCGCATTATCCATTCTTCGACATCAATTCCCGAAAAGATCTTTTAACTACTCGACCGGCCCGCTTACCGCGCCACCGCCTTGGACTCGTCGATCATTCCCATGGCAAGCAGTCGGACGCTGTTTTCCGCGAAGTCCGCCAGGCTTATGTCGTCGTCCAGCATGCACCAATAGTTTTCGACGCCGATTAGGGCGGAAATGATGATATTCACGTATTTTTTGGTGGGGATTTCATCCGAGAGCAAGCCGTTCATTTTTGCCGTGCAAATGATCATGTCCAGGCATTTGTAAATCTGACGGTTGTTGTCGATATAGACGCCCAAAAATTCGTTGACGAAATAATTCGCGGTCAACGCCTTCAGGACCTCCTTGCCGCGCTTTTCCAGTTCCGCATAAGACGCCCGCACGAAAAAACACAGGGACGTCAGGAAGTCGCGGTCCTTTACCTTGTTGTATGCCTGCAAGTAAATAGGGTCCAATTGGTCGTAGGTATACCGTAGAATGCTTTCCTTGGAGTCGAAGTGGGTATAGAACGATCCCTTCGCAACTCCCGCGGCGTCGGTGATATCGCTGATGGCGACGTTGGCATAGCCCTTTTTCTGAATTTCGGCCAACGCTGCACTATATATTTTCAGCTTGGTATCCTGCGCCCTTATTTGCCTGTTCGTCATTTTTACCTTGGTGACCGTATTCCCGTTATCGTACATAATCTCCACCTTTCTCATTGACCGCGAGTCATAAGCCATTGTATATCGATTTACGCCATTGTCAAGCACGGATTCGTGATATTTTTCGCCTTTTCAGTATAAAATCGCTTTATAAAATAAAAATATTCATAATTTTACTCTTGACATTTGAAGTCGAGTTGCGTATTATTGAATCGTAGTCAATGAACCATGGACAACGAAATGCAATTTACTTTTTCTGGAGTCACCTGAAAAACGCTTTCGATCCCTGCAAGTCTCACACATTCGACCTTATTGTCATACTCAAAATTTACGTAGCGGTTGGACGAACGAATATCCCGAAGCATTTGCGGTATGTGCAGTCAGGCGCACTAGTGCGCCAATGTCCCAAGAGGAATAGGAATCCTTTTCAAGGAGAGAGAGCGATGTCTCAAGACAAGCATTATGGTTATCTGGGCAAGGGCGACGACGATTTCG
>DAIOFH010000140.1:0-10029 GCA_036745875.1 Planctomycetota bacterium | reverse complement strand
TCCTCCTCCAACCTTTTTCCTCTCGGTCAAACCGAAAAGATTTCCCGCGCGGCAGCAATGACGTCGCTGTTTGGCCTACAATTCAATCATGATCTTGACGATATTCGCCTGATTCTGTTCGGCAAGCTTGAAGGCGTCTATCGCCTGGTCGAACGGGTAGACCTTGGAAATAAGGCGTTTGACATCGAGCTTACCCGAGGCGATGAGGTTGATCGCTCGGGGATAGATGTTCGCATAGCGGAACACGGACGCCATATCCAACTCCTTGGCCTGGATCCCGGCGATATCGAACGGCACCGGATCCACGGGGATGCCGACAAGGACAACCTTGCCGCCGGGACAGCCGTAATCGGCGAAGCCGGGATACACGGCAGGCGCTCCGCTCGCTTCGACAACAACTTCACAGCCCCAATTGTCCGTTGCGTCCATGACCGCTTTTAGGGGATCCGTCTTGGTGAAATTCAAGGGGATGATACCCTGGTAGCTGGAGGCGATATCCAGTTTTTCCTGTTTATTGTCGACGACGAACACCTGGCTGCAGCCGCCGGACAGAAGGGAGATGGCGCACATGATGCCGATGGTGCCGGCGCCTATGACCACCGCGTTGTCGCCAGGCATGATTCGGGCTTTCTTCGCCGCCTGGAGGCCGATTGCAAGGGGTTCGACCATTGCGCCTTCAGCGAGGGAGACGTTCTCCGGAAGCTTGTAGGTATAGTCGGCCGGATGGATGACCTCTTCAATGAGACAGCCGTGGTCTGGAGGAGTCGCCCAGAAGAAAACGTCGGGATCGAGATTGTATAAACCCAGTTTGGCGGCTCTGGACTTGGGATTCGGGATGCCCGGTTCCATGCAGACCCTGTCGCCCGGCTTGAAATTCTTGACATTGGATCCGACTTCCAGGACGATGCCGGCCGCTTCGTGGCCAAGGATCATCGGTTCCTTGACAATATACTGTCCGATGCGGCCATGGGTGTAATAATGCACGTCGGAGCCGCAAATCCCCACATTCTTAATCTGGATACGGAGTGAATCAGGGGTCATTTCGCCCTGCAGCGGCATATCCTTGAATGCGAGCACACCTTGTTTTTCCACTACCAACGACTTCATCGGCTTCTCCTTTGTCTACTTGGCGCGTTTCGAAAATGATCGGCCCCCTGCCGCGTTTTCCGGCACAATTGTACCAATCCAAAACGCGCGACGGGAGGATCAACTTTCTGAGAAAACGCTACAATGAAACGCCCAATCAAGCATTTCAATCACCACGAATACACCATCATAGCAGCACCACCCGGCGATGCGCAAGTAGTTAGATAGTTTTTAAAAGGTATTTTGAAAGTGCCCTTTTGATGAGATTCATTTCAGGGATCAGGAAACAACAACGCTACATATGGACAATGCCCGTTCATCCGATTATAATTGAGGCGGGAATACCTGCTTCTTTTAATTCGTATGCGTACCGTTTCTGCATCCTTCTGCAGGAAAGGGTATTCGTGTCTCTGACATTGCTGGGAAATTAATTATGGAATTTGTCGACGAAACAAAAATAACCATTCGCTCCGGCAAAGGCGGCGATGGTGCGGTCGCGTTTCGGCGTGAGCGCAATATGCCGCTCGGCGGACCGACGGGCGGCGACGGCGGCGACGGCGGCGACATCATCTTCCACGCCGATGAAAACGCCGATACCCTTCTTCCGCTGGCGCGGACTCAGCGCTATGTCGCCGGTTCCGGCGAACGCGGAGGCGGCAACAACCGGCGCGGCAAAAGCGCAGATGACGTCGACGTCAGGGTTCCTGTCGGGACGGTTTTTTACGAAGATGGAGAAGTTGTCGCAGACCTCGACGTGCATGGCGCAGAATGGCTCGCGGCAGCCGGAGGCAAGGGCGGAAAGGGCAACGCCACTTTTGCCAGCCCCATAAACCAGTCGCCCAGGGAATTCACCTATGGCGAGGAAGGCAACGAGCGGAAGCTGCATCTCGAATTGAAGCTAATTGCCGACGTCGGCCTGCTCGGTCTGCCAAATGCCGGAAAAAGCACCATTCTTTCCCGCCTCTCGGCGGCGAGGCCGCGTATCGCCGACTACCCGTTCACCACGCTCCAGCCGCAACTCGGCATTGTCCCCGACGGCTACGGCCACGAACTGGTGATGGCCGACATCCCAGGCATTATCGAAGGAGCGGCCGACGGCGCGGGCATGGGCTTGAAATTTCTTCGCCATGTCGAGCGCTGCCATTTTCTCCTGCACGTAGTCGAACTACTGCCGCTGGACGGATCGTCTCCGGCGGAAAACTACCGGATTATCAACCAGGAGCTGGCGGCTCATTCGCCGACCCTGGCGGCCAAACCGCAGATAATCGCCGCCAACAAAATGGACCTCACGGACACGGACGTCGCGCTTGAAGAATTCAGGGAAGCGGTCGGACAGGATGTTTTTCCCATTTCCGCCGCAGTGGGGACCGGGCTCAAGGAACTGGTAATCGCGATGTTCAACCTAAGGCGGGAGTTGAAACAATAATATGGGCATGCTGCGGGAGTTTTTCGACTATTTTGTCTCTGTCATGATGGGACGCCGCGACTCGCTGACCGCGTTTGTCGAACCGTTGACCATGGGGGAACGGTATTACCGCTGGGGTCTGGAGAACGAAGACATTCGCGATTATCGCGCCGCAATGGACTACCTGCACCTCTGTAACGACCGCGACGCGCCGATGGCCAGCCTGCTGCTCCGGAAATACCACTGCATCTCGGACGTCACCTCCGCCGCCATCGAGTCCCTTCTCGAGAAGCATGAAAAAGTCATAGACGACGCCCTCAAAACCGAAAACGACTACCGCGAAGAGCGGGACACCATACTCAACACAATCGCCTCATCCAAGGAACGTGTGCGCAAACTCATGGAGGAGGGCAGCCTTATCAAGGCGAAAAACGAGGAGCGCCGCATTTCGGAACTGGAGGATAATGCCGAACGCCTCAAGGACATGATCGAATCCGGCGAAGGCAGGACGGAGATTTATGAAAGCTATGACGACATCAGCACCGATGCCGTGCGCTTCTTTCGTGAACTCGACCAGGCGGCGTCCACCGTCATGATCAACAACAAGTTTGGCGCCTCACTGGTCGAAGCGCTTTCGGCGCAACTGCGGACTAAACTCGAATACCTCAAGGAACGCCTGGAAAGAGCCAATCCCGTCGGCAACGAACCGGCGCATATCACACCGGGCAAGCAATGATACCAGAGCTCTCGGCCCTGACTGCTGGTTGATCCCCGCTCCGATGCGACCCTTCGGGATCGATGCACATTCCCCAAAAACAACGTTCGCCTAAAGACAAAGGGTATTGGAATCAGCGGCTTATTAAAAAATCCCCTCTTTTTCAAGAGGGGATTGACGCGTGATCCGTATGTGGGCCGCCCGCGCTATTCCAGGGTCATGACAACGTGAGTGCCGTCGCGGTAGGTATTGCCTACGGGACAGAGCGATTCGGTGGTCTTGAGCCATTCTTCCAGCTTTTCCCGGGAGCAATCGGCCTTGGCCGATACGCTGAGGCGCATTTCCTTGAAGCCTTTTTGAACATTGGGGTCCTGTCCGGTAAAACCTCTGTCGTCGATATCGCCCTCTATTTTCACTGACACTTCCTCAAGGGTGATGCCCATCTTCTTGGCGACATTCTTGCCGACTATGGTTACGCATCCGGTGAGAGAGGACAGGACGTATTGGAGCGGGTTCGGGCCTCGGTCCGTGCCGCCCACTGACTGCGGTTCGTCAATGATAAGTTCGTGCTTGCCGGTCTTGATCACGACTGCGGGCTGATCTTTTGTCCAATGCGAGCGGGCTTGAAATTTTAACATAGCCATTGTGCTTCTCCTTTACATCCCGTGAAAATATTCGTAGTTCTCAGTGGTTTATAACGCCCTTCCGTGAGGGGTTACCTATATACTGTCAGTTTAGAAATATATCCGGCGACAAAAAACAGTGCCTGCTCGAAAGCAGGCACTGTTTGGTATTTTTTTGGAACTTCGAGTCGCACCGGTTACTTATTTCAGGTTATAACGGCCGGCGTGATCACCGCAGTTCGGGATGTTGCAGGTGTTGGCGGGCAAGGTGCAACGGGTCGCGGTCGCGCTGTAAACCTGGCTATTTGCCTGGAGACGCCATACCATGGAGGCAGGAGCCTTGAGGACGCGGCGGGCGATCGTTTCCTTCTTCTCCGGAATCGCCTGGTTGGTGAAGCCGGGAGCCTTGGTTTCGACAACGACCGGGACGTTCTGAGTCTGGGCCGGGACGGTCTGCCATTCAACGCGGGCCGCAGTGGCGACTACGTTGCGCTGGTAGTTGGCCTGGCGGGCCGGAACCTTGACTTCACGGACCTGGGCGGGCCTGACGACCTTACGAACCATGATTTCCTTGAACTGCGCGGGGACCGCGACGCGCTTTTCCTGGGCGTCGGCGACCAATTCCTTGGTGATGACGTCACGGTACTTGGCGGGCGATTCGCAAACCGTCCAGCAAAGGTTGGCATCGTCACAGGCGACCTGTTGGAAGGACTTGCGTGCAGGTTCGACCATCAAACGCTTCGGGACGTCGCGGAACTGCGCGGGAACAATGGTGATCTGCTCGTAAGCGGGGCAGACTTCGACCTTCTGCGGGACGTCGGCGAATTCCGGCGGAACGACTTCAAGAACGGTGTACTCTTCCTGACAGGTATAGGGAACGCCTTCGGCGCGGAACTGAGCCGGGATGACCTTGCCCACGCGGTAGGCGGGGACGCAGGGAATCGTTTCCTGCCTGGTGGAGTATTCGCCGGGAACCGGAACCTGGAAGGTTGCGGACGGGCGGACAGTCACGGTCTCGGTGACGTTTTCATACACTGCGGGCTTCTGGATCAGGCACCAGGACATTCCTGGAGGGGCGGGCGGCATGGGCTCGCCTTCGCGGAACGGAACTTCTTCGCCGGGCGTGGCGGCCATGGCGACAGCGCTGAACATGGCGAATGCCATAACGCCTAAAAACATAACTTTACGCATTTTCTCCTCCTTCACAACAACGACTGATAAACCTACGATTTTCCACTAAAATATAATATCGAGTTATCAGACTACATATTATCCCCGTGTCCGATAAGCACCATACTTTCTCTCATTTTATCGAGAGATAAGACTATTTCACACTTTTCCCTCGGCAATGTCAAGCAAAAAAACATGACTAATGTCATAAAATACCGTCATTACTCCCGATAAAGTATTATTTATCATACCCTATCAATCCGCAAACGTCAACATTCACCGTGTCCGGATAAGTTATTTTTATCGTATAAACCGCGATTATACAGATATCTCACGCGCCAGTAAATCTAGAGGAATTTCACGATATGTCTCTGTTTATCGTCGAAACGCGCTTTTTTCTTTAACGAAATTCCCATTAATTCCGCCATAGAAGGTGAATTGTTTTCCATGGAGTGGATCTCCGGTCTTTTTTTGGTTGCCAAAATCCATGCCGGCCTCAATAATCGATAAAAATTTGATTTTCCTGTCGTTTTTTGTCGATTATTATGCCAAGGCCGCCCAAAACCATGGCAACCCCAAATTTGATTTTCCGTAACTACCGTGGCACCAGCTATTAGGAGAACAACACCCATGCGTACCACTCTTTTCCCCGGCATCGATTGGGTCGGCGCAGTCGACTGGAACGTCCGCGACTTCCATTCCTATGTCACCAGCCGCGGCGCGACGTACAACTCCTACCTTATCCAGGACAAGGAAAATGCCGTCATCGACACCGTCAAGGCGCCTTTTTTCGACAAGTGGCTGGACCATATCAAGGCGTTCATCGATCCGCAGTCGATCAAGTATATCATCTGCAACCACGCGGAACCCGACCATACGTCCGCCTTCCCCCTGGTCGCCAAAGCGCTACCCAACGCCCAAATCATCACCAATGAGAAATGCAAAAAGCATGTCGTCAGCTATTTCGGCGGCGAAGACTGGAACTGGCGCATAGTCAAAACCGGCGATGAAATCACCCTCGGCAAGCGGACTCTCAAGTTTATTGAAACCCCCATGGTGCATTGGCCCGATTCCATGTTCACCTATGTCCCCGAGGATAAACTGCTGTTCTCCATGGATGCTTTCGGCCAGCACTTCGCGACGGCGGAACGCTTTGACGACGAAGTCGACCTTGCCATCGTCATGGAGGAAGCCAAAACCTATTACGCCAATATCGTCATCCCCTACAGCAATTTCGTCCAGAAGGTCCTCGATGCGGCCAAAGGCTTGGAAATAAAAATGATAGCGCCGTCCCACGGACTCATCTGGAGGAAAAACCTCGACGTCATCCTCTCGGCCTATCAAAACTGGGCCGCCAACAAAAACAAATCCAAGGTTACCATATTTTACGACTCCATGTGGGACTCGACCGCCCGTATCGCAGAAGCGATCGTCGATGGCGCGGACCAGCCCGGCGTCTACGCCACCCTCATGCACGTCCGCCATACCGACCTCACCCACATTGCGACGGAATTCATGGATTCCGCCGCTTTTGCCTTCGGCTCCTCCACCCTGAACGGCTTGCTGATGCCTGCCGCCGCCGCGGCTTTGGTCTACATGCAGGGGATGCGGGCGTCGAACAAGGCCGGCTTTGCCTTCGGCTCCTACGGCTGGGGAGCAAAAGGCGGGCCCGACCAGGTCGAGGAGTATCTCAAAAACGGCAAGTACGAAATCATCCGCCCCGTCCTCAAGTGCGCCTGGCGTCCAACACAGGATGTACTGGACGAGGCGAAAGAAGCCGGCAAACTCCTTGCATCCAAAGCACTGGAGTGCAAGTGAAAATAGCCGCCCTGATACCCGCTTTCAAGGAAGAAAAACATATCGCCGATGTCGTCACAAGAACCCGGTTGCATTTGGACCGGGTTTTCGTCATTGACGACGGTTCGGGGGACAGAACCAGCGAAATCGCCCGGGAGGCCGGAGCAGAGGTCGTTGTAAACTCCACGAACATGGGAAAAGGCGCGTCACTGGTCGTCGGCTTCGACCACCTTGCCAAACAGGGCATCGACGCCGCATTGTGCCTTGATGCCGACGGGCAGCACGCACCGGAGGAGATCCCGCGCTTCCTGGCTGTCGCCGAAAACACCGACCTGGTCATCGGCAACCGCATGGCCGACGTGAAAGACATGCCGTTCGCCCGGCTTTGGACAAACCGCGTAACCAGCTTTATTCTCAGCTCCCTTGCCGGCGTCACCGTACCCGATACCCAATGTGGTTATCGGCTGGTGCGCCTATCGGCCTGGAACCAGGTGCAAGTGGAATCGCGTAACTATGATTTCGAAGGAGAGATGATTGTCGCCATGGGAAGAAAAGGCTGTCGTGTCACATCGGTGCCGGTAAGCACCATATATGGCGACGAGGTCAGCGCCATCAATCCCGTGGCCGACACGGTTCGGTTCTTCAAAATGGTCTGGCGGCTGTGGCGGCAACATTGATTTCCAAGCACCAACACTATGACAACTTCCGAATTTATCAGTTTCACAATTAATCAGGGGTCAGAAGATTGTGGCCGATCCCTAAATTATATACTCTCTTAGAAAAATGTATTCATAATCTTTAGACAGCATGAATACCATCGATAAATTCTGCATAATAATATTAGACAATACTCTCGGTTTATGCTACAGTCCCAAAGTAAACTAATTTATTGAAATTAGTATTCCAGCATTAGCGGAAAGGAAAAACGTCATGTCAATGAAAATGCGCATCTACATGATCGTCATGTGCCTATCAGTTGTGGCGGTAATAATAAGCCTTGTGGGCATTTATGCGCTAAATAACATTTTTGGCGCCCTCCAGTACCAAAACGGAATAACCACGGAAGTCAACAGGATCAAGGACCTGCGATCCGAAATGCAGGATGTGCTGATCGGCGTCAGGGAAATGGTAATTTCCACGGACAGCAACCAAATGAAACAGGAAATGGACAACATCAACAAACTTGCCTCAGAACGTATCGATCCCCAGTTGAATTCCATGCAGGTCGAACCCAAGGACGTCCCTGTTCTCAATAGCCTGAAAGCCACTTGGAACAAGCACAAAGAAATCGTCGGCAGGATTTACGATAACACCTATGCCAACACTTCCTTCTACGCCACGCGTTTAGCGACCGGCGATAGCCTGAAGTATTGGCTTTCGTTCGAAGAACCTCTGCAGCGCATTTACAAGGCGGGCCTGGCTGCGGGTACGGAGCAGGGAACAGAACTGGCGTTCACTGCCCTCGGCACCATCGAGGCCATGAAAAGTGTTCAGTTGCAGGAAAAGCTCATGATCCTTTACAACGATCCGGCCATGGTGGACAAGGCCAGCACTTTCGGCAGGGACGAAGTCAACCGCTATGCCGGACTGCTCAATAAAATCGAACGCATCCTCACCAATCCGGAAGTCTCCGACGCCGAGCTTAAAAGTTACAGCGATTCCGTCATGGCGGAAATCCGGGGAAAATTCAAAAATAACGGCGACGGCACCGCGACCTATGAAGTAGGCAAATTTCGGGTCCCGGACAAGTATTACAATCCGGATTTCCTGGAAGTAAGCCACCTTTATTGGGACACGATCAAACCCGAGCGTGGACCCGGTTTTGATTTTTACAACACAATCTACGACCTTGCCCGCCGTGACTCCAATACCGAGGCATACCGAATACTTGTAGAAGAATGCAACCCCACGCGCTTCGAAGAAACAAAACTTATCGGCGAACTGGCCAGCAGCGGCGAAGCATTGGCCGCCTCCGCCGTGCAGGGGGCTCGGTCCGACTATACCCGTACGTCGTGGATTCTTATCGCCGTCTGTATCATCGGCCTGGCTATCGGCATCACCATGTCCATTGTCGCGGTGACTCGGATTACCCGGCAACTTTCTTTTACGATCGACCAACTTTCCAACCGCTCCGTGGATGTTGAACGCATTTCGGGGCAGCTGGCTTCCGGTTCCGACGAACTGGCTCAGGGTGCCACCGAACAGGCGTCGTCGCTGGAGGAAACCTCCTCCGCACTTGAGGAAATGGCCTCTATGACCCGCCAAAACGCCGACAACACCATTAAAACCAGTACCACCATGACCGACACCCTGAAGCTGGTTGAAGATGGTTCGGAAACGGTGCAAAACGTCACCACGGCCATGGCCGAAATAACCGATTCTTCGGAAAAAATCTCGAATATCATCAAGACGATCGAGGAAATCGCCTTCCAGACCAACCTCCTTGCCCTGAACGCCGCAGTCGAAGCCGCTCGCGCGGGCGAAGCGGGAAAAGGCTTTGCCGTTGTCGCCGACGAGGTGAGGAACCTTGCCGGTCGCTCCGCCCAGGCGGCTAAAGATACCGCCGACCTGATCCAGGGCACGGTGGAACGGGTCAGGAACGGGTCAGAGAACGTCGACAGGTTGACAATCGGCTTCAAGGAAATAGAAGAGGCGACGCGGAATGTCAGTAACCTTGTCGCAGACATATCGACAGCGACGAACGAGCAGGCGCAGGGCGTGGACCAGGTCAATACGGCAGTCGCCCAGATGGACAAAGTCACCCAGTCCAATGCCGCAACTGCGGAACAGTCCGCTTCGGCGGCGTCCGAACTGTCCCAGCAGTCGGTGGATCTGAACGACCTGATCCAAGGACTGGCGGCGCTTGTCTACGGCGGAAAAAACCAGGGCGCCGGCGTGCAAAGGCCCCAACCGGGAAAAGGCAAGGCTTCCAAGAAAAAAGCCTCGCCGGGCAATGCCCTCAATGCCGGCAAGAGGCCGGCCAAAGCACTGCCGATGCCGGACTATTCTTCGGAGGCGGTAAGGGACCGCAATGATGAAAAAGTCATGCGTCCGAACGACGTCATTCCCCTCGACGGCGATGACGGGTTTTAACTGAAAACAACCGTGTCAAACCATAAAAATGACCCCTGCTTTTTGACTTGAGCAGGGGTCTTATTATATTTTCCATAATCCAAAATAGTCGGACCTGAAAAAGCGATAAATCCTCAAAAAAGTCAATAAAACCACTGGAA
>DAIOFH010000139.1:0-10120 GCA_036745875.1 Planctomycetota bacterium | reverse complement strand
CGCAGGGCGGCCGCCGGAGGTATACTAGTCTGCAAAGTTGAAGCCGGTCCAGCCGATCAGCTTGGCGGCATCTTCATTGATGTTCGTGGCATCGACGACGACCTGCGGGGTGTAGATCATCATCGGCAGTTCCTGGCCCGCGATCTTGCGGATAAGCATTTCCGCGCCGATCTGGGACATGTAGAAGGGGAAGTTGTCGACAGTGCCTGCGAGTTCGCCAGCCTTGATGGAAGCGTGGGCTTCCGAAGTGCCGTCGGTGCCGATGACGAAGCACTGCTCGAGCTTGCCCGCCGACTTAACCGATTCGATGCAGCCCATGGCCATGGTGTCGTTATTGGCGTAGACGCCCTTGAGGTTGGGATATTTCTTGAGGATTACGTCAGTGGCGTCCTTGGCCTTCATGCGGTCCCAGTCGCCGTTCTGGGTGTCGACGACCTTGATGTTCGGGTTGTTCTTTTCGAGCCACTGCTTGAAGCCTTCGGTGCGTTCGCGGGCGGCGGCGGCGCGGGGGGTGCCGGTGATGATGGCGACTTCGCCTGAACCGATCTTCTTGGAGAACCATTCGGCGGCGAGTTCGCCCGCTTCCCAGTGGTGCGCGCCGGTGATGGTGGAGGACAACGGCGACGGGGCGTCGTTGACGTAGACGATCGGAATGCCCCTGTCGAGCGCCCGTTCGATGGAGGGCTGGAGGTTGCCTTCCGAGATGGGGGCGACGAGGAGGCCGTCGTAGCCGCGGTTGACCATGGTGGACATGATGGAGAGCTGGCCCGTTTCATCGCCTTCGCCCTGCGCTGCCTTGGAGTCCATCTTTATGTCCATGCCATTGGCCTGGAGTTCCTTGGCGGCGGCGTTGGCGCCGTCACGGTTGTTGCGCCAGAATTCGTTTTCAAACGCCTTGCAAACGAATCCGAGCTGGAGCTTCTTGCCGGGATTCGGAATGGGACCGAGCTTGGCCTTGAGGTCGTTGTACTTCACGGCGTCTTTCGCATACTCGGACGCCTGTTTCCATTCACCAGCCTGAGTTGCGGAAATCGCCATGGACAAACCCAAAACGACCGCCAGACCAGCCAGTATCACCTTCTTCATGCTTTTCTCCTTGAACAGAAAAACACACCAGTTCCACCACGAAACGGTGCACACATTAATAAAGCCCTCACCCCGCCACCAGCTCCAGTGCCCTGCGGGCGGCTTCACTATCAGTCACGAGGGAGTTGATGTAACCGCCGCGGAGGGCTCCTATGATGCTCGCGGCCTTGTCGGCTCCCATCGCCACCCCGATCCTCAGGGGGATTTTCATATAGGCTTCGTGGGAAAGCCCCATGATGCCGTTATAGTCGTCGATATCGAGGAGGCTCCCGTCGATGTCGAAATGCCGGGTGAAAATATGCCCCACCGAACCGCGGCGCAACAGGGAGTCCAACTTTCTCCTGGTCAGATAGTTGTTCCAGGAAAACTCGTCCGCGGAAAAGCCGTCCGACCTGCCGATGCCGGTGATGATGAAATCCGACCGGGCGGCGAGCTTGATGACATTCTTGATGTTCCTGTCGTTCAGGAGCATGTTGCGGGTTTGCTCGTTCCCGACGTGCAGGGGGATGTGGAGATATACCGCTTTCCCGCCCAATTTCGTCGCGAGTTCGCCTATGATGGCGGTGCCGTCCAGCGCCTGGTTCGGCAGGGCGGAACCAAAGGGCTGCACCACCTGCACTCCCGGGTACTGACGCGTGGGACGCATGGCATGGACGACGCTGGCGACCGCCCTCCCCCACGCCACGGACATGACGGTCTCGTCGGCGAGCAGTGAAAGGATGTACCTGGCCGCCAGGCCGCAGGCTTCGAAATACCCCGCCCTCTCCTCGGCCGAATCGTCCTTGTCGGCACTGACCCGGATTTCCTCGACCCCGAAGGCCGCTCGCATCCGGCGCTCCAGGTCCTGGTTCCGGTTGTCCGGGTAGTGGATGATTATCTCCACCACCCCCTTCTGCTCCGCCTTGTCGAGAAAACGCGAAATCATCGACCTGGATATGCCGAGGCGCTCGGCGATAGCTTGCTGGTTCAGGCGCTCCTTATAGTACATGTGCGCCACTTCGGCGAGAAATTCCAGTTCTTTCGGCACGCGACTGTTCCTCTATTCCTCATTTCCATCGACGATTTTCATGCCCTTGCTGGTGCCCATGCGGGTCGCACCGGCGGCGACGAAAGCGTCGCAGAGACGGCGGTTGTTGACTCCGGTGGACGCCTTGACCTGGACCTGCGGCCCGACGGCCTTGCGCATCAGGCTGACGTCCTCTATCGTCGCACCGCCGGAACCGAAGCCGGTGGAGGTCTTCACGAACGCAGCGCCGGCCTTTTCGGCAATCTTGCAGACCGTAACCTTTTCATCGTCCGTAAGGAGGCACGTTTCGATAATGACCTTCACGGGACGCCCCGCCGCGGCCTCAACGACGGCAGCGATGTCTTTTTCGACCAAGTCCAGGTCCTTGTCCTTCAGCGCGCCGACATTGATGACCATGTCTATTTCGCCCGCTCCGTCTTCCACCGCCTTGGCCGTTTCGAAGGCCTTGACTTCCGGGAGCGACGCGCCAAGGGGAAAACCGACGACAGAACAGGCCTTGACCTGGCTGCCCTTAAGGCGCTCGGCGACAAACTTGACGTTGGCCGGGTTGACGCAAACGCTGGCGAATCCGTATTCCAACGCCTCATCGCAGAACCGGGCAAGCGTCCCCTTGACCGTTTCCGGCTTCAGAACAGTGTGGTCCATATACTTGGCATAGCTGGCGTCGTGACCGCTCTTTGTTTCAGGCATGTGTGCATCTCCAAATGAAATGTTCAGTATGACGAAGAGAACCGCTACCAATGTTTCGCCATAGTAACAGGCCGAATCCGAGAGTCAAAACAATTACGCCACAAATTTTATTTTACTGCACATTTGTGCATTTACGCACTTTTGTTTCAGACCACTTCCATACCCCCTGCCAGGGCGGCCTGGCGGAACGACGCCATCCGCTCCTCCGAATAGGGGCTGACGAAATCGTAAAACTCGTAATCCACGCTTTTGAGGCGCTTGTACTTCGACGCCGCCAGGGGATTGAAATTCATCAGTTCAATTTTCAATCCCGGGTCAATGGAAGCATAAAATTCGGCGGCTTTCCGGACCTCCCCCTCTTCGGAATAGCCGGGAACGAGGGTAAAGCGCGGCCACAGCCTCCCCGTGCCCCCGAGCCGCTCCGCCAGCCTGCGAAAATTGTCCAGAACAATCGCGCCGTCCGCGCCGGTGCCGTGGCGGTGCCAATCGGGGTCCGCCGACTTGATATCGACTATGAACAACTCCACGACCGGCAACAACCGCTCGATGTCCGGCCATTGGGCGCACAACGCCGTTTCAACCGCCGTATGGATGGCCCGACGCCGCAGCCCAACGCACACGTCGGCGACGAATGCCGACTGTTCCAACGGCTCGCCTCCGGAAAAAGTCACCCCGCCCCCGGACGCGGTGAAGAAAGGAACATCGGATTCCAGTTCCCGAAGTAGGGTGGCATCGTCGATGACTCTGCCATCCAAAACAATGGCGTCATAGTCGCAAGCCTTGACGCACCTGCCGCAACGCTTGCAGGCACTGTCGTCGACGACAGGCGCCCCGGAAGCATCCCGCCCAATCGCGCCGCACGGGCACGCCTGGACGCAAGTCCCGCAGCGCGCGCACAGGTTGTCGAAGACCCGCACGGTGATCCGCATGTCCCGGCCTTCCGGATTCTGGCACCAGCGGCAGGCCATGGGACAGCCTTTCATGAATACCGTGGTCCTGATTCCCGGCCCGTCATGAAGGGAGAAGCGCTGTATGTCGAAAATCACGCCCTGGCTCATAATTCGCCATAGCTGGTGCGGGCGATGATTTCGTTCTGCAGGTCATGCGCCAATTCCGTGAAGTATGCGGTATAGCCCGCGACACGGATCGTAAGGCTGCGGTATGCGTCGGGATCCTGCTGCGCAGCCAGCAGCTCCTCCTTGTTGATGACGTTGAACTGCACATGGTTGATTCCAAGCCCTACAAACGCCCTGAGAAGCCCGGCGAACTTGGCAATGCCGTCTTTGGCGGTAAATACCTGGGGAAGGAATTTCATATTGAGAAGCGTGCCGTTCGAACCGCGCCGCGAATCGACCCTCGACACCGATTTCAACAGTGCGGTCGGCCCTTTTTTGTCGCGGCCGTACACGGCGGACATGCCGCCGTCCGCCAGCGGCTCTCTCGCCCGCCTGCCGTCCGCCGTCGCCCCCACGTTCGCCCCCATCGGCACGTGGGCGCTCACGGTGTAGAGCCCGGTGTGGTATCTGCCGCCGCGATAATTCTTGAGGCCTTCGAATTTGTCCGCGAAGTAAACCACCCATTGATTGGCGAGGGTGTCGACCCACTCGACATCGTTGCCGTACTTCGGGGCCTTGTTCAAAAGGCGCTGGCGCAGCTGTTCGTCCCCGGAGAAGTTGCGCCTGAGGGCGTCAAGGAGTTCCGTGGCGTCAACAACCTTTTCATCGAAGACCAGCATTTTCAACGCGGCGAGGCAATCCGCGATGTTCGCGCCCTGGATGATCTGGATGCCGGAGAGGTTGTATTTCGCCCCGCCCGCAGTGACATCAGTTCCCTTGGCGATGCAATTGTCGATGACGGAGGAAAGGAAGGCCGACGGCAAAATCCTCTGATGGATTTCCTCCACCTTTTCGCAGGCGACGATCATCCTGTCGAAGAAATAGTCGATTTGTTCCGCATAGGCCCTTTCCACGTCGGCGTATGTTTCAAATTCGGCGACGGTTCCGGTCCGGGGCCCCAGTTGTTCGCCGGTCAGCAGGCACACGCCGTCATTCAATGCCAGTTCCAGCGCCTTGACGAGGTTGAACATGGCGGCGTCGGACCAGCCGAGATTGTTGCCGTGGGTGGTCAGTTCCACACAGCCGACAATGGCGTAATTCATGGCGTCGGCTTTTTCAATCCCTTGCCGCATAAGCGCCGGGATGATGCTCTCGTCGTTGAAAATCTGCGGCATGCCGCCGCCCTTGCCGATGACCCTGGCGCATTCGCGGACAAAACTCTCCGGACTGTTCGCATGCAGTCGCGCCGACAGGTTCGGCTGCGGCAGGGCGAGGTGCTCCTGCGCCTTCAGGAAGAGATAGCTCAATTCGTTGACCGCATCGTTGCCGTCCGCATCGATGCCGCCCATGGCGACATTGAAGCCTATGGGGAATCCGGCGAAAAACTCGGCGCTGTGGGCATTGCGCATGTAGACGATCTGGTTGCACTTAAGCCACAAGGCTTCGACCAGTTCGAGGGCGCCCTCCGCGTCCAGACGGCCCGCATCAACGTCGCGGCGTAGATACGGATAGAGATACTGGTCGACCCTGCCGGGGGAAAACGACGAGGCATTGCTTTCCATGTGCAGTATGGTGAAAAGGAACCACAGGGACTGCAGGGCTTCGTGGAACGACTCCGCGGGTCTTTCCGCGAGCTTCCTGCAGATGCGGGCCACTTCGAGGAGCGTTTCGCCGTACTCCGGCTGGCGCGTCGCCGTTTCCTCGGCAAGCGCGGCATAGCGGCGCATAAAATCGCAGGCCGCCTCCAACACCATAATGACGCAGCGGTAAAATTCAGCTTTATCCGGGTGCCTGGCCATTTCTTCCCGCGCTTCGACGATCAGGCCGGCAGGCCCGACTTTCAGCCACTTCGCCGTATCCGGACAGATATGGCCCTGGGCGTGGTCTTTCTGGTTGATCTTGACGACGCGGGCGATGGCGTCGACGACTTCCCCCGCTTCCGCACGGATGACGTCTTCAAGGGTTTTTCCCTTCCAGTACGGAAGGATCTCCGTCCGGAAAATCTCCAAGTCACCCGGTTTCACCAGAAACTTGTCCTGGGGGCGGGTGGCCAGGTTTTCAATTTCCTTGTCGATCCAGGAAATGCCGGCTTCGGGGAAGACAACGCCCCCGCGCACCCCGGCGGTGCGGTTGCCGACTATCAACTCCTCCGGCTGGATGGTGATTTCCAGTTGGCGCAATGCGGCGGCCAGTGATTTGGCGCGTTTGACCGCAACCGTGTCCCCCTCGTTTTCCTTATAGACACGGGTGATGATGCGAGCCTGCTCCATGGACATGTACCTGGGCTCCGACACCATCGCCTCACGGAGGCGGCCGATACGGGGCGGCTGCCCAAGATTGGCGATATCTTCCATCAGGTTGTTCAGAATTGTCGTCATGATAGCGTTTCCTTTCCTGGTCAGCGCTTGGATGCCTTTTTAAGAAGCCGTTTCGAAGCGATATAACAGGAACCCACCGCCGTCATAAAACCAATATCGGCGCGTGACAGTTTTTTCAACAAGGGAGTGGAACAAACATCGGCGTCAAGGCGGCGAACAGAGTATTCGGGATAGGCCGACTTGAGGCCTTCGGAAAAACAGCGCAAACACTCGTCGTCGGCGACCACGCCGCCGGAAACAAAGCGCTCGTGGCTGACCCCGTCGAGCATGGAGTCCATCGCCTCCACAAGCACGCCAAGCACCATGCCCATTTCCCGGTAGGCGTTCGAGACGGAAACATTCCCGTCCCTGAGCATGGCGACAAGGCGCCTGACCAGGTCGCTCCTGCGGTCATAGGGGTGCATCGGGACTGCAAGTATTTTCCCGCCCGGCCTTTCCTCCCAATGCAACAACCCCTCGCGCAGCAGTTCGTCGATGCGTTCAGGCTCGGTAGCTGCGAAATTCTTCACAGCCAGCCGGATCAGGCCGCTTTGCGAAATGACCTTCTGTATCGTACCGGGGACGGCGGTATTGAAATTCACGGAGCTGCGGACGTCGTCCGCGTCCAGGGTAGAATCCTCGCCGCGTGCAAGGTCGACGATCCAGTTGTAGCCTTCGATCGGAATGTCCTGGTCCGCGCCAAAGGGACAAATGATGCCGGTGCCCATCTCGGTGCCGATGGTGTGAACGAGCAGGCAACAGTTCTCGCCGCCGTCAACCCCGGCAAACAGGCGTTCGGCTGAAATCACATACGAGGTGATGAACCCGTCGTTGTACACCACCGTCTCGCCGTCAGGTTTGCACAGGTGGCGCAGGGAATCGTCAAGATTCATGATGACGGAAAAGTCCGCGTCATAACCGGCGGGATCGCGCTGACGTATGCCGCGCAGCTTGTAGACTTCGCCCCCCACGACCTTGTCGTTGATGACGATGTCAGGGAAACCGCAGACCAGGCCGTCGACGAGGGCAATATCGCCGGCAAGTTCATCGGCAGCGGCTTTGGCCCGCACGAGCAGGTCAGGAAGCGCCTCCTGGCGCTCGCTGTTCCGGATTTCAGTAAACAGCGGATGCTCCGGCCATTTTTGGTGGATGGCGGCCGCGGCCGCCATAAGGGTCGCCACGTCGACAATCGGCTCGACAATCTCGCGGGTGTAGGAAAATGTGGCGGGATGCCATGAATAGGCATACAGCGCGGCAATTTCACCGTTCACAACCGCGGCGGCCTTGATGCCGGTGCCGCCCACATCGAGACCGACAAAAACTTTCCCGTCCAGGCTGGTAACGGCGCGCCTGAGCATTTCCCGCTCTTCGCCAAAGCAATCCTCCGCGAAAAGCCGGTAACAGCGGTCGGGCTCCGGGTTCAGGTACTCCGCAATGTCGCGATAATCGACAGCGAAGCGGGGAAGGCCGGAACTGCGGTTGATCCGGTCCATGTAATTGGCGAATGAACCAAAACCGCTGCGGTCGTTCGTCAGGCGGTCAAAGGCGAATTCCGCCACCGCCGACGTCACGGCCAGAAGGAGCCTTTTATCCGACAGCGGCAGGTACGCCGTCAGCTTCGCGCCGCCAAAAGTAACAAAGAGGTTGTTGAGCTGGGCAAGAATGTAGGAGTCGCGCACCCGCAGTTCGGCGTCCGTGCACGCGGTCGAATGGGGAACGGCGAACTTGTGGGCGACAACCTCGCCCTTGCTGTTCACCGTATCTAAAAACACCACACGAGCCGCATCGGCGAGAGAGGAATAGGCCGCCGTCACCTGATTGAGATAGAGGGCTTGATCCAATCCGGCAGTTGACATCGAAATCCCTTTACTTTGGATGTAATCTTCTGCTGTTACGCTGAAGTTGCCGCCGCTTTTTTCGCTTCCAGGGCCTTCGACCGCATTTTCCGGGCATTGCCCGCCACGTCCGGCGTCAGGAACAGGCCGGAGGTGCCTCCGGTAAGGATATCGGCGCCGGCGGCGACGATTTCGGGAATAGTGGCCGGGTTGACATTGCCGTCCGCCTGCACACCCACGCCGGGCGCGTGTTTCCTGACGGTCTGGACAAGATGGCGAAGGGAGTCTATTGCCTGCTGGTTCAGTTTTTGCCCCGCATAGCCAGGCTGCACCAGTAGCTTCAGCACCCATTCGACCTCCCGGAGGATGGAAGCGTGGGAGTCGTCAAGCCGCGTTTCCGTCCGCAGTGCGATAATCGGCTTCGCCCCGAGGGATTTGACCTTTTCGCACAACCTGAGCGTTTCGTCGACAGGCTGGGTCTCGACATGGAAGGCGATATAATCCGCCCCTGCGTCAACATACTGGGCGAGGAAATCCTCTGGCTTCAACACGGCGAGGTGTGCCTCTATCGGAAGGTCGGTGTACTTCCTGAGCGCTTCCAGCGTGGGACTGCCGAGGATGAAACATTTATTGAATTCGCCGTCAACCACGTCAAAGTGGTAAAAAGCGACATCACTGTCGTTGACCTTTTCGGTATCATCGGCGAGATGCATCAGATCCATACAACTTACCGAAGCGGATAGGGTGATATCACCGCGTTTCACAGATCGCATAATTTATACTCTCCAAAAACAACCGGTTAACATTGCCATGTTCACAATTACATCAGGCGTATTGATGTCTCTATTCATATCTGTCGGGAATAAGGTAAAAATATCGGGTTGTCAGCTAACGCGTTAGGTAAAGTCCAGGCTGTTTTGCGTCAGGGATCTATCGATTCCATAGGCACTTACAGGCATTTCCCGCGACGTTGTTTCATAATGGACTGAGACCGTTTTTTGGTCATCCGTGATCGTTTTTTTCATTTATAACGATCATTTTAGCATAAAAATCGGTCATGTCAAGATTTTTCCTTTGCATTTCGCGCAATTGTCCTGTAATTAAAAGAAGTGAATACGGCGACCTTTACCATGTAGGCAATCGGTTGCCAAAAGAAGGAGCGGGGAATGGACAAAGGGCATGATGCTTGGGCCAGCAAGGGACGCAGCGACCTCATTCTGCAGATACTGCACTCCAGGCGCAGCGTCAAGGTCACTGAACTATGCGCCATGCTCAAGCTCAGCGAAATCACCATCCGTCGAACCCTGAATGAAATGGCGGACAAAGGTTTGGTCATCCGCGTACACGGCGGCGCGATGCTCGGCGACACCGGCGAGGACACGCTTTTTTTCGACAAGCGCGCAAGGCAGAACCAACTGGTCAAGCAGATGCTTGCCAAGGAAGCGGTGAGGCTCCTGCCGCCAAGCGGCAGCATCTACCTGGATTCAGGCAGCACCTGCCTCCAGGTTGCCCGCGAAGTTGCCAACAGCGGCAAGGAATACCTTATCGTCACCGACAACATCCTCATCCCGCAGGAAACTTTCGGCATGCCCAGGGTAGAGACAATGCTCCTCGGAGGCACGCTCGCCAGAGACAAGGTGACGGTTGACGGCTATGTCGCCCACGACAACGCCAAGAAGTTCGCTATGGATGTCTGCCTCTTTTCCGCCAACGGCTTCACCACCCAGGAAATCAGCAACTATTACCTCAGCGGCGTAGCCACCAAGGAAATAATGATCCAGCGGGCCAAAAAAAGCGTCTGCATCATCGACTCGACGAAATACGACAACCAGTCGCGCTTCCATTTCTGCCGCTGGGACAACGTGAACGAAATGATCACCGATTCCGCACTCCCCCGGAACGCCATGGAGGCAATCGCCGCGCACGGCGTGAAAATACACTCCGTTGACGTGGACGACCACGACGTATGACGGGCCGGAAAATGGGCATGGTTTTCGGCTATTCCACCGAGGTGTCGGGCTACTTATAATACAATATAATATGAACGTCCTTTCCATGACGAAGAAGGCG
>DAIOFH010000138.1:0-10220 GCA_036745875.1 Planctomycetota bacterium | reverse complement strand
GAGAAAAGGAGTATAACGATGGCTGACATTCGTCATGCACAGTGTCATTGTGGGGAATGGCTATTATTGAAGCATGGGGCGGACTGGACGGCCCTGAATGGATAAAGGAGTATGTATGGCGCTTTCCGGAAAAAGCCTGCAATTTATCGCCGAAAACCACAAACAAAACAGTCGCGAATGGTTTGTGGAGCACAAGGGCGAATATGAAAAGCACGTCAAAGCGCCGATGCAGGAGCTGGCCGAATCGTTGATCCCGACCCTGGTCAAGATCGATCCCCTGCTGACTCTCGATCCGAAGAGGGCGGTCTGCCGGATTTACCGGGACACCCGCTTTTCCCGCGATAAAACCATGTTCAAGCGCGCCTCCTGGTTCGTCTTCCAGCGCTCCAGGGGCATGGTGCATCCGGTATGGTTTTTCGAATTCACCCCGGATTGGCACCACTACGGCTGCGGCTACTATTCGACCCCGACGAAAGTCATGGAGCGCATTCGCGAGCTGGTCCTGGCCGGGGACAAACGCTATCTCGCAGCACAGAAGGCGCTGGACGGCTTGCGCGGCTTTTCCCTGGAGGGCGATTTGTATAAACGGCCGCATTATCCCGACGCCGCCAAAAAGGAACGCGACTGGCTTGAGCGCAGAAGCATTACCGCACTGCACTACAGCGAAGACAAGAAGAAGCTTTTCTCGAAAAACCTGGGGGCTGTGCTGGCGGAGGCGTTTCGCAAGCTGGCGCCGGTGTATTCTTTCCTCATCGACGCCCACGAAGCGGCCGAGGCGAAGGCGATGCCGCAGCGGCGTTACCCCGAGGATGATTGGGAATAGGGTGATTTTTCCTCCATCCCCTTGAATCATAAATATATATACATATTATGCAGAGGCGCGAAAAAAGGTCGCGTGATCGCCCGGTGCGCCTGTACAAACAATAGAAATAACCGTTCGTCCGGACTTCAACCTTGTACGGAAAACGCGTTGCCGTACAATGGGTTCACGAGGAGACGGAAGTGACGGATATTACCCAGCTCATAGAAAAGATCGTGTCTGACCCGAAAATTGCCCAAAACAGCAATTTTGCGGACAAGATATACCGTGACGAGCCGATCCTTGTCGCCGCTCCGCAAATGGCCAAGTTCACCCCGCCCAAAATACGGGAAATGCGCAGGCTGGCGCGCGGCGCCGGTTTTGACGCGAAGACGTTCCACGATCAGGCCGCCTTCATGGAGCACTTCACGGACGATTTCGATTACCAGGGTGAATTTGTCCAGTATTTCCCCACCTACCAGCACATGACCGACGTGCAGCTCAGGGGCTACTTTTCCTGGCGGACGAAAGTCAGGGCGGGGGTGGTCGGGAAGACCTCGCTTTCCTTCGCCTTTGTGTATATTTATGAACTGCTGAACCGGGTCGGCGTGCAGACTGCGCTTGAGGGCTTTCACGCGCTCAGGAATTTCTGGGCGGCATACAGGGAATTCGATTCCCGGATCAACAGTTATGTCGAACTGTGGCTCAAGGATTATGTGGTCTACAACAACCTCGACCGCTCGCTCCTCGAAGAATTTCCCGACGCCGCCTTCGACAAGTCGCTGTCGGTGCTCCTGAACTACGAGGCATACGGGGCGGAGGATGTGTTTGCCGCGCTCGGTTCCATCTCGGCCTATAAATTGGGAAACTCCCGCTTCTACAAACAGCACCCCGACGAGGTAAGGGAGGTCGTCCGCCGGGTCTTTTCCGTCATTTCGGAATACCACAACAGGAACCCGGAAAAAACCACCGCCTGCGACAAATTCTTCGGCCGCGTCGTCGCCAGTTCCTATACCATGTTCAAGACCGCCGTGTTTTACGACCGCGCCCCCCGGCGCGACACGGTCTACGAAATCGGCAACTGCCACAGGTATATCTGCCGGAACGGCTCCTGGACCTGCGAGCGGTTCCTGTGGTACGGCAACAACAACAAGCGGATCGGCGCGCTGTTGAAAACGGTCGACTTCCTTATGCGCCGGGAATACGGCTTCGCTTCCACCCTGCAGCCCGGCAAGACGAACAAGGTGCTGACGGCGAAGATCGAAAAGGAAATAGCGAGGTACCGCCAGGACCGGCTGAAGTCCGCCCCGCGCGAAATCAGCATAGACACGTCCATACTGCAACGGATCCGCCACACCGCCCTCGCCACGCAGAACAAGCTGCTCGTCGAGGAACCCGCGGACGGCGACCTCCCGGAAGTAATCGACGAAAACACCCGGCCCGCCGACGAAACGGGCCTGAACGACCTGGAATACCGCTTTATGCATGCCCTGTTGCACGACGAGCCGTATGACAGCCTCTTGCAGTCGAAGGGCGTGCTGCCATCCGTGTTGGCGGACGGCATCAATGAGAAAATGTTCGGCAGGTTCAACGACACGGTGATCGAGGACGTCGACGGCAGGCCCGCGCTGGTCGAGGATTACATCGAGGATTTGGAGGGAATCGTCAAGAAATGAAAGTACCCCGGAGGATCGCCACCGCCATCATAAATTCCCTCAAGGGCGGCGTCGTGCCGCGTGTCGGCCTGCCGTACATCACGGTCGGCAGGGAGACGGAAATCAATGCGCTTTTGCACGACATCGACATCGTCGCGGACGGCGGCGCGTCGTTCCGCTTCATCGTCGGGAAATACGGCAGCGGCAAAAGCTTCCTCCTGCAAATAATCCGGAATTACGTCATGGACAGGAATTTCGTGGTCGTGGACGCCGACCTTTCCCCGGAGCGGCGCCTGCAGGGCGCCAAGGGGCAGGGCCTCGCGACCTACAAAGAGCTTATCCAGAACATGTCGACGAAGACCCGCCCGGAGGGCGGCGCGCTGACCCTGATCCTCGACCGCTGGATAAGCAGCGTCCAGACGGAGGCGGCGGCCGAAAGCGGCCTCTCGGCGGACGACCCGAATTTCAGCAGGCTGGTGGAAAAGAAGATATACGAGGCCGTCAATTCGCTGAACGAAATGGTGCACGGCTTCGACTTCGCCAAGCTGCTGGTCATCTATTACAAATCCTACGTCGAGGGGAATGACGAAAACAAGGCCAAGGTGGTCAAATGGTTTCGCGGCGAATACGCCACCAAGACGGAAGCCAGGGGCGAACTCGGCGTCAACATAGTCATCACCGACGACGACTGGTACGAATACATAAAACTGTTCGCCGCCTTCCTCAGGAAAGCCGGCTACAACGGGCTCCTGATACTGATCGACGAACTGGTCAACATCTACAAGATCCCCAACAGCATCACCCGGCAGTACAACTATGAAAAAATCCTCACCATGTACAACGACGCCCTCCAGGGCAAGGCCAGGCACCTGGGGATCATCATGTGCGGCACCCCGCAATGCATCGAGGACACGCGGCGCGGCGTTTTCAGCTACGAAGCCCTGCGCTCGCGGCTGGAGGACGGCCGGTTCAGCCTGGACGGCGTCAAGGACATGCTGGCCCCGGTGATCAAGCTGTCGCCATTGACCTACGAGGAAATGCTCGTCCTCATCGAAAAGCTCGCGGCAATCCACGCCGGGCTGTTCGAGTACGGACAGATCCTGACCCAGGAAGACATGATACATTTCATCAAGATCGAATTCAGCCGCATCGGCGCGGACAAGAACATCACGCCGCGCGAGGTTATCCGGGATTTTATCGAGGTACTGAACATCGCCTACCAGAATCCCGACATCAAGGTCGCCGACCTGCTGGGCGCGGAGAGGTTCGCTTTCGCGAAGCCGGAATTGCAGTCCGACGCGCTGGAGAAAAGCTTCGAGGAATTTGAGCTGTAAACTATGGACATTTTCAACCGCTACGCCCCTTTCATCCAGGACTTCATCTACCAGAACAGCTGGCAGTCCCTGCGCGCCATCCAGGTCGCGGCCGCCGACGCGATTTTCAATACGGACGATAACGTCCTCCTTTCCGCCTCCACCGCGTCGGGGAAGACCGAGGCGGCTTTTTTCCCCATCCTGACCCTGTTCACGGAAGACATGCCCAAGTCCGTCGGCGCGATCTACGTCGGCCCCCTGAAAGCCCTCATCAACGACCAGTTCATGCGCCTCAACGACCTCTGCCGCGAAGCCCACATCCCCGTCTGGCACTGGCACGGCGATGTGCAGCAATCCCATAAAAACAAACTTTTGAAAAACCCATCCGGCATCCTGCAGATCACCCCGGAATCGCTGGAAGCGCTGCTCCTGCGAAAACACGCGGACATTGCCCGCCTCTTCGGCGACCTGCGCTTCGTCGTCATCGACGAGGTGCACTCCCTCCTGCGCGGCGACCGCGGCGGCCAGACCCTGTGCCTGATCGAGCGGCTGTCGCGGATGGCCGAAATAAACCCGAGGCGGATCGGCCTTTCCGCCACCATCGGCGACCCGGAAGCGACGGGGAAATTCCTGTCCTCCGGCACCGGCCGCTCCACGGCGATTCCCCGGATAGAAAACAAGGGGATCAAATGGCGGCTTTCCATGGAACACTTTTTCATCCAGGGGGAGCAGTCGGCCGGGGACGGGGACACGCCGGGCGCACTGCCGGCGCTGGACATCAAGACGGACGACGCGCCGCCGAACGCCGACCCGGGCATGGGCTATATTTTCGAGCACACCAAGGGGAAGAAGTGCCTGGTGTTCGTCAATTCCCGCGAGGAATGCGAGGCGGTCACCACCACCCTGCGCCAGTATTGCGAGATGAACCACGAGGCGGACCGCTTCCTCATCCACCACGGCAACCTGTCCACCTCCTACCGGGAAACGGCCGAGGAGGTGATGAAGGACGACGAGCAATACCAGACCACCGTCACCACCGCGACCCTGGAGCTCGGCATCGACATCGGCAGGCTTGAACGGGCTTTCCAGATAGACGCCCCGTTCACCGTGTCTTCGTTCCTGCAGCGGATGGGCCGCACCGGCAGGCGGGAAATGCCGCCCGAAATGTGGTTCGTCATGCGCGAGGACGAGCCGGAGACCAGGGCGATGCTGCCGGTGACCATCCCCTGGGTGCTCCTGCAGGGGGTCGCGCTGGTGCAATTGTACCGTGAGGAGCGCTGGGTCGAGCCGCCGAAATTGGACCGGCTGCCTTTCAGCCTGCTTTACCACCAGACAATGAGCACGCTTGCCTCCTGCGGCGAGATGTCGCCGGCCGCTCTCGCGTCCCGCGTCCTGACGCTGAGTTATTTCCACCGCATCACCCAGGACGACTACAAGACGCTTTTGCGGCATCTCGTGACCATCGACCATGTCCAAACGACGGACGAGGGGGGCCTCATCGTCGGCCTGGCGGGCGAGCGCCAGATAAACACCTTCAAGTTTTACGCCGTGTTCAAGGAGAACGAGGAATACACCGTCAGGAGCGAGTCGCAGGAGCTGGGGACGATAGTCTCGCCGCCGCCGGTCGGCGACAAGATCGCCCTGGCGGGCCACGTCTGGATCGTGGAGGAAGTGGACCATAAACGGCACTTGATCTACTGCGAACCGGTCAAGGGGAAGGTGCCCGCCTATTTCGGCCTTTGCCCCGGCGACATCAACACGAAAATCCTGGAACGGATGAAAATAGTCCTGCGGGAAAAAGCCTCCTATCCCTATCTTATGAAGAACGCCGTGGCCCGGCTGGACGAGGCGCGGCATACGGCCGTCAATTCCGGCATGACGGAAGAACCGCTGATCTGCCTCGGCGGGGACATGTGGTGCCTTTTCCCCTGGCTCGGCACCTACGCTTTTATCGCGCTGGAGCGCTTCATCAAGATCAGGTGCGCCTCCCGGCTCAGCCTTTCCTCCCTGGATTCGTCGCGGCCGTATTTCATGCAGTTCAAGATGAAGGCGTCGAAGGGCGATTTCTTCAAGGTCCTGCGCGAAGCGGCGGAGCTGCCGCTGGACCCGATGGAACTGGTGTATGAAAACGAAGTTCCGCTGTTTGAAAAATACGACGAGTTCCTGCCGCCTGAACTGGTCAAGAGGGGCTTTGCCTACGGCATCCTGGGCATTTCGGAAATGCTGGAAAGAATCCGCGGCTGGCGGGACGAAGGGTTTAGCGCATTTTAAGAAATGTCCTGACCATGCGACTTTTAATCGCCTCCGGCCGCTTGCGTGACATTCCGCCAAGCTGCCGACGAAACATCACAACGCTTCCTCCTCCGCTTGAAAGTGATACCGTTAAAGTTCGTGTATGGAAAAGAGGCCCGGCATGCATAAAAAATACCTTGTGTTGTTCCTGGCGGCCCTGTGCCTGCTTTGCGGTTGCGTGGCGGAGGCGGAACGGGAACGGAAAAACGGTTCGTCCGGGCCGGTTGTCCTGCTGGAGCTGCCGCAGACGCGGCAGGCCACGAACTATACCTGCGGCGTCGCCGTCGTGCAATCTATCCTCGGGTACAACGGACATCTTTACCGCCAGGATGTTTTGGAAAAAAAGATGGCCGCGACGCCGGAACACGGCACCGATCCCTTCGCCATGATGGCGTGCCTGGCCGAATACGGCATCGGGGCCGAGTTGGCGGAGAACCTGACGCTTGGGGAATTACGCGCATTCATCGATTGCGGCCGCCCGGTCATTTGTTTTCTGCAGGCATGGAACGACGATCCCGCGATAGACTATACCGATGTCTGGGAAGACGGCCATTATGCGATTGCCATCGGCTACGACCAGGGCCGGATCTATTTCATGGACCCGTCGACCCTCGCCAACTATACCTATATCCCCAATGGCCAATTTCTTTCCCGCTGGCATGACGGGAACGAGGACGGCCGGTTTCACAACGGCGGGATTGTCGTGACCAATCCGAGCCCGGTCTACCAACGCGAATTATTCAAACCGATGCTGTAGGGGTTGGGCCGCAATGACCGAATTCCACGAACATGCGAGGCGGTTTCGCGAGGCCAAAATCATTGGCGTCGATATGGCGACAAGCGGCCCGGACCCCCGGTCCGACAGTATCGAATCCGTCCATTTCGCCGCCGACGGGATTCCCGCGCTCCATGTCGACTGCCGTTCCCTTCCCGGGGGCGGGGCGGATGCGCTGCGGGATATTTTTTCCGCCGATTCGGTGAAGGTGTTTGCCGACGCCAAATTGCCGCTGCAGTTTTTGGCCGCATTGGGAATCCATGTGCGGCTGCTTTTCGATGTTTCATTGGCGGAGCGCCTGCTTTATCTGCCCGGTCAACCGTATGAGTCGGGCGGCGGCTCGACCGCCGGCGACCTCCTGCGCGCGCGCGCGGCCATGCTTCCCCGCATCTATGAGAACGGCCTGGCGGAAGTGGCCCAAATCGAATTCAAATGCCTGCGCGCGGTCGCGCATATGGAGTACGAGGGGATATACCTCAATACCGGCAAATGGGAGGAACTTGGCCGGGAAAAAGCGGCCGAGCGGGAACGCGCCCTTGCGGACCTGCGCCAATACGATGCCGAGCCGGAATATCAAAATACCCTCTGGGGCAAGCAGGAAATCTCCCAGCCGAACTATGACAGCAACGCGCTGGTCCTGGACTTGTTGCGCAGGAACGGCATCGACGTCGCCGGGACTTCCAGGCGGGAGCTTCTTCCCTACCGGGAAAATCCGCTGGTCGTCGCCCTGACCCGCTACCGTCGGGCCAGCAAGGCCATTTCCTCCTTTCTTCGGCCAATTCCAGGTTTTCTCAACCCGGCCAGCGGCAGGCTGCACCCGAAGTACGACCAGTTGACCGCCTTCAGCGGCCGGATGAGTTGCAGCAACCCGAACATCCAGCAGATCCCCCGCGAGAAAGCGTTCCGGGAGTGTTTTACCGCGCCGCCGGGACGGCGCCTGGTGATAGCCGACTATTCGCAGATCGAACTGCGGGTCGTGGCTGAAATTTCCGCCGACAAACGCATGCTCGCCGCATACCGGGCGGGTGAGGACCTTCACCTGCTGACCGCCTCGTATATCGCCAACAAACCCGCGCATCTTGTCAGCAAGCAGGAGCGGCAGGCCTACAAGGCGGTCAACCTCGGGCTGATCTACGGCATGGGGGCGGCGGGGCTGCAACTGAGCGCGCGGCAGTCCTACGGGGTGGAAATGAGCATGGACGACGCCACCCTGTTCCGGCGAAGGTTTTTTGAAACATATGGCGGCGTGGCCCGCTGGCACCGCGGCATCAAGGAGGATGGGGACGGGATCGGCCGCACGCTCAGCGGGAGGCGTTTTGCCTACAGTTCCGGGGCGGGGCTGCCGGAGCGGTCGAACCTGCCGGTACAGGGGACGTCGGCGGACATCATCAAAAAAGCCCTGGGCATCCTGGCCGAGAAGGTGACTGCCGGCGGCGTCATCGTCGGCGTCGTGCATGATGAGATACTGCTGGAGTGCCCGGAGGCAGATACGGAGGCGGCATCCAATCTGCTCAAGGACGCCATGGAAGAGGCGGCCAACACCATCCTTCCCCACGTTCCGACCATTGTCGAGCCGGTTGTGGCCGATAGCTGGGCCGGCAAGTAGCCGTATTCCTGTTGAAACGATCCACCATCGGAATTACCATGGCATGCTGCGCCAACGGGTGCGGGAGGATGCAAAAAAGGCCGACAGTAAAGAATGGCGATTGCTTATTGAAAGTTAAGAACGAAGAGTGAAGAGTTCTGGAAAATCCTCACATTGAGAACCCGCGTACTACCGTACGCTTATTCTGAATTCGCAGTGTTTCTCAGTGAAAGTGAGCGGAGCGAACGAATTAATTACTGTGAGGATTTTCCAGAACTCTTCACTCTTCGTTCTTAACTTTTAACTCGATACAGAATGGTGGTTATATTCCCATTGACCTTAAGTAAGCGCCATTCCCGACAGTAAATCACAGAGGTTTTCACACGGTGCTTGGAAGGAAGACATCATGAAATGCATTCGCGAAGTCGCACCACAAATCATCTGGGTGGGCGCGGGGGACCGCAGGCTCGCCCTGTTTGAAAACATGTTCCCCCTGGAAGACGGGATTACCTACAACTCCTATCTGATCCTGGACGACAAGACCGCCCTCATCGATACGGTTGACGCATCGGTGACCAGGCAGTTCCTGGAAAACATGGAGGCAGGGCTCGCGGGACGGCAGCTTGACTACCTTGTCGTCAACCATATGGAACCGGACCATTGCGCCAACATCGAAGAAATCTGCCGCCGCTGGCCCGGCGTGAAAATCGTCGGCAATAAAAAGACCTTCCAGATGATCGGCCAGTTCTACCCGGCCGACCTGTCCGCACACTACCAGGAGGTGAAGGAAGGGGACGAGCTGGCGCTTGGCAAACGCACCCTGCGTTTTATCATGGCTCCCATGGTGCACTGGCCCGAAGTGATGTTTACCCTGGAAACCAGCGAAAATATCCTGTTCTCCGCCGACGCCTTCGGCACCTTCGGTGGCTTCAGCGGCAACCTGTTCGCGGACGAACTGGATTATGAAAACCTCTACCTGGACGAAGCGCGCCGCTATTACACCAACATAGTGGGGAAATTCGGGCCACAGGTGTTGGCGGCGATAGGAAAATTGGGAGGAGCCGTTCCCGGCCTGGTTTGCCCCCTGCACGGGCCGGCGCTGCGCGGGAACGAGCTCGCAACGCTTCTCGACAAGTACTCCCGCTGGGCGGCGTACGAACCGGAAAAGAAGGGCATCGTCCTTGCCTATGCCTCGATGTACGGCAACACCGAGAGCGCGGCCTGCGCCATGGCGGACATGCTGGCGCATAGGGGCGTGCGGGATATGCGCATCTTCGACGTGTCCAAAACCCACTACTCCTACATTATCGCCGATATCTTCAAATACAGCCACCTCGTCCTGGCGTCCCCTACATACAATATGCATCTCTATAACGCCATGCACACCCTGATTGGCGACATGGCTTCGCTTAACCTGCAAAACCGCAAAGTCGCCGTCATCGGCAACGGCTCATGGGTGCCGGTGGCGCATAAATTGATGCAGGGCATGATTGGCGAAATGAAAAACATGGAAGTGGTGGGAACCCCGCTGGTCCTCCTCTCTTCCATGAAGCCGGAACAGGTCCCGGAGATGGAAATGCTTGCCGATCAACTGGTCGCGTCCATGTCGTAGGGAAAGCTCAGGTGAAACGCACCTAAAAGAACGATTATACCTATCCCGTAGCAAAGGCAGGCGACCTGGATCCCGGCAACTGCGCACGTTTTTTTTCCCGGTTTATCGTATAGACGCCGGGATGACGGTTTCGGGGGGTATGCGGCGTTTTCGGGGCGAAGACGCCTCTCTGCCTCGAAAACGCCGCAT
>DAIOFH010000137.1:0-10231 GCA_036745875.1 Planctomycetota bacterium | reverse complement strand
GACTTCGGCGAAACCGGCCGATCAGGAACCGTCCGCGACCGGTAGAAAATCCAAATAGTCCACCAGGACAAGGGGAAAAACGTGTCTTCCATTTCATTCAACGAGATCCCGAATAACATACGCAAGCCGATTTTCAGCGTGGAATTCGACAATTCGAACGCTATTCGCGGCGCACAAAACCAAAAGTACCAGTCCCTTATTGTCGGGCAAAAACTCGCCGCCGGAACGGTTGACCATTACAAGCCGGTTCGCGTCGCCAGCGAGAGGAATGCCGAGAACTTTTTCGGCGCCGGTTCCATGCTGGCGGAAAAAGCGAAGTATTATCTTCTCACCGATCCTGTCAGCGAATTATGGGCCATTGCCGTTCCCGACGATTCGTCGGCGGTACAGGCTACGGCAATAATCACCGTGACGGGAACGGCGGAAACAGCCGGTACCCTGTATTGTTACGTCAATGGCACGCGCGTCACTGTCGCGGTTCGCATGGGCGACGGCCCCACGATGGTTTTATCTCGCATCGCGGATGCGATAAACGCCGTTGCCAGTCTGCCGGTTGTCGCCTATGCGACTACGGACAAAGTCACCCTGGAAGTGAAGTTTGCCGGGGAAGCAGGCAATGATATCGACCTTCGTTTCAACTATTACGACGGCGAGTATTTCCCGACCGGCATTGCCGTCAATGCCGTACCTTTCTCCGGCGGCGCGACCAATCCGGATGTCTCGCAGGCCATTGCGACCATTGGCGGCGAATGGTTCAATTCGATTTCGTCCCCATACACCGATCTCAACAATCTCCAGATATTCAACGACTATCTCAAGGATTGCTGGGGTCCGCTGGTCATGCGGGACGGGTTCCTGATTGGCGCAAAACGCGGCACCTTCGGGCAATTGTGCGATTTCGGCAATGCCAGAAACAGCCATGTCGAATCTTTTACCCATTGCACCGGCATCCCCAATTCCCCCTGGGCCGTCGCCGCCTCCGTGGCGGCCAATGTAATGCGCTATGGCAACATGGACCCGGCCAGGCAGTTCCAAACCCTTCCCCTGGTCGGGATTTTACCGGCCAGGATGGAGGACCGTTTCAGCGACTTCCCGGAAAGCAACCTGCTCCTCTACAACGGGATCAGCACGCTTGCCTACCCTGTCGGCGGGAGCGTCATTATCGACAGGGTCATCACCACGTACAAGACAGCCGCGAACGGCGCGGAGGACGAATCGTATCTCGGCCTCAACACCGGCCTTACCCTTGGCTATTTGCGCTGGGACCTGCGTAATTACTTCATGCGCAAATATCCCCGCCACAAACTCGCCGACGACGGCAACCTTTACGAGGCTGGACAACCCATCATGACGCCGAAGTTGGCGAAAGCCGAATGCGTCAATGTTTTTGAAGGATGGGTAAAGCGCGGGCTGGTGGAAAACATCAAACAGTTCAAGGACGAGTTGGTAGTGGTGAGAAACGCCGCGAACAGATGCCGTCTCGATTACCTTCTGCCCCCTGATCTGGTCAACCAGCTTATCGTCAACGCCGCTCAAATTCGGTTTTATCTGTAGGAGGCATAGCCATGCACGAACAACGTTCCGCCGGCATTATTTACGTCAAGATCGACGGCGACCAGATCGAGGCGCGCGGCAAGTTCACCTATCAATTGTCGGGAGAAAAAAAAGACGGCGGCGCCAATGCCGACGGCTCCGCCTACCTGACCGGCAAAGCGGAGCTTGGTTTTATAAAAGGGTCTATTTCCGATACCAACAAGGTTGACCTTGAAGCGCTCAAGGACGCGGAAGACGTCTCCGTGACTCTCGAACTCGGCAACGGCAAAGTGATCAGCGCCAAGCGGGCCTGGCAAGTCGATGCCATGCAGGGCGACTCGGAGACCGGCGAAATTCCCATCGAATGGAAAAGTTCCTTTGTCAAGGAGATCAGGTAATGCAAGACGAATATTCCGCGGGAGTGCTTGAATTGGCGTATCCGATCGAACGCAAAGGCGAAGAGCCCTTGTTCGAACTGCGGTTCCGCCGCCTCAAGGGCAAGGATCTGAAAAAGACCCCGAACGACTCTATCGAAAAAATGTTCTGCCTCGTCGCGCGACTGACAGGCCATACCCCTTCGGTCATCGAGGAGCTTGACGCCGACGACCTCGGCAAGGCGCAGAAAATAGTCGAGGGTTTTTTGAAGAGTTTCCTTCCGACTGGCGACTCATCCACGGATGGCTAGCCAGCGAAATGCATGTCCAGCCGTCCGAGTCGGAAGAGATGGACGCCGAGGAACTTCTCGCCTGGTATGACACTCTCAAGCATATAAACAAGATCAAAAACGATGCCGCAAAGGCGTAATAATGGCCGGAAACGCTCCCCTATCAGTCACGTTATCGCTGGTTGACAAGGCGACGTCCGGCCTTGCCGCCTTCGCGAACCGGATCGAATCGACGTTCAAACCGCTTAACGGCCTGAAAAACAAATTCAAGGTCACCGCCGACAACCTCGGTCTTCCCCAGGTGACTGCGGCATTCAAGGGCGTCAAGTCCGGTATCGGCGGCGTCGCCAAGGAGGTCAAGGCGCTTGGCAAAGAGTTCCTTGTCGTCGGCGGCCTGGCGGCGGGCATTTTCGGGGGCGTTGTCTATTCCACCGCCAACGCGGGCGATGCGGCGTTCAAAACGGCGCAAAAGGTCGGCATATCCACGAAATCATGGTCCGAACTTTCCCACGCCGCCGACATGTCGGGGGTGCAGTCGGAGAAACTCCGTTCCGCCCTGGTAAAGTTGAATTCGCAGGCGGTGGATGCCGCCAATGGCAATGAGAAATCGGCGTTCTGGTTTCGGGAGCTGGGCGTCGACATTCGCGACCAGTCGGGGGCAATAAAATCGGTCGACCAACTTTTCGCAGACGTTTGCCAAAGCATGTCCGAGATGGAGGACGGGACAAAAAAGACCGGCATTGCCGTCAAGTTGCTCGGAGACGGGCTGGGGCCGGACCTTATTCCTCTCCTCAATGCCGGCAAGGCCGGGCTTGCCGATTACGCGGCCGAGGCGGCCAGATATGGGATCACCATAACCGACGAACAGGGCGCGGCGGCCGCAGCGTTCAACGACTCCATGGGGCGCGTGCGCATCGCCATACGCGGCATTGCCTACACCATCGGCAACCAGCTGATGCCGCATCTTGAACCGCTTGTCGGCTGGATTGGCGAACTTATCGCTTCCAATCGGGAGCTTATCGACACCAAGCTTGACAAATGGCTTGAATCCGTGGATTTCGAGACGCTCAAGACCGACGCTATGGATTTGTGGGACAGGATCGCCGCGCTTGGGGAATCAATCTCCTCGATGGTTGAGTATTTCGGCGGCTGGGAGAATGTGCTGACCGCGATAGGGATTGCCTTGGCGGCGGTCAAGCTGATGCCGCTTGTCGTCTCGGTGATCACGTTGACGAGGGCGGTCGGCGGACTTGGAATCGCCTTCCTGTCCAGCCCGATAGGCATTGTACTGACGCTGGCGGCGGGGATTTATCTGCTTGCCAGGCACAGCGAATTATTTACCGCCGTCCTTGCCGCGCTTGGCGCCGCCCTGGCCACCTATGCAATAGCATCAAAACTGGCAGGCATGAAATTTGTCGCCGGGGGATTATTGCAGCACATTCCCGGACTCATTACCGCCACCGTAGGCTACACCGGGGCCTTGTGGGCAAAAGTCGCAGCTCTATGGGCTGGTACCAAGGCAAGCCTTGCGCTTGCAGCGGCTTTTGCGGTAACGCCTATTGGCATGTTGACGATCGGGATTGGTCTTTTAGTCGCCGGTTTTATTTACCTTTGGAATACCAGTGAAGGCTTCCGCAATTTTTGGATCAATCTATGGGACAGGATCACCGGTTACCTTTCCGGCGCGGTCGACAGGATCAAGGCTGCTTTTGACGAAGGCATTATCCAGGGCATATACGCGGTGATCAAGGAATTCAGCCCGACAACCCTTTTCAAGGCGGCTCTTGACGGCGTTTTTTCCATGATTTTCGGCTACTCCATGGAAGAGGCGGCCCAAAAGGTCGGCGAAAGCATACTTTCCGGATTCAAAGGCTATTTCCCGAATATTTTCGCTTTTTTTGACGGGATCTTCGAGGACGTCAAAAAAGCTTTTGACGAAGGGTTGATCACCGGCCTGATCACTGTCTTATGGAAATTTTCGCCGCTGGTCTTTTTCGCCGAAGCCCTTGACGCGGTCGTCAAGTACTTCACCGGCGGCGCGGGGTTGTATGACGCCGGTGAAGCGCTCATGTCGAACCTTTGGAGCGGAATCAAAAACGTCTGGGCCGACATAACAAAGTGGTTCGACGAAGCGACAGAAAACCTCACCGGATGGATGCCCGATTTCCTCAAGGAAAAACTTGGCTTGAACATGCCTAAGTTCCAGTCCATGGAACAACCGGCGGGAGAAAGTCTCGGCGGCCCCTCCGGCCCTCCAGCCGGCGCGGCGGACATGATCCGCGAACAGGCGACCATCAATAACAATTCGACCCGCGACGCCCATGTCACCCTTGACCTGAAAAACGTTCCGCAGGGCGCGGAGGTCGAAACTTCCGGTATCGAGCAGGTTTCACGGCAACAGGACAACTGGAATTTCGTCATGAACGGCGGAAGGATGGCGAGTTTTTAATATGACTTTTTCCCACTGGCAACCAGCATCGTTTCGGGGCGTCCCCTTTTACGTTGAGCGCCATGGCAATGACGGCGGGCGGCGCGGCCCCGACCACGAGTTCCCCAATAAGGAGGAAGGCTATGCGGAAGATACCGGGAAAAAGATGGAAAGGTATTCTTTCGATGCCTATGTCTGCCGCCTGGTGGATGACAAGGATTACCCCGTCCGTCGCGACGCCTTGAAAAAGGCGCTGAACCAAAAAGGCCCCGGCGAACTTGTGCATCCGGCTTTCGGCACGATCCGGGTTCAGGTTCGCAGCTGGAAGCTGTCAGAAGATAAAAATTCTTTCGGCTATGTTCCATTCAAAATCAGTTTTGTCGAGGCCTCGGAGGCCCAATACCCCACGGCCCGGCGTTCCGCCGCCTCCGCGATGGGTTCCGCCGCGTTGGGGGCGCATAACGCCGTTAGGCAGTCGTTTGCCAATAGTTTTTCATTGTCGTCCAAAAGCGATTTTTTACGGGACAACGCCGTCGCCGACGCGGGCTTGATTGGGGAACTGTTTTCCCGCTTGTGCAGTTCCTTCGCCCTGCCGGTGGATATCGACGGCCTTCTCGCAGTTCTGACTGGCGCGATTCAGTCGGGCCGCCATGATGACGATGGCGCAGGCGTTGCCGACGCCGTAATTGCGTTCCCCTGTTCGATCGCCGCTTGGCATGAAGAACCTTGGAAACATAAACGAAACCTCGATGGCAGCTATCGCGGTCGATCCAGCTACGCGGGGGCCGGGCCCCTGGCGGAGTCGGCGGTCGCGTCGCTGTATAAAGCATTTGATTTTACTCTCGACACGACCGGGATCGAGTCGTTGTCCGCGATGCGGCGTCAGCGTGGCGAAAACGCCAAAGCAATGGCTGCCATGGTGCGGGACAGCGCCGTGATCGAGGCGGCGCGTGTCGCTCCCTTCGTCAACTGGCCAACCCTCCAGGCCGCCGAGTCGGCCAGCGACAAACTTGCCGCGGCCCTGGACGCCATGATGGAGGCGGCCGCATCGGACGACGTCTATCAGGCCGCCTACACGATGCGCCTGATTATGGTGCGGTCGGTGCCGCCGGACGACGGGCAATTGCCGTCCGTGGTGGACTATTCGCCGCTGACGACTACGACGACCCTGTCGTTGTCGAACCGGCTCTATGGCACGGGCGGCCATGCCGGCGCCTTGGCGGCGATAAACGGGCTGCGCCATCCCGGCTTTGTGCCTGGACAGACCCCCATAAAGGTATTGTCGAATGTCGGATGAAGTGACGGTGTTTGTCAACGGCGCGGAGTATTCGGGGTGGAAGGACGCGACAGCGCTTGCCTCCATCGACTCCGTATGCGGCGAATTCGCCGTCGGCGTGTTCGACAAATGGGGACAGATGCAAATCCCCAAGGAAATAAAACCGGGCGACCGGTGCCAGGTATTGCTTGGCGATGTGCCCGTCAATACCGGGTATGTGGATGAGGTATCCCCGGCGATTTCCGCGACCAGCCACGGCATAACGATCAAGGGGCGAGACAAAACCGCCGACATGGTGGACTGTTCGGCTGTACTGGATTCATACGAATACCGCGGGATTCAATTGGACGCCTTCGCGCAAATGCTTTGCGGCCCGTTCGGGATTCCTCTCAAGGTTGAGACGGACATGGGCGCCCCCTTTGAACGGATCGCAATCAACCCCGGCGACACGACGTATTCCTGCCTCGAATTCGTCGCCAGGCAGCGCGGCGTGTTGTTGACGACCGACGGCGAAGGCGCACTCGTCCTGTCGGCGCGCGGAAAATTCGAGGCTGCCGGCGATGCGCTTGTGGAGGGGGCAAACATCAAGGCTGGAACCGCGACATTTAGTTTCCGCGACCGATTCAGCGATTACCTTGTTCATGGGCAGAAGCCTGCTTTCCTGGACGGCGCCGAAGACCCGAAAGAAAACGAAATCGGCAAGGCCCGCGACCCGAACGTCATGCGCCATCGGCCACTCCTTCTGACTGCGGAATTTTGGACAACTGCCGAATCGGCGCTCATCCGGGCCGAGAATATTTGCGCCAACAGGGCGGGTCATTCAACCCGCGTCAATATCCGCGTCGTCGGCTGGCGGCAGTCGTCCGGCGAATTGTGGCGGCCGGGATTGCGCTTGCCCATTGTCTCGCCGAATCTGTATCTCGATGGCGCTGAAATGGTCATCAGCACTGTCCGCTACACATTTTCCGACAGCGGCGGGACCGAATGCGAACTGGAGATGACGCGGCCGGACGCGTATCTCGATAATTGTTCCGGTCAGGTGGAGAAAGACGCTATTGAATGGTAAGGATAAACGTCTTATCGGCGATCTGATGGGCAGCCGGCAAAGCGGGCTTTTATCCCGCCTTTTGGCGCCGCTTCGCAACCGCATAATACTCCTGATTCGCAGGGCGGTCATCGAGTCGGTCACGGACGACAATCCCGTCCAGGCGGCGAAGATAACGCTTTTCGAGGGCGAGTGCCGCGAAGGCGTCGAACGGATGCAGGAATACGGGCTTTCGACTGTGCCGCTTCCCAAATGCAAGGCAATTGTGCTGTTTGTCGGCGGCGAATGCGCGCACGGGGTCATAACCGCCACTGACGACCGGGACTATCGGCCGCGCAAACAAAAGCCCGGAGACGTGATGATGTACACCGCGTCCAACAGGAAGGACGACGCCGACACGGAAAACCATGTTTGTCTTGAAAACGAAAACCGGGCTCTGCGGACCCGCTCCAGGACGGTGGTTGTCGATGCGGACGAAATGCTGGAATTCCGTACGAAAGACGGAAAGAACTTTTTGCGCATAGGCGCGGGCTATGGCATCCGGCTCACGGAAAACGGCGGCTTCGACAACGGCGGATCGGATATTAGGATGAAGGACGGGAAGATCTGGCATTACGCCGCCAATGAGGTCAACACCCGTACCCTTGAAAAATGGCAGGAAGAACCGCCGACCCCCGCCGGGGGCGGCACACGCGAACCGACGATGCCGGAGTGACGAATGGAAGGCGACATTGCCATCGTATGGAACAACAATCACGGCAGCCTGGCGCTCACCGCCGACGGCGACTTGCTGACCGACGCCGGGCTGGAGACGGCGATCCTTATCTCCCTGTTTACCGACCGGCGGGCGGGAGAACACGACGAATTGCCGGCGACGGAAACAGACCGGCGCGGCTGGTGGGGAAACGATCTTGAAGACACGGCCGAAGAAATCGGGTCGAAGCTGTGGCTTCTTCGCAGGGAAAAGCAATTGCCCGAAGTAATCGTGCGCGCGGAGGAGTATGCGCGGGCCGCGCTTGCCTGGCTGGTCAAGGACAAGGTCGCGGGACGGGTTGTTGTCCGGGGCTCCTTCCCGACCCGCGGCTGGCTGCTTCTCGATATCGACGTATATCGCCCCGACGGGACCCTATTCAGCCGCAAATACGACTATAACTGGCAGGCACAGAAAATGCGGAACCACGACAATGCCATTCAATAGACCGACTCTCAAAGAGCTTGATGAACGCATCAGGAACGACTATGCCAGCCGCATCCGGGTGGACAACGGAACCCGTTCGGGATCGTTATTGCGCCGGGCAACCGTATATGTCCTGGCCCGCGTCCAGGCGGGGGCGATCCATCTCCTCTACGCCTTCCTCGACTGGCTCGCAAGTCAGCGTTTCGTCCATTCCATGGAGGACGAATTTCTTGCGGCAGAGGGACTGACATATGAAGTGCGGCAAAAAGGGGAAAGACAGGCCGAGGGGAAAATCATCGTCTTTGGGAAAACCGGCGCCATAGTGCCGGTTTTATCCCTCTGCCAGCGGGCGGACGGGGTGCGGTTCCAGGTTACAGGCGAAACGCCGCTTGTGGACGGCAAAGCTGTTTTGCCGGTCAAGGCGGTTCTCGCGGGTCCGGGCGGCAATAGCGAAGCCGGCACGAAGTTGACCTTTATCAAATCCATCCCCGACATCGAGGCCACATGCGTCGTCGCCGAATCGGGTATGTACAACGGCGTCGACATCGAACCTGCGGATGAATATCGCGAACGTATCCTTGACCGCAAACGCCAGCCCCCGCACGGGGGCGCGAAACACGATTATGTCGCCTGGGCCAAGGAAGTCCCGGGCGTGACCCGCGCCTGGTGCCTCCCGCTGTGGATGGGCGAAGGCACTGTCGGCGTCATGTTCGCCCGCGATCACGACCGGGACGCCGGCGGCAACTACACTATTTTCCCGAATGAGGAACAGTGTCATGAAGTATGGGCGCATATCGAAGGAAAACGCCCTGTCACGGCAACGCAAATCTACGTCTTTTCTCCGATTGAACACGCCGTTGAGGTGACAGTGAAGATTTGGCCCGACAACAAGACAATCCGGGCGGCGGTGGAAGCGGAGGTAAAGGATTTTGTTACCCGCGAGGGAAAGTCGGAGGATGAACTGGAGGGGCGCATATACGTGTCCCGCTTGAGCGAAGCGATTTCACAGGCGGTCGGCGAGCATCACCACGAATTGATTTTGCCGATAAATGACGTCATCGTCGCCGAAAACGCCTTACCCGTCGTGAAGCGTGTGGTCTTTGTCGATCACGACGGGACGGAAAGGGATCGGAAGTGAAGGCGCATTCGGCGAAGGAATACGCGAACCAGCTGGCGCAGTTGCTGCCCCCCGGGCTTGCCTGGACGCGATTGAAAAACGGCGTGCTGGACGGCGTTCTCGATGGGATGTCGGAAGAGTTCGCGCGGGCCGAAGCGCGGGCGATTTATCTTTCCTTGTACGAGTTTTACGCACAGACGACGCTTGAATTGCTGCCTGAATGGGAATTCGAGTATGGTCTCCCAGATCCGTGCACGCAGTTGGGGGAAACATACGAGGAGCGCATAGAAAATTTGCTACGGAAGATTCGCTCCATTGGCGGCCAATCGGTCGCGTACTATGTCGGCCTGGCGAAAGCCTTGGGGATAGAAATTTGGATTGAGGAGTTTGCCCCGTTTCAGTGCGGGTTGAGTTGCGCCGGCGACGGCTTGTATGACGAGCGCTGGCTTCATGTGTTCATGGTCCATGGCCCGGCGGTGAGGGTGTATTATTTTTGTGCCGGGGCAAGCACCGCCGGCGAGGCGCTTCGTCACTGGCGCGGCAATGAGGTTTTGGAATGCGTCATCAACCGTCTTAAACCTGCCCACACCTACGCTATTTTCAGTTATGAGGAGATTCCCGATGTATTGGCCTGAAAGTTTACGAACCGTCGAGGTGTGCCCGGAACCGTCCCCCGCCACGACGACCGATCCGCAGTTTTTCCAAAGCGGCAATCCGCAGACCGGACAAAAGGCAACCATCGTTGATGCCGACTTTCTGAATATGGTAATAAAAGAGTTCCTCAATGTCGCCAGGGAAGCGGACATAAAACCCGACAAGCAAAATTGCGCGCAACTGGCGGAGGCGATGAGGAAGTTTGCCGCCAAAGATGTTTTCCCGATGGACTATCTACCGGAGCCTGGCACCGGCGCTCTTCGCAATGAAGCAGGGTGTACACAGGTCGAAGACCCCATTTTGGATAAGGACGCGGCAAACAAAGGCTGGGTCATGG
>DAIOFH010000136.1:0-10533 GCA_036745875.1 Planctomycetota bacterium | reverse complement strand
TTCTTGCCGCCATATTCACCCAATCTAAACCTGATTGAACGAGTATGGAAGTTTTCCCGCAAGAAGGTCATGAACAACCGCTTCCCCCGGTACGCTACGATAAACAATGGAGGAAATCGGACGCGGTTGGCCCGATTTCCTCCGAAGGTCCACCCAGAGAATCTCCACGGGGTTTACATATTCGACCCAAACAGCACCCGCGGCAGCCACAGGGAAATATCAGGAATGAAAGTGACCAGCATCAGCGCGAATACCATGACAGCGAACAGGGGCAGGAGTTTTCTCGAAGTCGCCTCGATGGTGGTCCTTCCCACGGCGCAGCCCACGAACAGCGCGCTTCCAACCGGCGGCGTGCACAGGCCGAGCGCCAAGTTGAAAATAAGCATGACGCCGAAGTGGATGGGGTGCATGTCGACGATAGGACCGGTCACAACCGGGAAAAGGATGGGGGTCATAATCATGATAAGCGGCGCCATGTCCATGAAACAGCCCAGCACCAAAAGAAGAACATTGATGATAAGGAGCAGGATCACCTTGCTGTTGGTGATGGACAGAAGAATGCCTGTCACCATCTCCGGAATGCGCAATTCCGTCATCATATAGGAAAAAGCTTTGGCGCAGGCGATCAAGGCCATGACGATGGCGAGGGTGCGCAAAGCGTTGCGCAACACTATGCCGACCTCGGAAATTCTCGCCGAGCGGAACACAATATAAGAGAGGATGAACACGTAAACACAGGCGATGGCTGCGGATTCGGTGGCGGTGAAAACGCCGGCGCCGGTGCCGACCAGGATGATGGCGATGGTCAGCAGGGGGAGCACGGCGTGCACGATAATGCCCGCCCATTTTTCCCTGGGAATGCTGACCCCCGCCGGAAAATCATAATACCCTTTCATAATCCAGCAAAATACGGCGAAGCTCATGCCCAATACGACCCCGGGCAGAAGGCCGGCCATAAGGAGCGAGCCGATGGAGACGCCGCCAGCGGCAAGCGCATAGATAACCATGTTGTGGCTGGGCGGGATGAGCACGCCCTGACAGGCGGTGGTGACGGTGAGAGCGACGGAAAATTCGCGGGAGTACCCCTGCTTGACCATCATGGGGATAACCACCGGGCCGGTGGATGAGACATCGGCCACCGCCGACCCCGAAATGCCGCCGAAGAGCATGGAAGAGAAAATATTGACATAGGCGAGGCCGCCCCTGAACCTGCCGACAATGAGGTTGGTGAAATCGATAATCTTGTCGGAGATGCCGCCGGCGGTCATAAACTCGCCCATAAGAATGAAGAAGGGAATGGCGAGAAGGGAGAAATTGTTAACGCCGTCGATAAGCTGGCGGACCATGACCGAGAGTCTGGTGCCGTTGGCGACTGCGCTCATGAGGGTGGCGAACAACAGGCAAAACGTCACCGGAACCCGCATGAGCAAGAGAACCACAAACCCGCCGAGAAGCAGGATGATTGACAATGTATGGGAATCCATCACGCTTTCGCCTCCTCTCCATCGCTTGATTTTTGCTGATCCTGGTATTCTTCCACGTAGTCGACTTCCGGTTCAGAATAGAGCAGATCCTCGCGTTTGACCACGCCGATGAGAAAGAGAAGGCTGTCAAAAGAAATGACGTAGCCGGCAAGGGGGATAGGCAGATAGGTGATCCAGGTGTTGAGACCGGTCATGGGCAGCCTGCCCGGCAGCTTGTACATCTGTATGCAGCGGGTCGTCCCGTAATAGGCCATGAACAGGCCGCACAACAGGACGATGTAATCGCCAAAAAAAATCATGAACCTGCGCGCAAGGCCATCCTTTCGAAAGAGGTTGTAGAAAATATTGACCCCGATATGGACGTGATCGCGAACTCCCATGGCCATGGCGATGAAGGCGAACAGGGTCACGAGAAGACGCGGTATTTCTTCCGCCCAACCGACGCCGGCGTTGAACACATAGCGGAGCGTGACCGCGTAGGAGACGATAAGCACCATGGCGATAAGGGCGATATCGGCCACGAGCAGGATAATCCTGTGGAGCACAAAATTGATGCCCCGGAGAACCGGGCCGATGGCGTGCATGGTCGGGGCCAGAAGTCTGGCGAGTCCGCCGAGGAACACGATGCCGCCGCCGATCTGGAGAAGCATGGACGCGAGTTCTGTCGGAGGGGTCGGCGTTTGATAATAGAAACGGACGACGAATACGATGAGCAATCCCACTAGTGTTTGCACAAGCGATAATGGCATGTTTGGCACCTCCCACGCGATACGGCGAAAAACACCAAGAGAAAGCGCCGGAAATGCGGGGGCATGAAACGGAATTCCGTGTCCCCGCATTTCGTTCCTCACACTCCGACGCTTTCACCCCTTAGTGTTTTTCCCCAATCTTCTGGATGGCATTGATGATGTCGGTGTAATCCTTGGCGTACTGGTCATAGAGCGGGACCATCGCTTTCTGGAAGCCGGCGAACGCTTCGGGAGTGAGTTCAATGACCTGGGTTCCGGCTTTGCGGACGATTTCCTCGGAGGATTTGTCCTTCTCCGCCCATTTCTGGATTTCAAATTCCTGAGTGTCTTTGGCGCACTTCTGGATAATGGCGAAATCCTCGGCGCTCAGCTCGTTCTTGACTTCCGCGCTCATGAGCAGGATTTCCGGCACGCGGGTGTGGTGGTCGAGAATATAGTATTTCGCCACTTCATAATCGCCCATGTTCTGGTAGGTGGGCCAATTGTTTTCCGCGCCGTCGACCGTGCCGGTCTGGATGGCGGAATAGACTTCGTTCGGGCCGATCCCGGTGACGCCGGTGGCGCCGAGCAGTTCGACCATGCGGACCATCATGGCGTTGTTCTGCATGCGGATCTTCAGGCCCTTCATATCGTCGACACTGTGGACCGCCTTGGTGAGGTAGAAGCAGCGCGAACCCGAGTCGTAGTAGCAGAGCCCCACCAACCCGGAGCCGCTGGCCTCGATATCGTCCAGAAGCTTCTGGCCGACATCGCCGTTCAAGACTTCCCACATGTGCGCGCCCGACTTGTACAGGTATGGCATCTGGATGGCGTTGGCGGCGGAGACATAACTTGCCACGGGCGCAGCGGAGACGCGGGTAAACGCGAGATCGCCGACCTGGAGCGCTTCGATAGCGCCTGTTTCCTCACCATAAAGCGTACCGCCGGTGTAGACTTCGATCTTGATGCGGCCGTTGGTCCGTTCTTCCACCAGCCGGGCGAATTCCCTGTCGGCAAGCGAGGTGGGATAGCCTTCGGCATGCACTTCGGACAAACGGTAGGTGCCAGCCATAGCGGCAGCCGACATCAACATGGCGCAGGCGAAAATCAGACACAGTTTTTTCATGGATACACTCCTTGACAAGAAAAAACTCCAAGCGGTTGCACAACGCGGCAACCAGCGAAATAATCCCACCCTTTCTCGATAACGCTCCTTCTCTATCGCATCGCAGTGGTGGCGAAAGCGTCCATATCGTCGAACACCTTGTTTTCGCCCGCCATTGCCCAAATAAACGAATACGCGGCTGTGCCGCAGCCGGAATGAATGCTCCACGAGGGCGAAATCACCGCCTGCTCGTTTTGCATGACAATATGCCGCGTCTCGGTCGGCTCTCCCATGAAATGGAAGACGACATTGTCTTTCGGCACATCGAAATACATATACACTTCCATCCTGCGTTCGTGGGTATGGGTGGGCATGGTGTTCCACACACTGCCCGGTTTCAGAATGGTCAAGCCCATCGACAGCTGCGCCGTCTCCAGCACATCGGGATGGATATACTGGTTGATGGTGCGGGCGTTGGACGTTTCAAGCGCGCCCAGATCACGATGGATTGCTTTGTCGAACGGGATGTAGGTGGTCTTGTATGAATGGTGCGCGGGCGATGAAGCCATATAGAACTTGGGCGGGTTCGCCTTGTCCTCGGCGGTGAACGACACATCTTTGACGCCCATGGCGACGTATAGGCCTTCTTTGTTGTCCAACCGGTATTTTTCCCCGCCTGCGTGGACTGTGCCAGGACCGCCAATGTTGATAATGCCCAACTCTCTGCCTTCAAGAAAATATTTGCTGCCCAGCGTTTTCCAGCAGTCGATATTCTTTTCCAGCTTCACTTCGCCCGATACCGGCATTGCGCCCATGGTAATAACGCGGTCGACATGGCTGTACACTGCTTCCACATCATCGGGGGTGAATAATTTCGGAATCAAAAATTCCGTGCGCAATTCTTCCGTCGTGTAGCGTTTGAAATCGCGTTGGTTGACGCTGTACCGGATATCCATGGCTGTTTTTTCTCCTCATGGGCTGGGGTTATTGTTTTAGACGCTGAGACGGGCGGTGTGCGGTCCCTGGTTGATCGTGTTGAACAAGCGCCACAGTTTTTCTTCTTTTACAATCGCCTGGATCGCTTCGCTCATGCCGGTCAGGTGTTTTTTCACTTCGAGCCTGGCTTGCCTGCCGTCATGGTTGCGAATAGCTTCCATCATGTCCAGGTGTTCCTGGTACAGCACTGCTTCAGGGCGGCAGAAGCGATAGATTGATTTCAAACCTTTGATCCTGTCGACCTCCGCCTTGGCGGAATCGACCAGCCGTTTCGCTGTCGGCATATCAGCGGCATCGAACATGGCGGCATGGAACTGGTTGTCCAAGATATAAAACATGTCGTTGTCTTCCCGCTCAATGCAGGCTTTCTGCGCGGCCAGCTCGTGCTGCAGCATGGCGAGCCCGTGCTCGGGCGCGTTGTTCGCCAACGCTTCGGCGCAAGCGGATTCAAGCGATTCGCGGATAAAATAGCCTTTGAAGGCTTGCTTGATATTGATGGGCGCGACATAAGTGCCGATTTTCGGCACGATATTGACCAGGTTTTCCTCAGAGAGGCGGATGAACGCTTCGCGCACCGGCGTTTTACTGACATCGAGCACGGCAGCCACATCTTTTTCAGGCAAGAACTGGTTAGGCTGCAAATGCAAATTGACGATAAGTTGGCGAAGCAGACGATAGACCTGTTGGGTCAGCGAGCCGTCGCCGTCAAGCTCGGCCTTGCCGAGAAGCTCGGTAACCGGCACTTCGGTCAATGTGCTGGGCGGGGCGATAGTTTCTGGCAAAAGCCTGATATAGGTATCGATCATCCTGCGCTCCGGAAAAGCCCTACCGGGCAAGCCAGCCGCCGTCGACGGCGATGGTGAATCCATATTTTTCCACCGCCTGATCAAGAATGCCTTGCACGACACTGCAGTCCTGGAGATCGGCTTTGATGGGAAAACAATCGCCGCCGTTTTTACCGATTTCCTCTATGTTTGGTCCATGGCGGAACAGCCAACCAGCGCAACTTTCGCCCCTGCTTCAGCCATGGCAACGGCGATGCCCTGCCCAAGACCGGTGTTTGCCCCGGCAACAATAGCAACTTTGCCTTTGAGCGAAAACCGATCGAGAATTATGCTTTTCCTTCTTTGTCAGCGCGGGAACGCCTAGTGCCGGGCCGTTTCCGATGTAAAAAGTGCAGTAATTCCACATGATCCCGCACAGGCGTTTTGCCGATATCGAGGGCAGCCGCCACATCTTTTTCAGACAAGAACTGGTTCGGCAGCAGAACCCGCGACACCGCCAGCGAGCGGACCAACCTGTGTACCTGTTGGGTCAGCGAACCATTGCGATCAAGCGATGCGCCATGCAGCACCTCCTTGACCGGGACAATTTGCAGCCCGCAAACCAATTGTTTTTGTTGTTCAACCGATATATGCCAGCTCCAACCCTCCGCTTCCACAGCCTGAAACCGACCATATGAGGAGAAAGAACGCGATCGGTTCGTTTTGGTATATGTGGTTGATACACAAATTGCAAGCAGCATTCAATTTCGTTGCATGAGACGAATTGCTACACTTTTACAATCGTTGGAGCGAGTGGAAGTGGTTAACTAGGGTCTGTTTTTAATGTTAAGCAGCTCTCAACATTCGACGAATAGCTCCCAGTTGTACCATTGCCGTGTATGTGATGGCCAGTTTTTCATAGCGAGTAGCGATGCTCCGATTTTCTTTGAGCCACCCAATGCAACGCTCTATGAAATTTCGTTCTTTGTATCTTTTTTTTGTCGAAGTCAGGATCTTCCCGTTCTTCACCATTTGGCTTTTTGCGTTTTGGAATCACCGGGAGCAATTTGTTCTCAATGCACAAGTCGGCGATTCTCTTGCAATCATAGCCTTTGTCACAAATGACCCACTTGAGGCGTCGACTCCATTTCATGCTTCCGATATACGCGAGGACTGTCATGAGCAAAGCATCAAAAGCAGTCGAATCATGAATGTTGCCGGGTGTCAGGGTAAACATAAGAGGATTGCCCCCGGCATCGCAAATCATGTGGATCTTGGTGGTGGATCCTCCTCTGGACCGGCCGAGAGCCTGCTCCTCGGCGCTCTTTTCCGCGTCGGCTTGCGGGTCTCCAGTTTTTTTGACGTGCTCCGGCAGCATGCCGATGTGCTCGAATGTAGGTGCCATCGAGAAACGGACGAATCGTTTCTGGTGCCGGTTCTCTGCCGCGAGGAGGTTGGTAGCAGGCTGTCTCTTTGACCACATCCCACTCGGCATTACGGAGCGCATGACGCTTCATCTTGTTCTCCCGGATACGGTTACATCCCGGGAATAACTGTTTCTGGTTTGTGATAAATTATTCGGCGAAAATTGATAAAAATTAAAAACAGACTCTAGCTATATACATATATACCAGATAAATTGACTTTGTCAATGCGGGATACAAAATTTTCTATATTTACCATTATCTGATACTACAGTTGCAAGTTGAATTTGAGTCTGGATTCGCATCATTGATGTCTACCGGATATGGGGCGCACTTCAGGCTCGAGAAGGGCTTGGCGCTCGTTAGTGGAGATCTGGTTTGGCATTCTCTCGCGAAAGGCCCTCAAGAGCGCAAATTTCGCACATCGCGATGAATTGGCAGCAGCAATACAGGATTTCATTGATGTATACAATGAAAACGCAGAGCCGTTTGTTTGGCGCAAGAAAGAAGTCAAAGGTTCGCAATTAAAAAATATTGTAATTAAAGTATGCAACTAGACGCTAGATTGCAACCAGTTCGTATTCTTTTTTGCCTACTCCCAGCTTGACGCAATGGTCAAGACAGCCACGCCAGTCCGTTGCCGGATGCACGCTGGAAAAATGATCGTTCCCGCGCAGCCCAACCCGGTCCAGCAAACTGCCGGGCAGGGCCTTCTGACTATTCACCGCATCCGCGCACGCCCAGTCCAATGCAACCGGATCGAACGAAGCGAACATGCCGATATTCGGGACTATCGGCACATCGTTCTCCGCGTGGCAGTCGCAAAACGGCGACACGTCCGTGACAAACGAAATATGAAAATGCGGACGCCCATGCAGCACCGCCACCGTATACTCCGCCATCTTTTTGTTCAAATCGTCATTTGACGCGTCGCCCGCCGCGTCAATAGCATCGACCGGGCATATTGATATGCAGCGCCCGCAGCCAACGCAGACGGCATGATCGATACAAGCCTTTCCGTTCGCGACCTTCGGCGCGTCAAACGCGCATATGGCGTTGCATTTTCCGCAGCCGACGCACACTTTCTGGTCGACTTGCGGTTTGCCGTTGGAGTGCATGACCATTTTGCCGGCGCGCGAGCCGCAGCCCATGCCGATGTTTTTGACCGCGCCGCCGATGCCTGTCAGTTCGTGGCATTTGAAATGGTTCAATGAGATGATGATGTCCGCATCCATAATCGCGCGGCTGATCTTTGCCGTCTTGACGACCTCGCCCCCGGGAACCGGCACTTCGCATTCGTCGTTGCCCTTTAAGCCGTCGGCAATAAGAATGTGGCATCCGGTGGAGAATGGGGAAAAGCCATTGACGTACGCTGTCTCCAAGTGATCCAGCGCGTTTTTTCGCCCGCCCACATACAGCGTGTTGGCGTCGGTCAGGAACGGCTTGCCATCGTGCGCCCGAATAAAGTCGACCACTGTTTTCGCGTAATTGGGGCGGAGATAGGCAAGGTTGCCGAGTTCTCCGAAGTGAATCTTGATCGCAACAAATTTTCGGGGAAAATCCAGCCGTTCCATGCCTGCGGTTGTGATAAGGCGCAGGAGTTTGGCTTGCAAATTTTCTTCTTCGGTCACCGACATGTCGGCAAAATAGACGAGAGATGAGGGCATGGAATATGGTTCTCCTGATGAAAGGGGGATTGGAATGTGTTCAGGACGTACTTTTATTCAAGGCGGCTGTGTTTATTTCCTTTTCAAGCAGTAGGAACAACCTAACGCACTGCAATTAAAAAGTTCAAGGCGGTTATCTGTCTTGTCTCTCCATGAGCAATAAACTCCGCAAAAAGTCATAGTTGCGCGTGTTCAGAAATCCTCGGATACCGGAGCTTTTTATGGTACCGTCTAGTATACCCATCACTGAATGGCAATACAATCAAAACTGTTGGTGGCAAGGATGCCGAAGCCAATTCGCCTCGAGTATAGTGTAAAGAACGCAAACGGCGACAAAAAAAAAGGACGGCGGCAGCCGTCCTCTATCAATGCCGAAAACACAGATAATCGTTGTGTTACAGTTCCAATCCGCCTTCTTCGGAAGAGAGGGCGAGAAGATCGAATTCCTCTTCCTCGACCGGCAATTCTTCCGTTTCCGGAATTTCCAGCCAAATTTTCTTTTCAAGCACTTCACGGCAAACCGCCGCAAGCGACGATTCTCCCGGTTGCCGTTCAACCAGAAGTTGGGCGCCATTGTTGATAGCCCGAAGCCGTTGTGCGACAAGATAGGTCAACCGAGCTTTGCCGCCTGCCACTTCCGACAAACGGTCGAGTTGAATAGTGTGCAAGGATTCATAGATCGACACTCTGTATTTCTCCTGTACTCGGGGAATACCGTTATATTTGCCGGGTTGACGTCACAACCCGTAATCCTTTATTTTTACAGACCTTCTCGACCCCTGTCAAGACAAAAGCTTTTCCCGGTAAAAAAAGCGATTTTCAGTAAAGATTCACCAGGGCAAACTCCGATAAAACAAATGGACGGCGACAATGTCCCCCATTGATTTGTTCCGCTATGGAAACTCTGGCGAACGAGCCAGCGTTATTTTACTTCGGAGGAAATATTATGAAAAATTGCGTAAGACCCTTGTTGACTATGGCCTTAGGCTTGGTCCTTGGGTTGGGTGCCTATGCGAATGCATTGGATCAGGGCTACGGCAATGATTCCTATGCGACGCAGTTGGGTTTCGACTCGTTCAACCTGAGCGTCAAGAAGCGGTTGGCTTCCACCAGAATCGGCGGTTCGACCCGGCTGTTCGGCGCCGCTCCCGTGTTGGCCGCGCCGGACGCCTATGCCGCTCCCGCATCGCGCAATGCGACTGTTGGTTCAGGCCGCAGGCAGCTCGATTGCGTGTACTATTCCGGATTCACCGTATGGGCCGACATGTACCAAACCTGGGCGCGTCAGCGTAGCCACGGAAGCGACGGCTACAGCTACCGCACCACCGGTCCGGCCATCGGTCTCGACTGGTCGTCCGGCGGATGGACGTTCGGCCTCGCCGGCACCCATGGCTGGGGCAAAATCAAAGGTCGCGATACCGGCCACAAGCGCAATACCCGCCAGTGGGTTTTCGAAGCGTATGGCCAGTATGACACCGAACGCTTCTATGTCAACGCAAGCGCCGCCTATACGCACAACAATTTCCGCAGCCAGCGCTCTTTCGTGGGCGGAGGCGCACGCGACGAGTACAATTCCAACGGGTGGAATTTCGACGGCGAATTCGGCTTGAAGTTCAATCTCAGCAACTTCCTCATTACCCCGAATGTCGGCATCCGCTACTTCCGCGACCGCCACGGCAGTGTGAACGAAACAGGTTCCAACTGGCGGATAGGCACGGGCAAAAGAAGCTACTATACCCTTGAACTTCCGGTCGGTGTCGATTTCGCGTACGAACTGGTCACGAGCCGCGCCATCTTCGTTCCCCGCGCAAGCGTCGCCTGGATTCCGGAAATCGCGCGTCGTCGCGGCAACGCCGAAGGAAATTACTACAACAATAGCGGCGCAGTCAATCCGTTCAGCGAAAACGGCGCGAAACGCGGCAGAAACGGATTCGAGTTCGGCCTTGGCCTTGAAGCCAAGCTGACCAATTCCTTCTCCGCCCATTTGGACTACCAGTTGACCCTTCGCTCCCGTCAGCGCGTGCACAACTGGAACCTCGGCGCAGGATTCACTTTCTAGGAACGTTCCAACGAAGCAAACAACACATCTCCTCTCTCTCGTCTCTCATACGACGAGCGTTACCTCGAGCGGCAGCAATGCCGCTCGAATTTTTTATGCCCGCTTTCATTATTCCGGCGAAAACGAAATCGCGGACGGCTTGATGCATCCGAAATCAGGAGGGAACCGGCAAGTGACAAGCAATCATGGACAATGATGGAGGACTCTTCGATTCGTTCAACGTTTTACATTGAACACGCGCTCGCTCATCAATATTCGGGAAACGGACAGGCGATCGGCGGTGTGGCGGCGCGGAGCGCCGCGGGC
>DAIOFH010000135.1:0-10639 GCA_036745875.1 Planctomycetota bacterium | reverse complement strand
GTCGTTAGTAGGAGGCTATTTTTTGTAATGAAATTACGAAAAATAAAATAATAAAATATGAAAATGTAATAAAATTACTAAAAATGTTTGACATCGTAATTTTTGCCTTTATACTCCGATTTTGAAATTGTACAGTGAAATATCGAAAGGATGTATTAGGGCGTCATACAAAATTAAAAGGGGAAAAGCGATGGCTGAAGTATGGGTAATGGGTGAGTTGTTGTGCGAGGTCATGCGCCCGGAAGCCGGTACCCCTCTGGACCAGCCAGGGACATTTCTTGGACCGTATCCTAGCGGGGCGCCGGGGATTTTCATCGACACAGTGGCGCGCCTTGGCCACAGCGCGGGCATTGTCAGTGGCGTCGGCAAGGACGATTTCGGCAAATGCCTTACCGATCGCCTGAAGAAAGACGGCGTCGACGTCGGCCTGGTCGAGGAAATCGAAGACGGCACAACAGGCGTGGCATTTATCACCTATTTTGAAGACGGGTCGCGGAAATTCCTTTATCACTTTCCCCATACGCCGGCCACCATGGCCAAGGCCCCGAACGTCAACCAGGCGCGGTTCGACGACACGCGTTTTATCCATGTTATGGGCTGTTCCATCATGGCGAAAGCGGAGTTTGGCGCACAAATCGTCAAGTTCATGAAAGATCTTGTCGCCAAGGGCGCGAAAGTGTCGTTTGATCCGAATATCCGCCCCGAACTCCTGCGCAACCCTGAAAGCCTCAACCGCGTCTCCGAAGTTGTCGAACTTTGTTCCATATTACAGCCTGGCGAAGCCGAACTGCTGAGCCTTACCGGGCAACCCACGCTGGAGAAGGCGATTGGGCACAGTTTCAAAAATCCGCGTCTCGAATGCATCGCCATGAAAAACGGCTCAAAGGGATGCCGGATTTTCACTCGCGACTCGTCTTTTGAACAGGGCATCTATCAGGTAAAGCCGTTGGATGCGACTGGGGCGGGGGATTGTTTCGACGCTGGATTCCTGGTTGGACTTCTCGAAGGTCGTCCCCTTGAGGAATGCGCAAAAATCGCTTCCGCCGTTGCCGCTCTGAATACCGCTGCGTTCGGACCGATGGAAGGGGATATCAGTAAACTGACTGTTGAAAAAATGATTGCCTCTATATAATCCTCTAGATATTGAAACAAAGGATTCCCATGCGCCATCCATTGCAAACCCTTATGAAACGCCGTCGTCTTGATCCTTCCTGTGGCATGCCTTCATACTGCACCGCCAATCCCATCGTTCTGGAAGCGGCGTTGGAACATGGAATGCGCTACGATTATCCGGTTCTTATCGAAGCGACCGCCAACCAGGTCAATCAGTTTGGCGGATACACCGGGATGCGACCTGGAAACTTCCGCGACATGGTACGGCGTCTCGCCGATTCATGCGGCATCGAGTCGGAGCGCGTCATACTTGGTGGCGACCACCTCGGCCCGCTTGTCTGGAGCTCCGAAGCGGAAGACCAGGCGATGCCTAAAGCGGAAAAGCTGGTGGAGGAGTACGTCGAGGCGGGGTTTACCAAAATCCACCTCGATACGAGTATGCGTCTGGCGAACGATTCGCGCGACGAAAAGCTTTCCCCCTGCGTAGTGGCGAGGCGCGGTGCGCGCCTGTGCAAAAAAGCGCTAGCTGCTTTTGACCGGCTCCAAAGCAGCCAACCCGGGGCCATGCGTCCTGTTTTTGTCATAGGCAGTGAAGTCCCCATACCTGGCGGCGAACAAAACGACACCGCCGAGATCGAGGTTACACGGGTTGAAGATTTTGAGGAAACGGTGGCTGCATACCGTGAGGCTTTCAGCGAAGCCGGTATCGCCGACGCTTGGGAGGATGTAATCGCTGTTGTGGTCCAACCTGGTGTGGAATTCGGTGATGGCGCACTGCATATGTACAACCCGGAGAAGGCCAAGCATCTTGTCGCAGCGCTGAGATGCCATCCAGAGCTGGTATTTGAAGGCCATTCGACAGATTACCAGAGTGTTGACTCGCTGCGCAACATGGTCCGAGACGGTATTGCCATCCTGAAAGTGGGGCCGGCGTTGACCTTCGCTTTCCGCGAAGCGCTGTTCGCGCTGGATGGTATGGAAAGAAACCTGTCTGTGCAGGGCAGCCGGGGGGGATTTATCGAAGCTCTTAACCACAGTATGACCACAAGGGACTCGGACTGGCGGAAATACTACCGGGGCGACAAGCATCAACTGCACCTGGCTTGCCAATACAGTTTTTCCGACAGGGCACGGTATTATTTGGGGGATGCCGGGGTGCCAGAGGCGATAGAGAAGCTGTTCAACAATCTCCCCGCCGGTGCGTTGCCCCCCAACGTCGTTCGCCAATATTTCCCCCTGGCGTTCAGGGATATTTTGGAAGGCCGCCTTTCCGGCGACGCAAAGTCCCTCGCCAAGTTTGCCGTCGCCACCGTGTGTGAGACCTACCGCCAGGCAACGACGCCGGAAATGTCCCATGTATTCTGAATGTGCGACCGGTTCGGTTCAACCCGAACCGGTTTTCTTGTATATTGCCCCAATAACGTGCTCGAGAAGCAACGATGTGAATACACCGACGACAAAGCCGTTGGAAAGTACGGGACGAAGAAAGACCGGCATGGCGGCGACAGCCGCTTTCGGGAGGAAGGAAACAATTACCGTCATCATAAGCGGAATAGCCATGCTCAGGCCTTCGTAGAAGGAGGTTATGGCCTGTTTCTTCACCAGTATTTGCATGCCGGCCGCCAATTGCGACGCCATGACGTAGAAAAGCGCCGTTCCCATGACCAGACCGGGTAGTGCGAGAAGGTGCGCGACCAGTTCGGGCGACAGCGAGCAGAGGATGATCAATACGCCCGCCGGCAGGAAGGGAAAACGCGAGGCGCAGCGCGTCGCTGAAATGAACCCCGTGCTCGTCAGGTAGTCCACCGTTCCGATGACGCCGGTAAGCCCGCCCGCCATATTGGCGAATCCTGCGACCAGGATGCCGCGCCTGCTGCGTTTCTCCATGTTGTTGGCGTCCAGCATCTGTCCCACCACTTCCATGGACCCGACCTGGTTCACGAGAAGCACCATTCCGCTGATCACGAACGACAGAATCACTCCGGGATTGAAATCGAAAGAGATAAGCCATTGTGCTGAACCGGCCGCTATGGTCGACGTTCCGTTTTTCCATTCCGGCAATCCGCGGAAGACGGCGATAAACGCCGTTGCCAGACCGATTGCCCAAACCAGGGTTGTCGATTTCCACACCCCCGGCAACAGCAGATTGGCCACGACAATGAACAGCATCGTGGCGCAAGCGAACGCCATCTTGAACAGGTACTCGCCATCGCCCTCGAAAACCAACAGGATAATGGTTGGAATAAGTGTGAAGGGGATCAGAAGCGTGATGACGATGAGGACCCTGGGCGTGAAAAACAACTGCAGATAGCGCAGCAATCCGCTCGCTGCGACGAGGACGATCACAATACCCGACACCATGACGGATGTGTAAATGGCTGACGTTCCTGCTGACAACGCCGCCACGATTCCCGCGAGCCATACCGAAGCCGGGCCGGTCACCAGAGGCAACTGATGGCCGAACAGCACCTGGACAATGGAGCAGGCGCCGGTGAGAAACAGCGCTTTTTGCATGTAAAACACCTGCGCCGCCGGATCGCCCGGATAATGCAACTTCGCTACCACCAGCCCGAGGATGATGGTGCTCGGTATCATGACTACCGCCCACTGGATGCCGTAGAGGAAAAGGGGCACGCTTTTCATCTTGTCGTCTATGTTGTAATTCATGGTGTTTACAATAGCAGCAGACCGCAATTTTGCCAACGCATTTTCCCGGATTCTTTTTTTGCATCGAATCGCTTTAGTGTCATAGTTTTTCTTGTTTTTCCCGCCTCGACTGTTATCCTGATATTGCAATGAAATACGCCTTTATCGAAGAACAGGGAGGTATTATGACATACAACGATGTCATCCAGCTCCTTTCCCATTTCAACATCGGCGCAGCGCTGATTTCAGCAGACGACTACATTCTCGAAGTCAATGCGGCGGCGGACCGGATGCTGCACGGCGGCGGAAACCTCAAGGGAAAATCCTGGAAGGAGGTTGGGGCAGGGTTGAACGAGGCGGAGGAAAACGGCGGCTATTATAATATCGCTTTTTACGAATACCTTGCGCCTTGTCCTTCCCCGGAAGGGGTCGATCTGCCGAAGAATACCCGTTTGGCATGTTTTCGCGACGCGACGAATGAGGTGTCCCATCATATGCTGGGAACCATCGTCAACCTGATCCGCGAGCCGGTCGTCCTTTGCGATGAAAAACAGCGTATCCTTTTGGTAAACAACGCTTTGATGCAGATGGAATCGCTGGTGCCGGAAAATGTTGTCGGACAGGGAATTACCGAAGCCTATGCCTGCATCGACGGGAACGAACTGACCGTTCCCATGGTGATTGCCTCCAGGCAGTCGTTTATCGACTGGCGGCAAACCTACACCACTTGCCTGGGAAAACGCCTGGACATTATCTGTAACAGCCACCCCATTTTCAACAACGGGAAGATTCTCGGCGTGTTCTGCATGACGGCGGATTCGACGCGCATCGAGGCGCTGAGCAAACAGATTATCGATTTACAGGAGGCTCTTCTGGAGCATCATGGCAAACCCAAGTCGCAAACGCCGCGAAAAGGACCATTGTCGGCCCGCTTTCATTTTGACGACATCGTCCACCAGAGCGTGGTGATGGATACGCTCATCAACCGCTGCAGGATGAGCGCCCAGTCCGATTCCCCTATCATGCTCTATGGCGAAACAGGTACCGGCAAGGAACTGATCGCACAAAGCATTCACAACGCGAGCAGCCGCAAGGACGGCCCATTTCTGGCCATCAACTGCGCCGCTATTCCTGAAAATCTGCTGGAATCCACGCTTTTCGGGACGGAGAGAGGCGCGTATACCGGTGCGGAAAGCCGGCCCGGACTTTTCGAACAGGCCGACGGCGGCACGCTACTCCTGGACGAACTGAACTCCATGAGCTTGGCTCTGCAGGCTAAGCTTCTCCGGGTGCTCCAGGATGGCATGGTCCGCCGAGTCGGCGGAACGGAAGAAAAACGGGTGGATGTCAGGGTGCTCTCCAATACCAATATCTCCCCTTACCAGGCTATCGAGGAAAATAAGCTGCGACAGGATGTGTTTTACCGTCTAGGCGTGGTGAACATTAAAATACCGCCTCTTCGCAACCGTAAGGAGGACATTCTTATCCTGACCCGCTCATTCTTCCTTGAGATGAACCGAAAATTGAACAAAAGCGTTTCCCTCGTCGACGAAAATGTACTGTCCATTTTCTATGCCTATGACTGGCCCGGAAATGTCCGGGAGCTGCTGCATTGCATTGAGCACGCGATGAATATACTGCCTCGCGACGCGACGACGATCACCAAAGAATATCTCCCCGAGCATATTTTAGAAAAGACCGGGCATCTCCGGGAAATTCTGGGCTGGCCCGACGACGATGTCGGCTTGGTCCAAATGCTGTCAGGCGTCGAACGAGCAGTGCTAGCCGATGCCATAATGAAAACGGATGGGAATATCTCCAAAGCCGCACGCCAACTGGGGATAGGCCGACAAAACCTTCAACACCGTCTGCGCCGCAATAACATCGAAGTAGATGAGCTGCTGCGAAATGGCTCTCAGGACGTCCGCTGATTTCCCCTATATTTCCATCTCAAATATGCAAAGATATTTGCCCTGCAAATATCTTTGCATATTTTAATCACGCCAAAAAGAATGCAAATGTTTGATAAATTCCGATTTAACTCCGTAAATACAGTGATATTTTCGCATACACCAGCCAGTGCAATTATATTTGCATGTCTAATCAGAGATAATGCAAAGATAATTGCCTTTTTTTACAAAGCGAACCAACGGAAACAAGCTCTTCAAAGGAAAAAGAAATAAAACTATTTTTTGCATTAAATATGTCTTTAGGAACTATGGAGTTGCAATAGTGAGCGTCAAAAAAATCGCCACTTTGGCATTGCTATTGCTCTAATCGCTAATAGTTCGACTGACCTTCTGCCAAATTTTCGCCTTTGTGCGACAATCTTGCCCAACTGCCATAGCCCTCTTTCTGGAACGACACCTTTGCATTGCCTAAGAACCCTGTCAGGAGTGACAGTCCGGTTGCGGATGTTACACGGAGAAATCGAGCCCATATGCGGGCGTATTCACTTCTTTTTCCTTCGGAGGATCGCAGTATGTACAAGGATCGGAAATTCAAGCTTGGCATCCACACCTATACCCTGCACCTGAGTGGCCTCGGCCAGAACTGGGGTTTTGTCGGCGATCATTTCAAGCAGGCGATGACGTTGGAAGACTTGATGGACAAGGCGATCGTATGGGGTCTGGACGGCATCCACCTCACCAACGTCGACTTGGTAAGCAAGGATCCAGCCCGCTTGGCTGCCGTGAAAAAGAACGCAAAGGATCACGGCCTTTACCTGGAGTACAACTGCGCCCTTAACGAAGAGTTCGACCCCCGCATCAACGAGACCTTCGCCAGCGCCGTACCGACAGCCGCTGCCATCGGTGCGGACCTGATCAAATTCGGCCTGGACATCCGCCGTCCCAAGCCGCTGTATGGCAGCTGCTTCCACCCGCAGGTCATGCGCCAGCTTTGCGACGTGGTGGACCAGATCAAGGCCGCCTTGCCGGAATACGAACGCACAGGCATTCGTCTCGCAGTGGAAAATCACACCGAGACCTTCGCCGACGAAATCATCTGGGTCGTCGAACAGGTCGGCCACCCGCTCGTAGGCGTCTGCGTCGATACAATCAACTCATTCTCGGTACTGGAGGATCCCAAGGTTGCCACCGAACGCCTCGCGCCCTATGCCTTCTGCTGCCATTTCTGCGACAACGAGCTGGTGCGCGACCAACATGGCGCCCACTTCATCGGCGTGGCCCTCGGCAAGGGCGACATCGACAACAAGAAGGCGCTCCAAGCACTGAAGGACCTCGCCCCCGACTTCTTCGATCGCATCAACTTCGAGGTGGAGTGGAGCATTGGCGACGACCCGCTCGAAGTGGCCCAGAAAAAAGAAATGCAGGCCTGCATCGACAGCATCAAATACCTGCGGGAAGATCTTGGCATCGGCGTGCGCAAGGTTTGATTCGAATATTCCGTGATTTCTTTGCCTCCACGGCATTTCGGTCCAGTCACTCCGCCGACAGGACCGCGTCCAGAAGTGTCGGTTCCTTTTGGACTCCGCCCCAAATGGAACCGGCTTTTTGGATGGTCCGGGATTCGGGTGCCGCATCGATAATACGAAAGCGGGTATTATGAAGAAAAAATTCGAGATAGAAAAACCAATATTTATACCGGGAGCGTTGATTCTTATCGCCATCATTCTCTACGGCTATCTCTTCAATGACTCCTTTAACAAGATCATGACGGTTGCCTATTATTATGTGACCGATTTTGCCGGCTGGTTCATGATGCTGGTAAGCGCCCTCCTGGTAATCCTGGTGTTCGTCCTTTGCCTCACACCCCTGGGAAAACAGAAGGTAGGAGGCCCGGACGCCAAGATCAAACACAGCATGTTCACCTGGGTCGCGATGGTCACCTGTTCCGGCACCGCCACGGCGGTGGTGTTCTACGCGGTGGGCGAGCCGATCAGTTATTTCCACAATCCGCCCGCCTGGTGGGGTATGGAAGGAGGCACCATGAACACGGCGGTGCGGGCGTTGTCCCAATCCGTTTTCCATTGGGGTTTCACCTACTATGCCATGTACGCCTTTTGGGGATTGATCGCCGGTTATGCAGTGATGAACCTGAAGTTGCCGTACCGTCCCTCGTCCGCGCTGTACCCTGTTCTGAGGGATAGGGCTTTCGGCACCGCCGGCCGGGTATTTGACGTTATTTCGCTTCTCGCCCTGGTAGGCGGCCTGGTGACGTCCCTGGGCCTGGGGGTCCAGCAATTCGCTTCGGGTCTCGATTATGTTTTCGGCATAAAGCCGTCCAATATGGTGTTCGTGATCACGCTGATTCTGGTGATCGCCTCTTATACGCTTTCCTCCGGCAGGGGCGTCAAAAAGGGCATGGCCATTATCAGCAACATCAACATGTACATCTACATGTTCGTCATCGTGTTCCTATATGTGGTCGGTGACACCGTATTTGAATTCAAAATCATGACCCAGACCCTCGGCGAAGTCATCACCATGTTCATCCCGAACATCACCGCCGCCGACTCCTTTAATGTCGGTAACGGCTGGATCGCCAATAATACGGTCTTTTTCGTCGCCTGGATCATGGCATACGCTCCCATGGTCGGCCTGTTCCAAGGCAAAGTGGCGGTCGGCTACACCTGGCGGCGTTTTCTCCTGGTCAATATTCTCGCCCCCGGTTTTTTCGTGCTGGTGTGGTTCGTCGCCTTTGGCGGCAACGCCATCCACCTGGATGCTTTCCAGGGTGCTAATCTTGGCAATGAAATCGCGGAAAAGGGCGTCCCCATCGCCAATTTCGCCCTGCTGAATTATCTGCCACTAAAACAGGTAATGGTACCGCTGGTGGTTGGCGCGCTGTTTTTCGGCTTCATCACCATCGCAGACGCCATGACCGGCACACTTGCAAGCATGACTACCAAAAATTGTCGGGAGGACGAAGCGCCGGTACCCATGAAATGTTTCTGGGGGATACTACTGGGCTTCGACACCTTCCTCTGCCTTTTCTGCCTGGGAACCACCGGCACCACGTCCCTCCAGTTCATGTCGGTTGTTTTTGGCTTGCCTATTTTCGTCTACACCTGCGTCACACTGCGCGGCCTCGGCTGGATGTGTAGCGGAAAACTCGCACGGGAGTTCGCTTCGCTCAAGCCTGAACAACGTGAGGCGCTGTCCGAAGGCAAACCTATCGGCGACAAAGCCTGGGCGGAGGCGGAAGAGGAGGAAGAGATAGAAAGCGATGAAAATGATAAATTAATCGCCGCGAAAACGTTTGGCAAAAGCAGGTGATGTCGTAGCGGCGGCGCACCTTGCGGAAATACTACAAAAAGCAACCTCGTCTTCGGGATGAGGTTGCTTTTTCATGTCTCGATTGTCAGGATTTTGCTTCCGCCTTTCCTGCATTTGGGTGGTACTATTCACTATGGAGAAGTGCAGTATATGCACAGATTCCGACGCCATACACTATCAGTCCAATGCGCACTAGGTGCATTTATTTTCTTCACTGGCAAACGGTTGCTTTATAACCCGTATCAAGCGGAATAATGATTCTGTGCACAGATTCCGAGAGGATGTGCATTTTTTGCTCACAAAATCGATTTCGTGAGTCGAGATTTGGGGAGGAAAAATTAACGCTTTTGTAATTGTCCTACGAGCAACACCTTATGCGTACGCCTCTCGTATGGCAAATGAATTGCACATGTCGTATGGGCAGCCTGTTGCCGCCGTGCATTGTCATTGTCAATCGATTTGAATGGAAGCGAGGGAAAATGGCAGCTACCGCAGAAAATCTTCAGGAATCGACATTCAAACAGCTGGTTCAAAGACGGGAAACAGGCGTCTTTTTCGCTCTGGTGGTTCTTGTCGCGTATATGTCGATCCAAAGCCCTTATTTTCTCGGGCAGGAAAACATCTTCAACGTACTGCGCAACATGTCCAGCATTACCGTCATGGCTATCGGCATGACCATGATCATCGTCACTGGCGGCATCGATCTGTCGATCGGATCGACCCTGGGCGTATCCTCGATGCTGGCGGCGAGAATGATGTTCGCATCCAGCGAGGTGTTTCTGGCCGGTCACAGCCCATGGCTGGCAATTCCCTGCGCGGTCCTTTTTGGCGGCCTCATCGGACTTTTTAACGGACTCATTATTACCAAGCTCAGCGTCAATCCCTTCATCACCACGCTGGGCATGCTCTCCATCGGCCGCGGATTGACCTATCTTCTTGCGACCGGGATTCGCGGCACCGTTGCCTCCAACATCCCGATGAAAAACGAACTGGTCAACTTCATCGGCATTGGGAAGATCGGCTGGGAAGGGTTCCAGATTCCCATGCAGGTCGTCATCATGTTCGTTCTTGTTGTCCTGTTCAGCCTTTTCCTCCAGTATACCGTGTTGGGACGCCAGATATACGCGGTCGGTTCCAATGCAGAAGCCGCCAGGCTGACCGGCGTGAATGTGCATTTTGTACAGATTTTCGTCTTCACCCTGACCGGTTTCCTCTGCGCTCTCGCCGGACTGATGAACAGCGGTCTCGTAGGAGCCGCCGTCACCAACGCCGGAGCAGGCAGCGAAATGGACGTCATCGCCGCCGTCATCATCGGCGGCACAAGCCTGTCGGGCGGGGAGAGGACCATCATCGGGGCTGTGATCGGGGCGGCGATCATGGCGGTGTTGAAGAACGCCTTCGTACTTCTACACCTTCCCGTATATATGCAGACCATATCCATCGGTGTGGTGATCATCCTCGCCGTAGCCCTGGACGGGTTGCGGCGGCGGCGCGGCGATTCTTGAAATAATGGACAAGGCGGATCGCATGTGCGATTTCGTCAACGGATGTTTGTAAAAAGGAGATCCTATGCGCTTACTCACAAGTAGTCGGACCTGAAAAAGCGATAAATCCTCAAAAAAGTCAATAAAACCACTGGA
>DAIOFH010000134.1:0-10647 GCA_036745875.1 Planctomycetota bacterium | reverse complement strand
GAAAACGCGCCATCCACCGAAAAAACCCGGCCATGCGCCGGGTTTTTTCGTCTCGTCAGGCCAGCAGCAATTTATTCTCCAACTTCACCCCGCCCGCCTTGACCTTGGTGGCGAGTTCTTCGGCATCGAGGCCGTACAGCGGGGAAATTTCAATTTCAGGCTTCACCCCACCCTCGGGAATGCCGGCGGCGAGGAGCCATTCGGCGAAATAGCCGGACAGCAATTCGCGGCAGGAAACGACCGAATCCACCCCGTCCGGATTCTTCACCGGCGCGAACTCGTGCTCGCGCTTCACTTCCATGTTGGCGGTGCGCTGGGCCATCGGGAGCGCGTCGAAAATGAAGGTCTCGAACTTCACCGCATTCGGCTCGGTCGGCTTGACCATATTTTTGCCGTCGAAATACGGCACTTTCTTGTTGGCCTGGTGCCAGGGGAGGTGATCGCCTGCGCCGATCTTGATGCCGAAATCCACGTCAACCATGTGGATGCCGATGGACCCGGCCCAATACAGCAGTTTGCCGTCCGGCCCCATGGCGTTCATGTCTTTTTCGTCAAGATCCGAATATTCGACCACCGCCGTCTTGCCGTTCAAGAGCACCAGGACGCCGATTTTTTCGCCCGGGCCGCTTTTTTCCAGGATCTTGGTCGACATGTCGGATTTCGCCGCGTCGTGCAGGCCAAGGAAAACCGGGTCGCAGATGGTGATCAGCGGGTTGTCCACCTGGAAGGAACCGAACGCCGTAATCCCCCTCTTTTTCATGTCGTCCAGAGCACCGGATTTATACAGCCCGGAAAACGCGCCGCCGTGCCCGTTCGGGTTCATCGCCAGGCTGGATGGCGTCGCCAGCATCAGTTTGCCGTCATAATTGATGGACGGCACCATCTCCTGCTGGAAAAAGAATATGTCGTCCTTCGACAAACCGAGATAGTTGTTGTCCTCAAAATATTTTTTTGTGGCGGCATCGTTGTCGCGGCTGGTCATGATATACCACGGTATGGCCTTGCCGTAGCGCCTGCTCCGCGCGGCGATCTGCTCAGCGTGCCAATAGAACAATGTCTTGCCGCTGATGGGGCCGACGGGAAAACACCCTTTCGGCCCGTTATATCCTAGGCGCGTTCCCTGTCCGCCGGCGACCAGGAAAGCCGCCGCCCTCCCCTGGCGCAGAAGTTCTTCGCCGCGCTCCTTGGCTTCTTTCCACCTTTTCCTGTCCGCGTCGGTCTTGGAGAGTTCGCTGATTTCCGGACGTTCCATTTTCATCGATCCGCCAGTGCCGCCGACATGGCCGGCCTTGAATTCTTTCCAGCGCGCCGCGAGCCAGGCAAAATCCACTTTCTCCGCATCGGCGAGAAGCGATTCCCGCTCGCCCGCCGACAGCGTGCTCCAACCGGCGAAAATGTGTTCCTGCCCGTTTGCCTGGAAAAGTGCGCGAAGGTCTTCATATTTTGCCATTGTGATCTCTCCGGTCGGTAAAATGTGCCAAATGCCCATGGAGTAAATATAACAGTTATGAATATGTGGCGTAAAGAAAACTAAAGCGTCGTTTTAATTTTTACCGTGCATTGCAAAAAACCGCGTGAATCATACACTTTAGCAAGAGGCGTTTTTTTTGTAAATATGCAAAGGGTGGCCGATCATAGTTGAACGCCATTCTTTTTCTGAAAGCTGGCTATGCATCATTCGAAACATCCTGACCGCAGGCCGGTCAACTGGAAAACCAATCTGCTGGCGTTGTGGATGGCGCAATTCCTGTCCCTTTCCGCCTTCAGCTTTTCATTGCCTTTTTTTCCATTATACCTCAAGGACAGCGGCATCGTCCCGGCCGAAAGCGTTTCCGGCTGGTCGGGATTTTTCATCGCCTCCGCATCCATCAGCCTGATGATCATGTCCCCCATCTGGGGCGCTCTCGGCGACCGTTACGGCAGAAAGATGATGCTCGTCAGGGCAAATCTCGGAGGAGCGTTCGCACTCTACCTCATGGGCGTGGTGCAGAACATAGAGGCGCTTATCGTGCTCCGCTTTCTGCAAGGCGCGTTCACCGGCACAGTGCCCGCCTCCCAAACCCTGGTCGCCACCCACACGCCTGACAAAAAACAGGGCTTCGCCATCGGCGTCCTTATGGCGGCGGTCAACGCCGGCAACCTCGCCGGCGCGTTCTTCGGCGGAATGAGCGCCAGGGCCTGGGGACCGGCCATCAGCTTCAAGATTTCCGGCTTTATGCTTCTCGCCTCCGGCATCCTGGTCCTTTTCGCCGTGAGGGAGAATTTCGACCGCCCAGCGCCTCTACCCGACCTTACGCGAAGCGCCCGCATTCGCCGCAGGCGGCAGCAGTTCTCCAGCGTCAGATCTTCCATACCGATTCTCTTCGCCATCACCGCCATCGCCTTTATCCAGACCTTCGACGGTCCATACCTGTCCCTGTATGTTGAAGGCATCTATGCCGCCATGGGCGGCACCGACAAGGCGGAGATCGTCAATCTGGCTTATGGCTCGACAGGCATCATCAGCGCCGTCGCCAGCGTCGCCGCCGTCCTCGGCTCCATAGTCACCGGGATCGTCATGGACCGGAACTTCCCCGGGTGGATATGGGGGATCGTCGCCGTCGTCGCGGGCATTGGCGGTATGTGGATGACCTTGGAGTTCAGTCTTTTCGGCCTCGGCGCGGGAAGGTTCATCTTCTCCTTCGCCCTCAGCGGGCTTGGGTCGGTACTGGTCGTCCTCCTCGGGCGGCTTACGCCGCCGAGCAAAACCGGCAGCGTCTTCGGTTGGTCGGTGACGGTACGTTCCCTCGGCTGGGTGCTCGCCCCCTTGACCGGAGCCTGGACAGCCAGCCATTACGGCTGGAAGCCCGCCTTCGCAGTGGAAGCGGTGTTGTGCTTCCTTATCGTTCCCCTGTTCTTCTACCTCAGCCGCCGCTTCGATGCCGCCTATCCTCCCGATGAGAGCGATGAGCCGTCCATGAGCCACGTCGGCACCGCACGGGTATCGGAATCCCCTGTCTCCGGAAAGTTCTCATGACTGACACCATCTTCTCACCGCCCGCCGAGGCGATGGAAATTGCCAGACGCCTGCATGACGCAGGCCACCAGGCCCTGTTTTGCGGCGGGGCTGTGCGTGATTTCCTGCTTGGGGTAAAGCCCAAAGACTATGACATCGCCACTTCGGCCCTGCCGGACGAGGTGGAACGGTTGTTCCCGAAAACAATCGCGGTCGGCAAGGCATACGGGATCATTGTGGTGCTCGGGGAGGACGGCGGCCGCTATGAGGTGGCGACGTTCCGGTCCGACCTTACCTATGTCGACGGCAGGCGTCCCGAGGGCGTACGTTTCTCTTCGCCGCTGGAGGATGCCAAGCGCCGCGATTTCACCATGAACGCCCTCTTCTACGACCCCTTTACCGATCGCGTGGTCGATCTTGTCGGCGGCATCGCCGACATGGAGAACAGGATTTTGCGGACGGTCGGCGTTCCGGCCAAGCGTTTCGCCGAGGACAAGCTGCGCCTCCTCCGTGCGGTCCGGTTCGCGGCGCGTACCGGGTTCACCATCGAACGCGGCACCTGGGCTGCGATAAAATCCGAAAGCCAGGGTGCCGCAAAAGTCGCGCCCGAACGGTTGGCGTCCGAACTTGAGTTGATGCTCACCGGCGGCTTCGCGGCGGATGCGTTCAGCCTGTTGAAAAATTCCGGCATGCTGAAAATCGTCCTCCCGGAAGTCGACCGGATGGAGGGTGTCGAACAGCCGCCGGACTTCCATCCCGAAGGCGATGTCTGGGTGCACACCCTGCTACTCCTGGAAGAAATGGACAAGGCGATAAACAGGCAAACCGACCCCCTCGATTATTCGACAGTCGACGTCGATCCGGAGCGCGGCATGTCGCGGGGCGATTTCGACAGGCATGAATACTTGGCCGGCGTCTACGAATGCTGGGACTCGTTCGACCCGTTCTGGAAAAAAAACCTCTGCTGGAGCGCAGTCCTCCACGACATCGGAAAACCGGACACCTACTTCGTCTCCGACCGCATCCGCTTCAACGAACATGATAGCCTCGGCGCGAACATGGCCACCGAACTGCTGGAGCGCTTGAAACGCCCGCGCAAGGTGGTCGAAGCCGTCCACGACCTTATCCACCGCCATATCCACTTTTCCACCCTCCGCAAAATGCGCAAATCCAAACTGCGCCGCTGGCTTGCGGCCGAATCGTTCCCCGCTCACCTGGAGCTGCACCGCCTGGATTGCGTATCGTCCCATAAAATGCTTGCGAACTGGTTTTTCGGCCTTGAAGCATGGCGCGAGGAAAAGACCCGTCCGCCCGAGCCGGAACCACTCCTCAGGGGCGGCGACCTCATCGCCATCGGCTATGCGCCGGGTCCGATGATCGGCACGGTCCTCAAGGAAGTCGAGGACGCCAGGCTGGAAGGAATGATCGTCAGTCACGAGCAAGCCCTTGCCTTTGCGGAAAAAAGACTGGATGATGGGGGAGTTGAAAGCTAGGTACTAAAATGACTTCTCAATGTCGATAACGGCTTTTCGCCTTGCCTCCGCTATCAGGAAAATTGAAAAACTCTTCACTAAAAAAAGGAGGGGTATATGAAACTGAACATTGCGGGAATCAAGAACATTCAGGAATGGGAAAAAGCCGGATTCATCGTACCTAAGTTCGATGTGGAAAAAGTGGTCGCCGAGACCAGGGCGAACCCGACCTGGGTGCATTTCGGCGCGGGCAATATTTTCAGGGCCTTCCCCGCAGCACGCCAGCAGCAGCTCCTGGACGCGGGGTTGGAGAAAACCGGCATCATCATCGCAGATGGCTTTGATTTTGAAATTATCGATGCAGCCTTCACTCCCTACGACAACCTCTCCATTTCCGTCGTGCTCGCCAACGACGGCAGCACGGAAAAAACCGTTATTGCCTCCATCACGGAAAGCCTCAAAGCCAGCTCCTCCGACAAGGATTTCGCCAGGCTCAAGGAAATTTTCCGCAATCCTTCCCTCCAGATGGCCACGTTTTCGATCACGGAAAAGGGCTACCCGCTCGAATGGGAAGGCTCGGTGATTCCTTCCGTTGCCGAGGATTTCAAAAACGGTCCGGCAAAACCATCCAGCTTCATCGGCTGCCTGGTGAGCCTGTTGTACGAGCGCTATCAGTCGGGAAAAAAACCCGTCACCCTCGTCAGCATGGACAACTGCTCCCATAACGGCGACAAGCTCAGGGATGCTGTCGTTCCTTTTGCACAAAAATGGGCCGATACCGGGCTGGTCGACAAGGATTTCGTAGGCTATGTCTCGAACCCCCGAACGGTCTCCTTTCCCTGGACCATGATCGACAAGATCACCCCGCGGCCGGAAGAAGGGGTGAAAAAGATGCTTGAAGCGGCGGGCGTCCAGGGGATGGACATCACCGTCACAAAGAAATACACCTATATTGCGCCGTTCGTCAACGCGGAAGCGGCCGCGTACCTGGTCGTCGAGGACGCTTTCCCGAACGGCAGGCCGGCGCTGGAAAAGGCTGGCGTGATTTTTACCGACAGGGAAACGGTGGACAAGTCGGAAAAGATGAAGGTATGCACCTGTCTTAACCCGCTGCATACCGCGATGGGCATTTACGGCAACCTACTGTCGTTCGGCCCGGTCAGCGACGCCATGAAGGACCCCGAAATCCTCGGCCTTATCAAGAAGATCGGCTATGACGAAGGCCTCAAGGTCGTCGCCGACCCCGGTATCATCAACCCGAAGGCGTTTCTCGACGAGTGCGTCGAAAAACGCTTCCCCAACCCTTATGTCCCGGATACCGTGCAGCGCCTGGGGGTCGACATGTCGCAGGCGATTCCGGTCCGTTACGGCGAGACGATGAAAGCCTACATTGCCGATCCGAACCTCGACGTCGCCAGCCTTGTTTTCCTGCCGTTGACCTTTGCCGGATGGTGCCGCTATATCCTCGGGATCGACGATTCGGGAAAACCGTTTACCGTCAGCCCCGACCCGATGGTGCCGGAAGTGGCGAAACATCTCGAGGGGGTCAAACTCGGCGACGCCGGGCCGTTCCACAAGCAACTTCAGCCGATCCTGTCCGACACGCGCATATTCGCACTCGACCTCTATAAAATCGGTCTGGGCGAAAAAGTGGAAGGCTATTTCGCTGAACTCATGGCCGCACCCGGCGCGGTGAGGAAGACCTTGCGGAAGTACCTGAAAGGCTGAAAGGCATAGGTGTTTCGTTCAAGAAAATGAACTGCTTTCAGCGAGGGATACTCCATACGCTTTTAACACGCCGGCACAATTCCCTACCGCTCGTTCCTCACGGACGAGCGGTTTTTCTTTGTCGCCATTATCTATCATGTTCGTATTTTTGGAATAACTATTCGTAAATTGGGAATTGAAATAATAATGCGCCATTCTATAATTAAAATCAAATAAATCGCCCGGACTCGATATCCGGAATCTTGTCTTAATTCCCACAACTCTATCTATATCCTTAAGTTGGATAGCAAACTCATTTTTTTGACCCATTGATTGTGGCAGGCATTAATCCTTTCAAACTTGACAAAGCGGCAATTACGTTGTTAGATAACCATTGCTTCACTCTTTCGCGGTTTTTTTTAACGCCTGATCATCGCAAATTTAGCATGAATTCCGTCTTTATCGCTCTTTCGCTGGTGTCGCGTAGCGTTAGCTGTTCCTTCAATAAGCATTATTCCGTTTATTGCGTTTATTTTCTCAACCGGTCGCTATTATTATCTGTTTCTTTAGGTCAATAGCCGACTGGGTAAACGCCCGGGAATACTTGAAAGGAGGGTGTCTGCACCATGACGGCGCTGCTCAAAGTGGAAAACATCTCCAAATCCTTTCCCGGCGTCAAGGCGCTCGACAACGTCAACCTGGAAGTGGACAAAGGCGAAGTCCACGTCCTACTCGGTGAAAACGGCGCGGGTAAATCCACCCTGATGAAAATCCTTTCCGGCGTCTACCAGCCGGACTCGGGCACAGTCACTTTCAAGGGACAAAAAGTCGCGTTCCACGATGCGACCGAGTCGATGCAGGCTGGAATCGGGATCATCTACCAGGAACTGAATCTCGTCCCGCACCTGACTGTCGCGCAAAACATATTTATCGGTAAAGAGCCCATGAAATGGGGCTTCACCATCGACGCAGCCAAGATGAACCGGGACGCCAGCGTCCTTCTCGAACGCCTGCACACCGACATCAGCCCCGCCACGATAGTCAAAAACCTTCCCGTCTCCAAGCAACAGATGGTGGAAGTGGCGAAAGCGCTCTCCTACAACTCCGACGTCCTTATCATGGACGAACCGACTTCCGCCCTGACGGAAGCGGAAATAGAGGAACTGTTCAAAGTCATCAGGTCTCTTAGGGCCAACGGCGTCGGCATCATTTACATCTCCCACCGCCTGGAGGAACTCAAGGAAATCGCCGATCGCGTCACGATCTTCCGCGACGGGCAGTACATCTCCACCGACAATTACAGCGACCTCACCCTGGACGAAATCGTCAAACGCATGGTCGGCCGCGAAATGGGCGACAAGTTCCCGCCGAAAAAGCATGTTCCCCAGGAAAAAACCATCCTCGACGTGCGCGACGTGCAGCGCAAAGGCGAAGTGGACAAGGCGTCCTTCACCCTCCGCGCCGGCGAAATCCTCGGCGTCGCCGGCTTGATGGGCGCGGGGAGGACGGAACTCGCGCGCGCCATCTTCGGCGCTGATCCCCGCGCCGGCGGATCGATTTCCATCAACGGCCAGGAAGTGCAGGTCAACACCCCCCTGGACGCCATCAGGGCCGGCATCGGCTATCTGTCGGAAGACCGCAAGTCCTTCGGGCTCGCGCTGGGCATGACCGTGTCCGACAACATTACAATGGCCTTCCTCGAAGAGGTGACCAATAAAAGCGGCCGCATCGACAAACGCAGGGAAAGCCAGGTCTCGGAGCGCTTCGTCAAAAGCCTGGACATCAAGACCCCGTCCATTTCCCAGGTGGTGAAAAACCTCTCCGGCGGCAACCAGCAAAAAGTCGTCATCGCCAAATGGCTGTTCCGCAACGCGCAGGTCCTTATTTTCGACGAACCCACCCGCGGCATCGACGTCGGCGCGAAATACGCAATCTACGAATTGATGGACGAGCTCGCGGCCAAGGGCGCGGGAATCATCATGATCTCGTCGGAACTTCCGGAAATCCTCGGCATGTCCGACCGGGTCATGGTCATGTGCCAGGGCCGAATCGCCAAGATCCTGGACATCGCCGAAGCCAGCCAGGAAAAGATCCTGCATTACGCTGCAGGCCTTACAGACTGAATGGATAATTTAATTATCGATTATGTGGAAAGGTGACATTCATGAAAAAGGACAATGCCGGCACTTTAAACGCCGACCTGATCCAGAAATTCGCCGCCCTGGCCGGGCTTATCGCCCTGATAATCGTATTTTCCCTCTCCGCTCCGCGTTTTTTCAGCATTGAAAACTTCATTTCCATCTCCATCCAAACCACCACGATCGCCCTCGCCGGCATCGGCGTCACCTTTGTCATCATTACGGGCGGCATCGACCTTTCCATCGGTTCGGTACTCGCCTTCTCCGGCGTCATCGCCGGCATGATGATCAAGAGCTGGGAAACGCCCGTCCTGATCGCTTGCATCTGCGGCGTTCTCGCCGGCATGTTCTGCGGCCTCCTCAACGGCGCGATGATCAATTATCTCAAACTTCCCCCCTTCATCGCCACCCTCGGCATGATGATGATCGCGCGCGGCTCCAGCCTCCTCATCACCGGCGCGCGCTCCATCCCCGCGCTTCCCGATTCCTTCGCCTGGCTCGGCAACGAAGCCCTCGGCAGGACCTACCGCGTCAATGAAAACGGCGTCAGCGTCGTCTCCTTCATGGGCATTCCCTATGCCGTCATTCTTATGGTCATCCTCGCCCTGATATTCTTTTACATCCTATCCAGCACACGCCTGGGACGGTATATTTACGCCGTCGGCTCGAACGAGGAGGCGACCAGGCTCTCCGGCATCAACATCATCAGGGTCAAGTTCTGGGCCTATATAATCTGCGGCGGCTTCGCAGCCCTTGCCGGCATCATCACCATGTCCAGGCTCACCACCGTGCAGCCGACGGCGGGCGTCGCCTTCGAAATGGACGCCATCGCCTCGGCGGTCATCGGCGGCACCAGCCTTATGGGCGGCGTCGGCACCATTTCCGGCACCATCATCGGCGCGTTCATCATCGGCGTTCTCAGGAACGGACTGAACATGCTCGGCGTCCAGGGTTTTGTCCAACAGATCATCATCGGTCTCGTCATCATCATTGCGGTCTCGGTGGACCAGTTCCGCAACAGGAAGAAAAACTAAGAGATAAAAGTTAAGAGTGAAAAGTGTCTTGGTTCTCCACTCTTAGTACTTAGTTCATCGTTATAGGTTATTTTCCCCATGAGGGTCGGGGTTCGGCAGTGTGTCGCTGCCGGTTCCGACGGGGTTTCTTCAAATTAGAGGAGAAAGACATGCGTGGATTGAAATGGCTGTTTGTGGCTGCATTGTTCGTGGCGTTCACCAGCGTTTCCAGCGTTCAGGCGTCAGACGAAATTGCCGTCATTGTCAAAACCCTCAACTCAAGTTTCTGGCAACACGTCAACACCGGTTCCGCCGATGCGGAAAAAGAGCTCAAGGGCTACACCGTCACCTTCAACGGACCCGATGCGGAAACAAACGTCGTGGAACAGGTCAACATGGTTGAAAACGCCGTCAACCGCGGCGTCAAAGCGCTCGTCCTCGCCCCGTCCGACCCGGACGCCCTGATCCCGCCCCTCAAGAGGGCGAAAGCGTCGGGCATCCCGGTGATCATCATCGACTCCGGCATCACCGGCAATGAGGACCTCTACGAATCCTACCTCGCCACCAACAACCGCGCCGCCGGCGAACTCTGCGCCCAGAAATTGATCGAAGGCGTGGGCGGCAAGGATAAGACCGGCAAGATCGCCATCATGTCCTACATCGCGGGCGTCGGCTCCGAAATCGGCCGTGTCGGCGGCTTCACCGAATACATCCAGAAGAACTCCAAGCTGACGATCATCAACACCTACTACTCCCAGGCCGAAATGATCACCGCCATGAACCAGACCACGGACGTCCTCTCGGCGAACCCGGACCTCATCGGCATTTTCGGCGCGAACGAACCCACCGCGGTCGGCATGGGCCGCGCCATCAAGTCGAAGGGCATGGGCGGCAAGCTCGTCGCCATCGGCTTCGACGGCGACCAGAACCTCCAGGGCTTCATCCGCGACAACACCCTCCAGGGGATCGCCGTCCAGAGCCCCTACAACATGGGCTACCTCGGCGTGAAAGCGGCTGTCGACGCCATCGGCGGCAAAAAGCTGGACAAGGAAATCGACACCGGCATCATCTTCGTCACCAAGGACAATGTTGATTCCCGCGAAGCGCAGAACGTTCTGTACTAACAACCATACGCCCGATTTCCCGTTTCACGAACCAGTCATCGTCATTCCTGTTTCACAGGAATGACGATGTTTTTAAGCTACTCCACCCCACCCGAATTCCCGGGGCGAGAGTTAGGGTGGGGTGGAGCAAACAAGGGTTAGAGCATCGTTATCGCAAAGCGTCTCTTTTCAAGCAGAGGCAACCGACAAAAAAAAGCG
>DAIOFH010000133.1:0-10679 GCA_036745875.1 Planctomycetota bacterium | reverse complement strand
TTTTGGGGAAGAGACGCGTCTCTGCCCCAAAAACGTCGCAGACCCCCGAAATCGTCATCCCGGCCTAAATACGATAAACCGGGAAAAAAAGCGTGCGCAGTTGCCGGGATCCAGGTCGCCTTGCCTTTGCTACGGGATATGTATTATCGTTCTTTTAGATGCGTTTACCCTGTGCGGTCGATAAATCGGCGGCTTTCGCTATTGCATCTTGCCGGATAATCATTTATCATTCTCTCGTGATATGACCGCCCGCCTGTTTTTTTGACACGACCTGTAAACGTTTTCTGTTCGCTATTCAAAAGGGGAGTCTTTATGGCCAGCAATGAAGAAATCAAGAAAGCCATCATGGAAGGCGTCACTTTCCTCGGCATCGAACTCGGTTCCACCCGTATCAAGGCGGTTCTTGTCGGGCAGGATTACTCTCCTATCGCCTCTGGCAGCTTCGAGTGGGAAAACAGGTTCGAAAACGGGGTATGGACATACCATCTTGACGATGTCTGGGTCGGCATGCAGGCTGTCTATAAAGACCTCGTGGGGGATGTGAAGTCCCGCTACGGAGTCGCTCTGGGGACTGTCGGCGCGATCGGCGTTTCGGCCATGATGCACGGTTATCTTCCCTTCGACGCGAAGGACAAGCAGCTCGCCCCCTTCCGCACCTGGCGCAATACCACTACCGAGCAGGCCGCAGCCCTTCTTTCCGACGAATTCGACTTCAATATTCCCCAGCGCTGGAGCATCGCCCATCTCTACCAGGCGATACTCAACAAAGAGCCGCATGTCGGGGATATCGCCTATCTCACCACGCTTGCCGGTTATGTGCACTGGAAGCTGACGGGGCAGAAGGTCGTCGGCGTCGGCGACGCTTCCGGCATGTTCCCGATCGACAGCGAAACCAACGATTTCGACAAAGGCATGATCGCCAAGTTCGACAAGCTTGTCGCGGAAAAAGGCTATGGTTGGAAAGTGGCGGGAATATTGCCGAAGGTGCAGAACGCCGGGGTCAAGGAGTCCAGCCTGACTGCGGAAGGAGCCAAGCTCCTCGATCCAACAGGCGGCCTCAAGGCCGGGATTCCCCTCTGCCCGCCGGAAGGCGACGCCGGAACAGGGATGGTGGCCACCAACGCCGTTTCCCCCCACACCGGGAACGTGTCCGCCGGGACCTCGATTTTCGCCATGATCGTCCTGGAAAAGAACCTTTCCAAGCGCTATTTGGAAATCGACATGGTGACCACTCCGTCGGGGAAGCCGGTCGCGATGGCGCACTGCAACAGTTGCACCTCCGACCTCGACGCATGGCTGTCCATGTTCAACGAACTGCTTGGCGCGTTCGGGACCAGCGTGGACAAGGGGAAGCTGTATGAAACGCTGTACCTCAAGGCGCTCGAAGGCGCTGCCGACGGTGGCGGCATGCTTTCGTACAACTATTATTCCGGCGAGCCGATTACCGGCATTGAAGAAGGCAGGCCGCTGTTTGTCCGCATGCCCGACAGCCCGATGAGCCTTGCCACCTTTATGCGCGTCCTCCTGTATTCCACCGTGGCGACACTGAAGATCGGCATGGAAATCCTGGACAAGGAAGGCGTCCGCCTGGACACGCTTCTCGGCCACGGCGGCCTTTTCAAGACCAAGGGCGTCGGCCAGCGCATCATGGCCGCGGCGTTGAACGTTCCGGTGGCGGTAATGGAATCCGCCGGCGAAGGCGGCGCGTGGGGCATCGCGCTGCTGGCCGCTTATATGGGGAGCAAAGGTCCCGCCGAACAACTCGACGACTTTCTGGCCAAGAAGGTTTTCGCCGCGTCCAAGGAAGACCGGGTCGAGCCGGACCCGGCCGACCGCAAGGGATTCCTCCGCTTTATGGAAGAGTATGTCAAGGGCCTGGAGATCCAGAAGGCGGCGGTGAAGCAGTTGCGGTAGTGCTGCGGGGTTCGCGATTTCCAAAGCATTTAAAGAATTTCCACCACAGTGGAATTTTCACAGAACTTCTTAAAATGCTGTAATTCAAGACCTACAAACAATCAGCCCCCCGTGCGCTTTCGCGGCCGGGGGGTTTTTCTTTCAATCCGGACTTGTTTGTCATTTACGTTTTCTGTACCCGCCCATCCTGTCGATGAACCAACGTAGCGAACTGGACAATGCCGCCGGTTCTTCGCCGCTGTCCGGCGCTTCGGCCACTTCGTCCTCGTAGACGTATTCGCCATTGGCGGTGCGTGGGCGCTTCGCCATGTAGACGAGGAAGCCTATCGTTATGAACAGGCAGAGGAAGGCGAGGGGCATGCCGCAGATGGACTTGATGATTTTTACCCCCTCGATTCCGCCGAGGAGCGTGAATATCAGTGCGATCGTTGCGAACATGATGCCCCAGAACAACTTCAGCGCGGCGGGCGGCTCCTGGTTGTCCGACCCCTTCTTCAGCGACATCCCGGAGAGGGTTACCACCATGGAGTCGCACTGGGTGACGAGGGAGATGGTGATGACTATCAGCATTACGCCCTTGATGATGTTGGAGAGCGGCACCATGTTGAAGACCGCCAGGGTGAGCGCCTCCGCGCCGAATTCCTTGTAGATGGCGTAGAAGTTCATGTCGTTATGGAACTCGGCATTGAGGACTGTTCCGCCGAAGACCGAGAACCACAAAATGCCGAACAGCGCCGGGAAGGTCCATTCCACCAGGATGAACTCGCGAAGCGTCCTGCCGTATGCCACGCGGACCATGAACAGGCCGAGGAGCGGGGCGTAGGCCAGCCAGTCCACCCACCAGTACATATCCCACCACTGCGGCCACGAGGCGCTGTTCGCGTAAGGTGCGGTATAGGTGCTGGCCTTGATGTAATGGTTGACGTATTCGCCGAGAGCCTCTGTGCCGAGGTTGCAGATGTAGGAGATCGGCCCGAAGATGAACATGAAAATCAACAGGAAGTAGAACAACCGGGTATTCTGGTCCGACAGCCAGGTGATGCCCCGCTTCAGCCCGCTCAGGGCGGAGGCGTTGTAGCAGAGGAACATGAAGATGATCAGCGCGACATAAACCCAGGTGCCGGGCTTTATTCCCAGGAATCCGAAAACCCCCTGCGACAACTGCAGCATGCCGTAACCCAGGCCGCCCGCCACTGCGCCGGTGAGGGCGAAAGCGGACAGCGCGTCGAAAGCGTCGGCCCATTTGCTTTTCAGGATCTTTTTGCCGAGGACGGGCACGAGAGCGGAACTGGCCTTGAACGGCGTCCTCATGTTGAGGCAGGCGTAGGACAGCACGACGCCCATGACGACGCAACTCGCATACGGCGTGAAGCCCCAGTGCATGAAGCAGGTCCGCATGGACCACAGGATCGCTTCGTTGCTGCCGGGCGTGATGCCAAGGCTGGGCGCAGGTTCCATGGCGAACAGCAGCGGTTCGGCCGCGCCCCAGAACACCACTCCGGCGCCGATGCCGGTGCAGAGGGAGATGGCGAACCATTGCGCGTAACTGAATTTCGGCTGTGCGTTCGGCCCGCCCAGCCGTATTTTGCCCAGCGGCGAGAATAGAATGATAAGGCAAACAAGGACGAAGAACAGCATCACCAGGCTGACAAACCATCCCAGGTTCGTCATCATGACGATAAAGAAGGAATTGAGGGCGTCGTAAAATGCTGTGGCGTTGATGATCACAAACACAAGCATGATGATGAACAATATGCCGGGGAACAGGATGATGAAAGGTCGCAATGCCGGTTTTGGTTTCATTTACTCGATCTCCGCTCTGGTTTTTGCGAAAAAAGCCGTCAGGCCGTCACTGGATGGACAGGACAACGTGGTAGGTTCGAGGAACCGTTTCGGCGAGGTAGGGCGCGCCGCCCGGATAGTCCACAGGTTTTGCCATGGTGCCGCTCCTTTTCCTATTGCGATGTTGCGATCTTGCTTTCGGCCGCAGAGCCGTTTCCTGTCGTTTTTCGTCGCGTTAAAGGGAATCGCGCAACATCGGCGATGCGCATTCGTAAAGAGTGCGTGAACTCAGCGCGACGACGCGCATGGCGCGGTCGGATCATGTAAGAATAGTGAAAGGCTTAATGGTTGTAGATTAGGATAAGTGCGAGGGCAAAGGGAATTAGCATCATTTCGCATCGGATTTCATTGACCGCTGGTCATCATAGCAATCAGCGTGCCAAAGATAAAAGTCGTTTGGGTTTTTATCCTCCGTCACCGTTACGGCACAAAGATTGTGAGGCTGTTGCGTGGAACGGATATTACTTATATTAATGCGACCCGGTTGGGATGTGGCTTAAATGTAAAAAAAATTTGCGGCACAAATTGTACGAGAATAGGTGATCTGCGCAAGATTTTTTGCGAAGGCACAGCTTCCCGTTGGGTGAAAAGGGTGATTGCTTCCCCGCATTCCTCTTGAATCATCTTATGGTATAATGTGTTACGCTTTTTAATTTGAAGTGTATGAAAATTTTGCATACAAGTACCGGAATAGCAAAATAATTTGCGTTTTGGCATGCATGTTTTTTTGCTATAGCTGCCGCTCGATAAATATGGACATATCGCCCGGCATCGGCGCAGCCACCGTCATTTGTTCGCCGCTGACGGGATGGGTGAATGTCAATTCCGCCGCATGGAGGAGCTGGCGCAGGTCGCCGTGCCGCGCGTAATCGGGATTGTAATCCTTGTCGCCGATAAGAGGAAGGCCCAGGCCTGCGGCGTGGAGCCGTATCTGGTGCGGCCTGCCTGTCTGGGGGCGGGCCTCGAGGAGGGTTGTGTTGGGCCATTTTTTCAGCACGGTAAAATAGGTCGTCGCGGTCTTGCCGCCTTCCTCCACCGGTACCAGCTTGCCGCGCTGGGGATGATCCGGATCGATGCCGATCGCCTGCTCGGCGACATGTTCCATGAATCCCGCAACGCCGTCCGCCAGTGCGTAGTATTTTTTCTTCGGCTCTCCGGCGGTGAATTGCCTGACCAGTTCGATATATACCGGCCTGGTCAGGGCGAAGATAACCACGCCCGATGTGTCCTTGTCCAGCCTGTGCGGAGCGCCGATAGTCACATCCGGCCGCCCGATGCGGTGGCGGTGGCGGTGCCTGAGTCCGTTTTGCAGGGTTTTGCCGTCAAGATGGCCGCGCGCCGGATGGACGACGATGCCGGGCGGCTTGTTGATGGCGACAAGGCAGTCGTCTTCATACAGTATGTCCAGGTCCATCTCCGTTGCGACCATATGCGGCGGCCAGTCTTCGGGGAAGGTTACCTCTATCACATGGCTGCCGCCCGAAAGATTGATAAGCGTTTCCCCGGTCGCCGGAACGCCGTCCAGAACAACCGCCCCTTGCCGCAGCAGAGTGGCAGCCCATGTCTCCACCACCCCCAAGCGGGCGGCGAGGTAATGCGACAGTCTTTTCTTGCCCGAACGCGGCTTGACCGGAAAGACCGCCTTTTGTCCCGGATAATAGGCGGGTCGTGTCATCGATACCCTCTCTCTTTTGTCTTCCTATTTACATTGACAGGGTAAATATTATTTTTTAGTATATGGGTTTACGCTTCAAGCGCCATACCAAGTCTTTGGAGAATTTCGGTTTCTCGTTGCGGTTCATGGGAGAATGAATTGACATCGCCAAACTGCACCATGAGGATTAAATTCTGGGGGACGCGGGGTAGCTATCCGGTTCCCGGCAGGACGACTTTGGAATATGGCGGCAACACCTCCTGTTCTTCCGTTGAAGTGGGGGGACGACTTATCATTTTCGACGCCGGGACAGGCATTATCAACCTGGGCCACGAGTTGGTGAAACAGGACGTCAAACACAATATAGCCCTGTTCCTCTCCCACAATCATCTGGACCATACCGCAGGCCTTCTTTATTTCAAGCCAACCTACCTTAAATCAACCTTCATGCATATCTACGGTCCCACCGATTCCTATGGGAGTACCGCCGACACACTGGACGAGTTGACGCTGCCGCCGGCACACCCGGTGCCGCTGACCGCCATGGGCATGGAATTCGTATGCAAGGCCATCAGGCAGGGTCAGATTTTCGTGTGGCGGAAAGGGGCTGAGAATCCGGGCGTTCATTCGACGGAAGTAGAAACGACCCCGGACGATGTGGTGGTGCGGGTCCTGCATAACAAGCTGCATCCGGTTGACGGGGTGTTGAATTTCCGTGTCGAATACCAGGGCCGGGCGTACGTGTATGCGACCGATGTGGAGGGGAATGCGGAGACGGGCGATCCCATCCTGGCCGAGTTTGCGAAAAACGCCGACGCCCTTGCCCACGACTGCCAGTACGTCCAGTCGGAATACATCGCGAAACACCAGGGATGGGGGCACAGCACCCCGGAGATAGCCGCGCAAACGGCGAAGTTGGCGGGAGTGAAACAACTGATGCTGCTGCATTTCGAACCGACTTATGATGACGCGAAGCTGGCCGGCATGGAAGCGCACACCAAGACCCTGTTCCCGAACTCGTTTTTCGCCAAGGAAGGAATGGAGATTTGCATTGACTGAACCAGACAGCGAAAAGATTCGAATCGGCAGGGCTGAACTGACGGACCAGGGTAAACTTGGTCCATTGTTATTGGCTGTCTACGGGCCTGTCCTGGAGAGGGAGCATGAGGCGTCCGCACGGGCGAGTCTTCCTGTTTCCAGTGTCGAGGACGAGCTGATGGCTGCCGACGATTTTTATTTCAGCGCCATCGACCTCATGGACTGCTGTTTCCTCGCCCATGCGGACGGCAAGGTCATCGCCGCCGCCTGCGTCAATCCCTATGTCGCCGAGTTGCAGTATGTCGCCGTCCTTCCGGAATACCGCCGCAAGGGGATCGCCACCGGCCTTATCGACGCCGTGTTTGCGGAAATGCACCGGCGCGGTCTTGACCATCTCAGGTTGAACCTGTCCATGTATTTCGCCGACGCCGGCGCGTTGGAGTTCGCGGTTGAATTGGGGTTCCTCGAAGTTTCGCGGTCGGTGTCGCTTGCGCGGAAGGTCGACTAATACTTCAAACAGAGACGCAGGGAACCCGCTGGAAGCTATTTCAGCAATTCTTTTAACAACGGCATATCCCCCACCTCATAGCGTTCCTTGAACGCGTCTATTTCCGCAGCGCCGTATTTGTCCTTGTCCAACATCATCGCTTCAGCCGGGAAGGGTCGCTTGTTCTCGATCTTGACGTCTATGACTACCGGCACCGTACTCTTTTTGGCTTCATCGAACGCCGCGGCGAGCTGTTCGCGCTTGGTGATGCTGAACCCTTTCGCGCCCATGGCTTCGCCGGCTTTCGCGTAATCCGCTCCCTGGAGGTCGACGCCGAATTTGGTCTGGCCGGCGTCTTCCTGTTCCGCTTCGATAAAGCCGAAAGAGTCGTTGGAGAAGACGACATTTATGACCGGCAGTCGATATTTCGCCTGGGTGATGATGTCCTGCATGACCATGGCGAAAGCCCCGTCGCCGTTCAGGGTGAAGACCTGCCTGTCCGGATAGCCCAGCTTCGCCGCGATGCCGCCGGGGACGCCGTAGCCCATGGTTGCGAACAGGCCGGAAGTGGTGAAACGCTGTCTGGGATTCATGTCCAGATGCCGGACGGCGTGGATTGTGCTGTTGCCGACATCGGTGATGAAGATGGCGTCTTCCTCCGCTATGCGATTGATCTCTTTGAATACCGGTTCGACTCTGAGCGGCACGTCGTCGCGGTCGTCGAAGCTGTGCAGGTATTTTTTCCAGTTTCGCATGTTTTCCCTGCATGCCGCCAGGAATTTTCCCGCCGGTTTCCTTTTGCCGCTTTCCGTCAGCATCCGTAGCGCCGTCGTCGCGTCGCCGAGGATGGCGGCGTCTGTTTTGTGCCTGCTTCCCAAGCGGTCCGAGTCGCAGTCTATCTGGATGAATTTCGCTTCCTTGGGGAAGAAGAAGCGGGCGAAGGGGAAGTTGCTGCCGGCGAAAACAATTAGGTCGGCAGCCGCCAGCGTTTCGTTGGCAGGTTTCGAGGCGACGCGGGCCGCCGTGCCCATCAGGTTTTCCGCGCTGTCCGGGACGATTCCCTTGGCAAGGACGGACGTTACTATCGGCATGGAAAACTGCTCCGACATCGCGAGTATTTCTTCGTGGCCGCCGCGCGCGCCCTGGCCGACATACAGGACCGGCCTTTCGGCCTGTTCGATCAGTTTGAGGGCCGCGTCCACGTCTTTTCTGTCAAGGACCGGGTAGCCCCTGCGGAAATTCGCCGCCGCCGACACGGGACGGTCGGGGATGTCGACAAAGCCGTAATCGACCGGTATCGTGACGACCGCGACGCCCTTGTGTTTCATCGCATGGCGTACCGCCTCGTCGACGACGACCGCCCCCATGTTCCAGGCCTGCTTGATCGTGGCGAACAGTATCTGGTCATACTTTTCAGGATAGGTCAGGAGTTCGTTATGGTTGAGTTTGAGGATATAGGGGACTTTATGGGCATATTTGCGGGCAGTCATGCCGAGGATGCCCAGGGTGCTGGCGACGCCGTTGCAGCCTGCCTCGACAGCCAGCCGGACCACGTTTTCCGGGTCGAAGTATTCCGGGTTCGGCCCGAACGCCGAGCCGGCCGAATGCTCTATATCCTGGTCGACCGGAAGGATGGACAGGTAGCCGCTTCCGGCGAGCCGGCCGGAGGTGAACAGGCATTCGAGCGAACGCAGGACGGGAATGGACCGGTCGGCCGGGATAAAAACCCTGTCGACGAAATCAGGTCCCGGCAGGGATAAGCGTGTTTTGTCGACGGTGTTGCACACATGCCCCAAGAGATACTCCGCATCTTTCCCCAGTATTTCCACAATACCCTCTTTTTTGCCAGCCATGACAATCTCCTTTTGTCGGTATGCGTGTAAATAAAATTTAATTGAGTTAATTATATGCCCTCGGTGACAGATATATATACGTGGTAATTTTATGAAAACCCACGGATAAAGCTAGGGGAAGGGAGGAAATTATCGCATTTTTCACGCGATAGTTTGAGGATTCGGAAGATGAAATCATATAACTGCATTTATTATAAATCATTGTGATGATACTGGTTAATGCCGATCGGATGGGGATTTTGTCAAGTAAATTTCAATTAATAAATATTAAACGTTAAATATGAAACCATACGATGGAAACAACGGCATTATTTTCCTTTGGAACCCCAAACGCAGGAGTTTGTTATGTTGGCGCAAGAAGGCATAAAAACGCAGCTGGAAAGCAACACCGATGTGGAGGAGAGCAACAAACGAAAAGGTATGGCTACGGAGCAGCCTCTGCGGATGGAGGTTTTCAGTGCCGAGCAGCGCATGGAAAAAGGCCGCATCCTGGCGCGGAAACATAAGCTTGTCAAGGACAAGGACACCGTCAACCTCCTTCTCCACCGGCTTTCCGAAAATGAGGCCATCCTCCGCTCCGTCCACCGCAAGCTGGTGGACGACGTAACGGAGAAAAAGCCGATCACCTCGGTTGGGGAGTGGCTGGTCGACAACTTTTACATTATTGAAGAGCAGGTCAGCCTGGCTACCAGGCATTTGCCGAAGCGCTACCTTTCGGAACTCCCTCAGGTTGCCGCGACCGTGGGGGCCATACCCAGGGTCTATGACATTGCCGAAAAGATCATCGCCTACGGCGACGGCAGGGTCGACGAAGAGGATGTATCAAGCGTCATAGCCGCTTACCAGGAGGTGATGCCGCTGAAATTGGGCGAATTGTGGGCCATCCCCATCATGCTGCGCCTCGCCCTGATCGAAAACATCCGCCGCATGGCCGTATTGACGGAAAAATGCCGCGACGACCGCCACAACGCCATGCGTTGGGCTGACGAAATAATCAAGGTCGAAGCGGCCGACCCGAAAAACGTCATCCTTGCCGTCGCGGACATGGCGCGGGCGAAACCGGAATTGACCAACTCCTTCGTGGCCGAATTCAAGCGCAAACTGAATGCGCGCGGCAGCGGGCTCAAACTTCCCCTCCAGTGGGTGGAGCAGCACCTGACCGGGGAGGGGGCAAGCATCGAAGAGGCCGTCGCCGAGGAAAACCGCATCCAGGCGGTGATGGAGATATCCATCCGCAACAGCATAAACAGCCTGCGCAGCCTCAACGTCACGGACTGGAAGGAATTCGTCGAAAACCTCAGCGTGGTGGAGAAGACCTTGCGCCGCGACCCGGCGGACGTCTACGCCAAAATGGATTTCAGCACCCGAGACGGCTACCGCCGGATAGTGGAACAGCTTTCCAAGCAAAGCTCATTCGACGAAGAGGCTGTGGCGGAAAAATGCCTCAACCTCGTCCGCGCCGCGGGGGAAAGGGGCGAGGACACCGCGTTCAGGCACGTCGGCTATTATCTTATCAGCGACGGCGAGCAGCAGTTGAAAAGGGCCATATCCTTCAAAGTCGGCATCGGGGACTACATCCGCACCGCTTCCTCCAGGATGACCCTCGGACTTTACCTTGGCTCCATCGCCGTCCTTACTGTTCTCTTCACTTTCGCCATATCGCTAATAGCCCACGAACTCGGCGTCGTTGGCAATATGTTTACCGTATTGGTCATCCTCTTCGCCGTGTCCATGTGCCATGTGGCGGTGGGGCTGGTGAATTTTGTCTCCACCATGCTGGTGAAGCCGCGCCCCCTCCCGCGCATAAGCGCTAACTTAACAACAAAGTCATTCTCAGTGTCTGTCGTACTCGTTTTCGTTTGCGAAAGAACCCCTTGGCAATATCACGTAT
>DAIOFH010000132.1:0-10749 GCA_036745875.1 Planctomycetota bacterium | reverse complement strand
ATAAACGGGTTTTTTGCAATATTTTGATCTTTTTCACGATTTATGATGATTTTCTTCATTTTTCGCATAATTTCTTATAATTCGTACTTGACAAGACGACTTTTTCTGGAATAATTTGAATGAAACATTGCAAAAATATTCAAGAGAAGTCAGATTTACTTCATCCGCCCATATTTCCTATTCAAACGCCAGATGAGGGGCAGTCGTGATCAAAGAACGCCGCATGGAAATAATCATTTCCGAACTGAAAGAGCACGGCATTGTCACGGTGGATGAACTTGCCGCCAGGATCAATACTTCCCATTCGACCATTCGCCGCGACATAGAAGAGCTTGAGTTGCAAAAATCACTGAAACGGATTCGGGGCGGGGCGGTGAATGTTGCGTCCGGCGCGACTGCGCACGAGCCTCCGTTCACAGTACGCAAGGACATGTTTCTCGAGGAAAAAGAACGAATCGCCAAAGCCGCCTGCGAGCTGGTGCATTCGAACGAAACGCTTCTCCTGAGCTGCGGCACCACCGTGCACCAGTTCGCAAAAGCCCTGACCAGCGTCAAGCCGCCCTTGTACATCGCGACAAACGACCTGATGATCGCCATGGAGTTGGCCTATTATCCCAATATCGACCTGATCGTCCTCGGCGGCTCCCTCCGTCGCAACCATTTTTCCCTGAACGGATTTTTCGCCGAAAACGCCGTCACCCAGATCCATGCCGACAAGGCCTTCCTCGGGGTCGACGCCATCGACTTCAATATCGGCATGATGAATTTTTCCGTCGAGGAGATCCAGGCGAAAAAGCTCATGATCCAGGCGTCCAAGGAAATCGTCATCCTCTGCGACCATTCCAAGTTTGAAAAGGTGGCCTTCGTCAACATCTGCTCCTTTCAGGATGTCAATACCCTTATCACCGGCAAGGAGACGCCGCAGCATATCCTCAACCAACTCGTGGATGTGGGCGTCAACGTCATAGCGGTATGACGCACTTTTTACCGTAGCGCACGACCACCGTGTTTTCGGCCCTGTCGGCCGATTCTGCACGACGCACCCGCATGTTGATTTTCTTTTTTATCTGGCAGCGACGACGGACGGAGAAAACCATGACCACCCTCTATGTCTCGGACCTGGACGGCACCCTGTTCAATTCTAAAAAACGCATTTCGGACTATTCGGCACAGGTCCTCAACAAATGCATCGACAAGGGGATGCTTTTCACCGTCGCCACGGCGCGCATGCCCTATGGCTGCGACACCCGCCTCGCGGCCATCCGCCTGGATAACCCCGGGATCCTCACCAACGGCGTTTTTCTCTACAATTTCGCGACGCAGTCGTACGCGGGCGTCGAGGCGATGGACAGGGAGTCGGTGCCGGCAGTCCGGGAAGCGTTCAAGAAAAAGGGCCTGTCGTGCTTTCTCTATACTTTCAGGAACGACAAGATAAACATCTATTTCGAGGACGAGGCCATGCGGGGGCAGACGCAGTATTACAGCGACCGCGCCCTGGAGAGCTGCGGCGAGGTCCTCTGTGTCCCGGACAGCCTGGCGAAAACGGAAAACGCACAGACGTTCTACGCCGCTCTCACCGGTTCGGAAGCCGATCTGCGGCCGGTGCGCGACAGCCTTGCCGAAATCCCCGGCATCGCCTGCGCGCTCTATCTCAATATTTACAACGGCCTCTATTGCCTTGAAGCATTCAGCGCCAAGGCGAGCAAAAAAAACGCGCTGGCAAAACTCAAGGACATCCTGCACTACGACGAGCTGGTCGTTTTCGGCGACAACCACAACGACATATCGATGATCGAGGTCGCCGACCGCAGCTATGCCCCGGAGAACGCACTCGCCGAAGTGAAGGAACGCGTCACCGCCGTGCTTGAATCAAGCGACGACGACGGCGTGGCCAAGTTTTTGGCTGCGGAGATGAATATCGTCATTTAACCGGACGGAGAACACCGAAAGGCGCAAAGGAAGGGATTCATGGGCGAATACATTCTTGGTATCGATGTCGGCACAACTGCCCTCAAGGCGGCGGTTTTCGATTGCCAGGGAGTGCGGCAGGCCATTGCCGTGGTGGAATACGCCCTTTTGACGCCGGATATAACGACTGTCGAAGCGCCTTGCGACATATACATGGATTCGATCAGGAAAGGCCTTGCCGAAATCTCCGCGGCAGGCAGGATCGACACCAGGGACATCGACGTCGTCGGCTTTTCCGTGCAGGGGGAGACCCTGTGCTTCCTGGACGGGGATTATAAACCCCTCAGGAACGCGATTGTCTGGATGGACAACCGCGCATGCAGACAGGCGAACCGGCTGCGCGAAAAGTTCGGCGACGAGAAATGCTACGAAGTCACGGGGCAGGTCAGCTTTGAGGCATGCTGGCCCGCCGCCAAGGCGCTGTGGGTAAAGGAAAACCAGCCCGATATTTTCGCCCGCACCAAACACCTGTCGCTCCTGGAAGATTACCTCATCCATCTTCTGACCGGGAGGTTCGTGTCCGAGGGATCGCTCCTCAGCTCCACCGAATACTGGGACATCAGAACGAGGAAATACTGGCCGGAAATGCTGGATTTTCTCGGCGTGGATGAAGGAATGCTGCCGGAGATCATGGACCCGGGGCAGTTTGTCGGTCTGATCCGCCCCGACATGGCGGATTTTCTCGGCGTTTCGCCAAATACCAAAATATGCACCGGTTGTCTTGACCAGGTTGCAGCGGCAATCGGCGTCGGCAATTGCAGTCCGGGGGTTTTTTCCGAAAACATCGGGGCGGCGATCGGCGTTTGCATGCCGCTCCGGGACTTGACTTACAATGCCGACAGGCTGATGCCGGTGTATTATTTTACCGGTCCGGACCGCTATATGCTGCACTCGTTCACCATGGGCGGCATGTGCATCCGCTGGTTCAGGGATGCCTTCTGCGGGCTGGAGATGGAAGCGGCACAGGCCGAGGGAGTGGACCCGTACTACCTGATGGACAAGGAGGCGGTCCAGGTCGAACCCGGCTGCGAAGGCCTCTTGGCGCTGCCGCATCTGCAGGGGGCCATGGCTCCCGACGTGAACCTGCGCGCCAAGGGCGTATTTTACGGAGTGACCCTCAAGCATACCAAGGCGCACTTCATCCGCAGCATCATGGAAGGCGTCGGTTACATAATTAGCCGCAACATCGAAGTCGTCACCGGCATGGGCCTGGAAATAAAGCAGATCCGTTCCATGGGCGGCGGCGTGAAGTCGGAGGTCTGGAACCAGATCAAGGCGGACGTCACCGGGAAAACGCTGCATGTCACCCAATCATCGCAGGACGCGTCCTGCCTGGGGGCAGCCATCCTGGCCGGTTGCGCTTCCGGGATATACGAGAGTATTGAAAAAGCCTGCGGTTCGATGATCGCGATCAAGCGCAGCTTTGAGCCCGACATGGAAAACCATGCGATCTACCAGCGTCAGTATGCCAAGTTCAAGACGCTGTACGCTTCGCTGGGCGGGCTGTTTGAAAGAGACAACTGACTCCTTATTTTCACGGAAATTCTTAGAATGCCCTAATTGCTTCGCACCATTGCCAATTGCAGTTACCGCCCTTCCAACAGCCATTCCCACGTCACACGGTAGTTGTCCACGGCGCATTTCAGTTTTTCCCAGGGGACCTGCATCTCGGCGTGCCGCCATTTGCAGACGGCGGCCTGGCTCACGCCAAGCGATTCGCCGAGTTTGGCCTGCGTCTGCGCCGGAAACAGGCCGAGGAAACGGCGGTTGATCGCATGCCTGTTGAATTTTTTTGTACGCCCGGTTTTTATGCGCTGCCTGAACTTCGGTCCCTTTCCCTCCAGCAGCCAGTCCCAGCGCAAACCCTGCTCATCAACGAGTTTTTTCATCCGCATCCACGGAACGGGACGCGCGCCGGAGCGCCATTGGAATATCGTCGCATGATTGAGCCCCAGCCTATGCGCCAATATGCAGGGCGTCCCAACGGGGTAACATTGGGCGAATCGTTTGTAAATTCCCTGTCTGTCGAACATAAAACTTCTTTCGTCGGCGAACAAGCATTGACAAATGTTGGCGTTTAGTTATAATGAATATCGTCGTGAATCGTATAAACTTGAAGTCAATATATGATTCTGCGACATATTTTTTGTGATTTACCATTGCTTTATCGGCAAGATCGTTACACGGTTTCGCCGATGAGTTTATTTTGGAATTGTTTTCGTGATAGCGTGATTTTCATTTTCATTTTCATAAACCGGTACCGGTGCGCAATGATTTTACCTGGGCTGAAGTATTCAAACCAGACTCATTTCTAATTTTACAACGCGTCAGTGTTTTGTCCTGGATCAAATTGGGTAATTCTGACCTTTGTCATTAATGGAGTCAGTGCATCAACAAAACATAGGTACAAACGTTTTACAGAAAATAAGCGCCGGTATAATTTGCTCAGGTCACTATGACGAGGCGGGAGTTGTCGTAATTATGGCCCGGATACCTGATGAACTCCGGCAAGTGATTGCCCGGAACATCAAACATTGCCGCTTGCAACGTTTTTCCGGACGCGGCGGCGTCAAAAAATGCGCCGAAGCCTTCGGCGTAATGCCGCAACAGTGGTCGCCGTGGGAAAAGGGGAGGCGCACGCCTGATAAAAGCCGCATGCAGCAGATTGCCAGTTTTTTCGGGGTAACTGTCGATTATCTTTACTTGGCCCATCCGGAGACGGCGTCCGACGATGACGAGATGTCGGACGATTTTGTCCTACGCCATCGCCGGTCGCGTTGCTCAACGGGCGAGAGGGTCTCCTGTTGTCCCCGCTGCGGGCTGTCCCAGCCTGGCCAGCCATTCACGCCGAATCCGATCCAATACGACTGCCGCATGGTCGAACTTTTTGAACAGTTCATCATATCCATTCAGAAAAACGGGCTTCCGGTGCGGCTTTTGCCGCCTGAGTAGGGGTGGAATTTCAGGAATCGAGAAGTTTCAGCAGGTTGTAGAGCATTTCCATCGGCAGGCCCGCGACGTTCGACATGCTGCCGCGCATTTGCTTGACCAGATAGGCGGTTTGTATGCCGTATGCGCCGGCCTTGTCCATCGGGTCGCCGGAGGCTACGTACCTGTCGATCTCGGCTTCGGACAAGTCGCGGAATTCGACTTCGGTCGTTTCGACGTTGGCGATCATCTGCCTGGTCGCGCCGTCGAAGACGGCCAGGCCGGTGAGGACGCGGTGCGAGCGCCCGGACAGCATCTGCAGCATGCGCCTGGCGTCCTCTTCGTCGATGGGTTTTCCCAGCACCTGATTGTCCAATACGACCATGGTGTCGGCGGCGATTATCACCGCGCCGACGTTCGGGTTCATGTGGAACGCCGCTTTGGCCTTGGCCTCGGCCAACAGACGCGCCGTTTCCGCCGGCGTCCGGCCCTGAATCGCCGTTTCGTCAATATAGGCAGGCTGGCAGCGGAAATTCATGCCCGCCGCTTCCAGAAGTTCCTTGCGGCGCGGGCTGGCGCTGGCGAGGATCATGGGGCGGGCGGAGAGGGGGGCGTGGCGCCTGACGACCGTACCCGCGAGAAAATCGCCGACGCGCTGTTTCCTTTGGTTGAACATGCTGGCGATTGCCCCGATGGCGCCGGGGAACAACACGGGGAACATGTCTATGCCCCGGAGGAGGTTTCTGATCAGACATTGGGTTATGCTGGGCGGGCCTCCCGATACGCTTCGCACCCGTATGCCCATAAGCCATTTCCCCGGCGTGCGCCCGGACATCGCTTCCAGCACCGCGGCGAAAAGGCCGAGGGCGGCGAGGTTGATCCAGAAGATTTCGTTCATCATGCTGACCGTGAACATCTCTTCGTAGATGTTGATGTCGCCGGCGGCGATATGGTATGCGCCGACGCCGATGGAGACTATCATGCTGTCGATGAAAATGGCGATCGCCCGGGACATGATGTCGGCCGGGCGGCCGGGGTTGGCGAGGGACAGCATCCGCGACCTGCGGCACGACCTCGCCAGGAGGACAACCATAAGGGCGATCAGGGCGAAGGAAAACAATTCGGACCAGGTCGATTCGCCGGCGGTCAATTCGGCAAGCCGGGATTCCGAAAGCCTTCCCTGGGGATTTTCGCAATATGCTTTCGCTCCCGCCGGGTCGATCAGCAGCCAGATCATGTCCCTGCCGGTGCGGACGGCGGCGAAATCATAGGAATCCCGCAGGCTGTCCCTGAGGTCGCGGGTGGGGAAGGACGCGGACTTCCAGCCGTCGTCCAGGTAGGTCATGCTGACGAGGCTGTGGTGCGGGTTATTGCCGACGGGATCGGTCGCCCGCGCGATGAAGCGCGGCTTTCCCTGGTCCATGAATGCGGAGAGCGACTGGATTTCCCCCAGCGGCAGGGTGGCGATGTCGCGCCACTTGTTGTCCCGGAGCGCCATGTGACGGACTGCGCCGCCGGAGAGGTCGCGGTTGCTTTTCGTCCAGATGAGATGCAGTTCGTTACGGTAGACAAGGAGAAACGCCCTTGTCGGCGTTTCGATCCGCGCGGAGGGATGGTCGGTGCGCCGCCAGCTCTGGTCCTCTCCCGGACGGATCAGCTCGATAGCGCCGTCAAGGTAGTTCACGGCGATGACCGATCCTTCGTACCAGGTTATGGCCTTGATGTTGATGTCGTTTTCCGGCAGGGCGAGGGGGGAGTCGTCGTCGGGGCGGACAAGCGCGCCGTCCCTGGTGGCGACCCACAGTTCGCCGTTCCTGGCCGTCATGCCTCCGATAGTGCCGTTATACCGGCCCAAATCATACCAGACTTCTTCGCGTTGGTCGAAGCGGCGCAGTTCGTATTGCTGGGTTCCCTCCTGCGGCTGCGTCGATTGGAATGCGGCCCAGACTTCGCCCGGCCGCGCCGGGTCGGCGACAAGCCGGGGCGAGGCGAGGTATTCGCCCGCCGAAACGACTCCGGCTCCCGGCGCGATCAGGGCCAGGAGGCACAGGCAGAGGATACCGAAAAGGAATCGGCGCTTCATGGCAGTGTGGCCCGAACCCTTTCCAGGCAATCGAAGATGCTGACCGTTTCCTGGCCGCCCGCGTCATCCATCATGTTCTTGATGGTGATGACGCCGTTCGAAAGCTCTTCATCGCCGAGGATGAGGCAACACATGGCCTGGCGGCGGTTGGCGGTGCGCATCTGGGCCTTCATGGAACGGCCTTCGTAATCCATGTCGGCGGCAAGCCCCGCGGCACGGAGCCTGGCGATCATCCCGGACATTGCGCGGTGAGCGGATTCCCCTTGGGTGACGCCGTAAACTTGGAGCGGGTAGCCGCAGGCGCAGGCATCCTCCGCTTCCATGGCTATGAGGATGCGCTCAATGCCGAGGGCAAAACCAATTCCGGGGATCGAGGGGCCGCCGAGTTCCTCCACCAGCCCGTCGTAACGGCCGCCGCCGCCGATGGCGCTTTGCGCGCCCAGAGCGCCGTGGGTATATTCGAAGACCGTCTTGGTGTAATAATCAAGGCCGCGCACCAGCGTGTGGTCGAGTTCGTAAGCGCCGCCGAGGGCTTCGAGGGCCTCGCGGGTTTTCTCGAAGTGGTCGGCGCACTCGGGACAGAGGTTTTCGTAGCTTTTCGGCAGGTTTTTCGACAACTCCCGGCAGTGCGGGCTTTTGCAGTCGATGATCCTGAGGACATTGCGGTCAAAGCGCGCCTGGCAGCTTTTGCAGTATTTGTCCAGGTTCGGCCTGATGGCATCGCGGAGGAGCTGGCGGAACAGCGGGCGGCATTCCGGCTTTTGGCAGCCGATGGAATTGAGCCTGAGCTGCACCTGGTTCAGGCCGAGATATTTGTAGTACTCCAGGCCCATGACGACGACTTCGGCGTCGAGAAGCGGGTCGGCGGAGCCGATGGCTTCCGCGCCCACCTGGTGGAACTGGCGCTGGCGGCCTTTTTGCGGCCGTTCGCGCCGGAACATCGCACCTTCGTACCAGAACTTCACCAAGCCGCCTTGTTTGTCCAGGTTGTGCTGGAGGTAGCTTCTGACAATGCCTGCCGTGCCTTCGGGGCGGAGGGTGATTGTATCGGAACCGGGCTTGAAGGTGTACATCTCCTTTTCGACAATGTCCGTGGCCGCGCCGATGGAGCGGGCGAAAAGGTCGGTCGTCTCGAAAATGGGGGTCCTGATGCGGCTGTAGCCGTATTTGACAAAATGCTCCGACGCGAAGGTGACGGTCTTGTCGAAACGGTTGCCGTCCTTGTCGAAATAATCGCGTGTGCCTTCAATGGCGCGAAAACGCTGTTTTGCCATTTTGTTTCTTCTCCTGCATATACTTATACCAGAGCCGTTTTAGTTTTCGGGAAACGTCAATCCCAAGCCTGATGCGCGCACAGAGGTTATGAGATTGAAAAACCGAATTCTCTGCGCGCCTCAGCATAGCCATGCCGTTGGGCAGGCGATGAATAAAAAGCGAACCGTTATAGCATACGGTATCCGACTGAAAACGCCAGTATTTTATGTACCCCCATTTGTCCGCGGCAGGGGAGACGCATTAAAATTCAAGAACAGGTTTATCCGGCAATCCATGTCGATACTGCGGAATTCCGGCTCAACCTCCTGTTGATGATGTAGCATTGGTTTACTTCGCCGGAATGACGGTAACGGGGGTTTGCGGGGGTAAAATACCATTGCGCTGTATATAGGTAAACCATATGATTGTTGGGAAGTTGGATATGTGTTTACGCCTTTTGACCGCCGGAGCCAAGAATGGCCGACGATGCACGGCGCCGATTGGAAATGCAGGCGGCGCTTAAGCAAATAAAAAACATCCAGAAACGGCAAGCCAAGCCCGGCGGCAGACGCTGGCGTCTTGACGTCTCCCTGTCGCGCCTTGCCGTGCAGGGGGTGGGCGTTTTCATCATCGGTCTTCTGGTCGGTCTCGGCCTGTTTGTCCTTTACAGCATTGTGGTCGGCTAATACGCCATGGCCACCCTTTCTTTTTTCCCTTCAAAAAAATCAATTGCCATTGCTGACGGTACAAACCTGCTCTCCGCCGTGCGGCAGGCGGGGTTTTCCATTCCCGCTTCCTGCGGAGGCAAGGGCATGTGCGGCAAGTGCCGGGTCAGGATCATCGATGGCGCTGTCCCTGCGGACGGCAGGCAGCGTTTGTGCCTTTCTTCCGGACTGCTGGAGCAGGGTTGGCGCGCATCATGCATAGTGGAAATACACGGCGATCTTGTGGTCGCCGACCCTGACAACTCCTCCGGGCAGGAAATAATCCTCACGGATTTCCATGGCAAGGAACCTGACGGCGAATCCGGCCTATGGGCACAAACTCTTGATTTCAAAGCCGCCAAAGATGCGGAATCGGGCATTTTCGCGGCATTACAGGACGGAGGAAAAACAGGCGTCACCATCCCGCTCGACTTATTGGCTGGAATCCCCGCAACCCATGACTGCAGGGCGATTGGCCTGGATTCGCGGTTGATCCGCCTGGAAAAGTCGAAGACGGCCGAAGTCCCGCTTCTCGGTTTGGCAGTCGATTTGGGGACGACGACGCTGGCCGCCGTCCTCTGCGACATGGCGAACGGAAAGACGCTGTCTGTCGTTTCAACCGCAAATCCCCAGGCCAGGCACGGGGACGATGTGATCAGCCGCGCCGAATATGCCGCGGGCAGTCCTGAAAAGGCTGGTGAAATGCAGTCGCTGGCCGCCGACGCCATACATTCCCTTGCCGCTGCCGCGCTCGCCGAGGCGGGTGTTTCCGCTTTGCCGGTCTTTACCGCCATCGCCGGTAATCCGGTGATGAACCATCTTCTGCTGGGATTGCCCTGCCAAGGATTGACGACCAGCCCGTTTGTTCCTGTTTTCAGGCGTGGCAAGTATGTCATGACAAAACATCCGGGCAATGAACAATCGTCCCTTTGGTATATCCTTCCCAACATCTCGGCCTATGTCGGGGGGGATATCGTCGCCGGCCTGTTGGCCCATTCCATCTGCGAACAGCCCGGGCACATCCTCTTCATGGATGTCGGCACCAACGGCGAAATGGTCCTGGTATCGAATGGGGCCGTTTCCGCCGCCGCCGCTGCCGCCGGGCCGGCTTTCGAGGGCGCGAGGATACGGCAGGGCATGCGGGCTTCGCCCGGTGCGATAGCCGGAGTGGGAGTCGACGAAAATGGGAGGCTGCAACTTTCGGTGATCGACGGTGAGGATCCGCGCGGGATCTGCGGGACCGGCTTGTTGTCGGCTGTCAGCTTGCTGTTGCTGGAGGGAATTATCGACGACGGCGGCAGGATGCCGAGTCGCGAGGATGTCCTGGCTGCACATCCTGAAATTCCTGTGGACCTGCTGGCCCGGGTATTCCGCGACGGTGAAAATGGCGATACCGCCTTTTGGCTTGCACGGCCCGGTACCGCCAACACGGAAGGGGTGGCGCTGACCCAGCAGGATGTGCGGGAATTCCAGTTGGCGAAGGGCGCGATGGCGGCTGGGGCCGCTTTGCTTCTGGCCGGGGCGGGGGTGGAGGCTCACGAACTTGACAGTGTTGTTCTGGCGGGCGGCTTTGGCAGCTATCTCGACCCTGCCTCCGCGACGGGAACCGGACTGATTCCCGCCGGGGTCGCCGGCGAAAAAATCCATGCAGTCGGAAATTCATCCCTTGCCGGTGCGAGATTGTGTTTACTGTCCCGGCGTGACCGGGAGGTAGCGGAGCAATTGGCGGATCGTGTTTGTTATATCGAACTTTCGACCAAACCTTCCTTCCAGATGGCATTTGCCCAAGGGATGATGTTTCTCTCTCCTTAA